>JBILWG010000103.1:0-6758 GCA_044369995.1 Gaiellales bacterium | reverse complement strand
CCGGCCTCGCGGCGTCGGAGGACGTCGCGCGCTACCTGAAGGGCGCCACGATTGCGCGCCTCGAGCCGACCGAGGCGCCCGCGGATCAGTCGAGCAGCAGCCCGACGCCGAACCCGCAGGACATCGCCGCCGGCGACGGCCTGGACGTGCGACTCGTGGTCGAACCGGGCAAGCGCACGCGCGTCAGGCCGCCGGCGACCAGGGACTTCTGGATTCGCCAGGCTGACAGCGCGACCGGTGACATCACAGTCCGGGTCGCCGACCTCGCGGGCCAGGACGTCCGCGTCGTGATGCTGCGGACCGACGGCAGGCCCGGCATCGCAGCAGACGCGTCCATGCGGTTCCGCATCCCGATCCTCGCGACCATCGGCTGGTGGCTGCTGGGCATCGGGATCGCCCTCGCCCTGCTGGGCGCCGGGCTGATCGTCTGGATGGTCCTGCTGCTCGGCCGGTCGCGACAGCGGGCGGCGACGGCCGCGCCGGCGGTGGAGGCCACTGCAGCCGACCCCGGTCGTTCCCCCACCGCGACTCCCGCACCACCATCCGCGGCTCCTCCGGCCGTGGACACGACGCCACCGCCTCGCGATACCCCGCCCCCGGCCTGACGACTTCGTCTACCCTCCGTCATGGCCGTGCTAGGCGGGGAGTTCGCGGTTCCCTCGACCGGCAATCCGCTTCAGCCGGGCATCAATCCCCTCTCTCGGGGGGAACAAGGAGTACGGGGCGCCACCAGGAGCGTTGATGGTCAGGTCCCGCGCGATCGGCAACCTCGAACCGTGTCAGGGCCGGAAGGCAGCAGCACTCAGAGAATCCGCCGGTGCGCCGCGGTTCCGCCTGATCGGAGCGACTGGCCGGTGAATCGCACAGACCGGTTCCCCACAACAGAGGGTGCACGGCCGCTACGTCTCCTCCGCGGGCCTCGCGCCCGCGGAGGTCGCGTGGTGCCCGCGAGCGGCTGGTAGGCTCACACCGTGTCCGCGCTCTACCGCCAATACCGTCCGCAGGACCTCGCGCACGTCGTCGGTCAGCGGCACGTCGTGCAGACCCTGACGAACGCGATCGAGCAGGGTCGGGTCCGGCACGCGTACCTCTTCGCCGGGCCCCGCGGCACGGGCAAGACGTCGCTCGCCAAGATCCTCGGCAAGTCGCTCAACTGCCAGCAGGCCGACGGCCCGACCGTCACACCGTGCCTCCAGTGCGAGTCGTGCCGCACCGTCCAAGACGGCACCGCGCTGGACGTGCTCGAGCTCGACGCCGCATCCAATCGCGGCATCGACGACATCCGCGAGATCCGCGACCGCGTCAACCAGCAGCCGGTGCTCGGGCGGTATCGCGTCTACATCCTCGACGAGGCCCACTCGCTCACCACCGATGCCGCCAACGCGCTCCTGAAGACGCTCGAGGAGCCGCCGCCGCACGTCATCTTCATCCTCTGCACCACCGAGCCGCACCGCCTGCCCGACACGGTTCGCGGCCGCTGCCAGTCGTTCGCCTTCCTGCGTCCCACCCCCGACGAGCTCCTCGAGGCGCTGCGGCGGATCAGCGACGCGGAATCGATCAGCGCCGACGATGACGCGCTGCGGCTGATCGCGCGCCACGCCGGAGGCTCGTTCCGCGACGCCATCTCGTCGCTTGATCAGCTGTCGTCCGCCAGCGGCGGCACGATCGACGCGGCGTCCGCGCAGGCCATCCTCGGCGTGGTCGATGACGAGGTCCTGACGCAGCTGATCGACGCGGTCAACGCCGGTGACGCCCGCGCGGCCCTGCTGCAACTCGACGGGCTGGTCGAGGGCGGCCAGGACATCAGCCGACTGATCCGCGACCTGATCGATCGTCTGCGCGCCGTGCTGCTGACGCTCGAGCTGGGTGCGCCGCCCCGCAGCGCAATGCTCGGCTCGGCGGTCGAAGAGGCCGTGAAGCGCGCGGCGACGCAGATGACCGAGGCGGCGGCGATCGCGCTGATCGACGGCCTGCTCGACGCCGAGGGCTCGCTGCGCAGCGGCGCCGACGCGCGGCTCGCGCTCGAGCTGCTGCTGATCAAGGCCGCCCGACCCGCCGGCGACCGCACGCTCGACGGTGCCCTGCGCCGCATCGAGGCACTCGAAGGCGGCGCGCCCACCCGTGCCGCTGCGCCACTGCCCCCCGTCGAGGCGACGCCGACCGCACCCGCGCCCCCTGCCGCATCCCCGGCGCCTTCGCCACCGGCCGCCGCCACGCCGACCCCAGACGACGAGGTGCCGCCATGGGAGGCACCCACAGCGATACCGCCCGCGGCAACGCCGAGCGAGCCCGAGGCACTGCACGCCGACGACGAGGACGAGCCGGTGCCGGCCGCTAGCCCGTCGCCCGTCGCCGCCACGCCGCCGCCTCCACCCCCGCCCACTCCGGCAGACACTCCGCCGGCCCCGGTTGCCGTGCCGCAGACGCCCGCTGGCGACCTCGAGCTGCCGGCCGCCGAACTGCGCGACGTCTGGGACGAGGCCCTGTCACGCGTCTCCCCCAAGCTGCGCTCGATGCTGATGCCCGCCGCACCGCTGCGTATCGAGCGCGGTGCCGTCGTCATCGCCTTTCCAAGCGCGAACCAGTTCCAGAAGAGCCAGGCCGATCGCGAGCAGAATCGGCACGAGCTCGCCGCCGCACTGACCGCCTCGCTCGGCGCCGAGGTGCGCGTGGTGCTCGAGACCGCCGACGACGCCGGCCCACCGCCGCCGATGACGGCCCCGGCCGTCGCCGCTGCCGTGTCGCCGACTGCTCCGAGTGAGGCCACGCCCGCCGCGGACGTGGACCTCAACGTCGTGCACTCGGAGGAGTACGACGGCGAGCTCGACGACCCGCACACCCGCGAGGAGGAGTTCGTCCGCAACCTCGTGGAGACGCTCGATGCCAGCGAAGAGGAGATCGGATGAACCAGAAGGCGATGATGAAGCAGATCCAGCAGATGCAGGCGGCCATGGCCACCGCGCAGCAGGAGCTGGCCGTCCTCGAGGTGACCGGGCAGGCCGGCAACGGCCTCGTCACCGCGACGTGCACGGCATCGGGCGAGTGGCGTGCGATCACGATCGATCCGAAGCTGCTCGATCCCGACGACCCGGACATGGTCCAAGACCTCGTGCTCGCCGCGCTCAACGACGCCAAGAACCAGGCGGAGGCCGCACAGCAGTCCCGCCTCGGCCCGCTGACGCAGGGCATCAACCTGCCGGGGTTCTAGCCGGCGTGCTGCCGCCCTCTGCCGAGGCGCTCGTCCGCGAGCTGACGCGGCTGCCCGGTGTGGGGCGTCGCTCCGCACAGCGACTCGCCGTGCACCTGCTGCGCGTGCCCGAGGGTGACGCACTCGCGCTTGCCACGGCGATCGAGGAGGCGCGGGCGCGCATCCAGCCCTGCCCGGAGTGCTTCGGCTTCGCGGAGGATGGCCTCTGCCCGATCTGCCGGGACACCCGCCGCGACGAGACGACGCTGTGCGTCGTCGAGGCGCCGCAGGACGTCGATCCGATCGAGCGCTCCGGCGCCTTCCGCGGGCGCTACCACGTGCTCGGCGGTGCGCTCTCGCCGCTCGACGGCGTGGACCCCGAGGACCTCACGATCAGCCAGCTCGTGGCCCGCGTCGAGCGCGGGGGCATCGACGAGGTGATCGTCGCGACGAACCCGACGATGACCGGCGAGGCCACGGCGGCCTACATCGCAGGCCTGCTGCGCGACCGTGCGCGCATCACGCGGCTGGCCAGCGGCCTGCCCGTGGGCGGCGACCTCGAGTTCGCCGACGAGGTGACGCTCGGCCGAGCCCTCGACGGGCGTCGTGCGATCGACGCCTGACTGAGTCGTGAAATACCACGCTCTGCAACCATGCGGGGCGTTATGGCAGCACGCGCAGAGCAGGATTTCGACACCGTCGTGATGAAGTTCGGCGGCTCGTCCGTCGCCGACGCCGAGAAGATCCAGAACGTCGCCAAGCGCATGGTCGCCATGCGCGAGCGCGGCAAGCGCGTTGTGGGCACCGTCTCCGCCATGGGCAAGACCACCGACGGGCTGATCGAGCTCGCCAACCAGGTCTCGGCCGATCCCAACGGACGCGAGATGGACATGCTGCTCTCGACGGGCGAGCGCATCTCATGCGCCCTCGTCGCGATGGCGATCCACGACCTGGGCTACGAGGCCGTCTCGCTGACCGGCTCGCAGGCGGGCATCGAGACCGATGCCGCCCACACCAAGGCGAAGATCACGAAGATCCGCGCCGACCGCGTCGTCGAGGCACTCGACGACGGCAAGATCGTCCTCGTGGCCGGGTTCCAGGGCGTCTCGCCCGAGACGAAGGACGTCACCACCCTCGGCCGCGGCGGCTCCGACGCCACCGCGGTCGCGCTGGCCGCCGCCCTCGGCGCCGCGTGCGAGATCTACTCGGACGTCGCCGGCGTCTTCAGCGCCGACCCGCGCATCGTCCCCGACGCGCGCAAGCAGGACCGCATCTCCTACGACGAGATGCTCGAGATGTCCGCGTCTGGCGCCAAGGTCCTGATGCTCCGCTCCGTGGAGCTCGCCCGCAATCACGGCGTGCGCGTGCACGCCCGCTCGACCTTCTCAGACGAAGAAGGAACCTGGATTGGAGAAGAAGGCATGGAAGAGGCGATCATCTCCGGCGTCACGCACAACGAGAAGGAGGTCGTGTTCACGCTGACCGGCATTCCCGATGTGCCCGGCGCTGCCGCGACGGTCTTCGATGCCGTCGCCAAGCATGGTGTGAACGTCGACACGATCCTGCAGAACGTCGTGCACGGCGTGGCCGAGCTGTCGTTCTCCGTCCCCACCGAGGACGTGCCCGCTGCGCGCGTCGCGATCGAGGACGCCCAGGGCTCGCTCGGCGAGATGCAGGTCGAAGAGGATCACAACCTCGGCAAGGTGAGCCTGATCGGCGCCGGCATGCGCTCGCACCCGGGCATCGCCGCGAAGATGTTCCGGACGCTCGCCGACCTCGACATCAACCTCCGCATGATCGCGACGTCGCCGATCAAGGTCTCGTGCATGGTGCAGAAGAGCGAGGTGCCGCGCGCAGTGCAGGCACTCCACGCCGCCTTCGAGCTCGAGAAGGATCCCACCGAGGAAGAGGCCGTCCGTGGCTAGGGTCGCGATCCTCGGTGCCACGGGTGCCGTCGGCCGCACGATGCTGCAGGTGCTCGAGGAGCGCTCGCTGCCGATCGACGAGCTCGTACTGCTCGCCTCGGAGCGCAGCGCCGGCTCGAAGGTGACGTTCAAGGGCCAGGAGCTGACGGTCCAAGCCGTCTCGGCCGAGGCATTCGAGGGCATCGACGTCGCGATCTTCTCGGCCGGCGCCACACGCTCGCGCGAGTGGGCGCCCGTCGCCGTCGCCGCGGGCGCGGTCGTCGTCGACAACTCGTCGGCGTTCCGCATGCAGCCCGACGTGCCGCTCGTCGTCGCGGATGTCAACCCGCACGCCGCCCACTCGCACAGCGGGATCATCGCGAACCCGAACTGCTCCACCATGCAGCTGATGCCGATCCTGCGCCCCGTGCGCGACGCCGTCGGCCTCGACCGCATCACGGTGGCGACCTACCAGGCCGTCTCGGGCACAGGCCAGTCCGCGATCGATGCGCTGCGCGAGGAGGCCGCCGACGTCCTCGCCGGCAACGACGATCCCGAGGCGCGCCAGTATCCGAAGGCGATCGCCTTCGACGTCCTGCCGGTGGCGGGCTCGTTCTCCGGCGACCAGGGCTACACGGATGAGGAGCTCAAGCTCGTTCACGAGTCGCGCAAGATCCTCGAGCTGCCCGACCTCCGCGTCTCCGCGACGTGCACGCGCGTGCCGGTGATCAACGGCCACTCCGAGGCCGTCTGGCTGGAGACCCGCGAGCCGCTGTCCGCACCCGCGTTCCGCGCGATGCTGGAGGCCGAGGCGGGTATCACCGTGCTCGATGACGCCGACTCGATGACGTACCCGACAGCCCGCCAGGCGACAGGTCGCGACGGCGTTCTGGTCGGCCGGATCCGCGAGGACCTGGGTGCTCCCAATGGCCTTGCCTGCTTCGTCGTGGCAGACAACTTGCGGAAGGGCGCCGCCTCGAATGCGGTGGACATCGCAGAGCTGCTCCTCAGCTCCTGAGAGCACCGCGCCACACTCCTGTCTGAGCCCCAGGGGCGCTCGGGCGTGCCGCCCTGGTCGACCCGACGCCCGTCCGCAGATCGTCCGTATTCCACCGCATCATCTCGCCTCGCAACTACTGAACCGCCGCGCGCGCCCGGCGCGAGACTCCCTCATGCAGGCTGCCGGATGCTTTCCGCCACGCTGTGTGCGGTCCCGCCCGCGCAGCCTGCAACTCTCTCCTCCCTCAGGGATCCAGTCGCCCCAGTGGGGCGACTGGCCTGTGCCCTGGATCCTCAGTACCGCGCCGGCAGGCGCTTGCCACGTCGCTCGGCGATCTCCTCGCGCACGCGATCCAGCAGGGAGGGCTCTCGCACGGGGACGGTGATGAGCCCACGCAGATCGAGGCGCATCAGCGCAACGGGTCCGGACTCACGCACGGCCACGAAGCCGATCTCCTCGAGCTCGGTGCGCGGCAGCGGCACGAGGTGCGGGGCATCGGGTCGTTCCACCGGCGTCGCGAAGGCCTCGAGCGCGATCAGACCCCGATCGCGCGACTCGCCCGCGATCGCAAGCAGCAGCCGCTGCACCACCCACGCACCCGCCGATGGATCGACGAGCGCACAGGTGATCAGCACCGCATCACGCGACGGCGGCCCCGCCGGGAGGC
>JBILWG010000102.1:0-6775 GCA_044369995.1 Gaiellales bacterium | reverse complement strand
ACCGACGAAGATCGCGATCGCCAGACCGCGATACCCGGTCACGTCGTCACCCTTGACCAGGTAGCCCGTGTACTGCATGTACAGGACACCGAAGATCGTGCCGATGATGTTCACCGAGAGGCAGAGCCACGCGGCCGCGATCCAGAACCCACCCAGCTTGAGCGGGCGTGGCCAATTCGGCCGGTCGCGTCGCAGAAGCAGGAAGCCCGACAGGGCCAGGATGTGCGCAAGCACGTACCCGATGTTGCCGGCGAGCAGCGTGAACAGCAGCGACGGCATCATGAACACCAGGCAGAGGTTGAGCAGCATGTCGAAGGCCATTGCGCGACCAGGGACGCTGTCCTTGTTGAGCTTCGCGAGCCACTTGATCGTGAGACCTTCAGCCGCCATGGCGTAAAGGGCACGCGAACCGTCCATCGTGGCCGTGTTCATCGAGAGCAGAAGACCTGCGCAGAGGAACACGGTGAAGACCGCACCGAGCGCCGTGCCGACGGTATCGTCGAGCGCGGTCGTGAGGTACGCGATGTACGTCAAGTCACCCGCGATCAAGTCCATACCGACGACGGCAACAACCGTCAGCGGCAGGAGCAGGCAGAGCACGACGCCCATGATCGACGTCGAGAGGACGGCGTTGCGGGTGTCGTGGTGCGTGTTGTGGTACTCGGGGGCGAACGTCGCCGGCGCCTCGGGGAAGTACGAGGACCACGCGATAACCCAGAACCACACGATGCCGAGGATGATCGCCTGCGTCATGCCGGGCGTGCCGCCGTAGAACTCGACGTTGCCGTTGATCGTGGCGGTATTCCACACGAAATCAATGTTGCTGAGCTTGCCCGTGAGGATCGGAATGATCGCCAAGCAGGCCACCGGAATGATCATCATCGCGCCCGTGGCGTACGAGAACCACACGGCGGGACGCATGCCGAAGTAGTTGAACAGGAAGCACGCCAGGATGCAGGCCGCGCCGATGAGGCGCGGATACGTAATGTCCATGAACAGGAACGGCGTTGACCACTCAAGCGAACTCGGGCTGAAGCGCGAGAGCAGGAGCGTGCCGATGATGCCACCGTAGATGGCAAGCACGGACGACCAGGCGAACCAGTAGCCGAACGTCGCAATCGGGCCGGCGAGCGAGAAGTGCTGGCGCCAACCTTCCTTGGCGAACGTCGACAGACCACCGGACTTGTCCGGGAACATCGCGGCCGGCTCGGCGTAGATGTATGCCGACATACCGCCGACGAGTGCCGACAAGAACCAGATCGTCGACGCCCACACAGGACCGAGCGTGATGACCGATCCCGCAATGCCCGCGAGAATGAATCCCGGGCCGGCGAGTCCAATGATGAACCCGTCGTACCACTTCATGGTCTTGATAAGACCAACTTGATCGAGCGATACCTCCGCTCCTGGCATGACTCCTCCTTCTCCCTTGCCCGGCTCTCCATCCGGGAATGCTGGAAGTGTAGCCCCCGCGATTGCGTTTGCCTAGAGATACGTCCACAATGCACACATGGCGCCGGCACCGATCCTGATCAAGTGCCCGTGCGGCGTCGAGACGCGCGGCGAGACCGGGGACATCGTGATCTGCACCGGCTGCGGGGCGCGCTACGACACCGCGGCAGAGGCCAAGCGCCTGGAAGGCGTTGCGGCCCAGACGCAACGGCAGTTCCGGTACCTCTCGCGCGCCGGCCTCGGCTTCATCGGACTGCTCGGCGTCGTCGGTCTGGTCTGGCTGAACGTGTGGGGATTGCTGATCCTCGGCACGGCCGGCGCCGTCGTGTGGTTCGTGCTGTTCATGCCGTGGATGAAGCGACGCATGCTGGCCAAGGCCTCGTCGCTCTACACGCCGACGGTGGCGCCGACCCGCAAGTGACGCCGTGAGCTCTGCGATCCGCGACCGGGCTCCCGAGACGCTGATCGCGGAGGAGCGCACCGAGCGACATCCGGTGATGCTCGTCTCGTTCGACATCTCGTTCGACGATGCAGCCGTCGAGACGGCGATCGAGTCGGCCGTGCAGGCCAATGCCGAGCTGATGGTGTGCCTCGCGGTGACCTTGCCGGTCGCCAACGCCAACGCGGCTGCCCGCCGCACGATGGGCAATCCGGTCGTGCGCGAGGAGATCCTCGAGATTCTGGCCCGCGCCCGTGGCGCTGGTGCCAACGCGCGACAGCTCGTCTACAACTCGCCCCGCCCGCTATCGGCAACGATCGACGTGACGCGCAATCGCGAGATCGGCCTCTTGGTGTTCGGCCCGAATCGCAAGCTCTACGGCCGACTGCGTTTCCGCCTGCACCTGCGTCGACTGCGCCGCAAGGCCAACTGCCTCGTCTGGCCGCTCGAGTAGGCCCTAGTAGCGCAGCGGCACGCCCTGCAGGGCACGACGCACGGCGTCGTCGAAGGAGATGCGCTCCTTCGGGACGAGCTGCAGGATGTCGTCGTTCAGGCAGATCGTCTCGTTGCGGAGACCCTCCACGAGCGGACGCGCGATGTTGGTATCGACGTCGGTGACGAAGCCGCACCACAGCGACGAGAGCTCGGGCGAGAGGACGGGCACCGGCAGAATGAACGGCTTGCGGCGTCCGGCCAGCACCGCGGTGCGCTCCATCATCTCCTGGAACGTGAGGATGTCCGGCCCGCCGACGTCGAGGGTACGGCCGTACGCCTCTGGCAGCGCGCAGACACCGACGAGGTAGTCGCGCAGGTCGGCGAACGCAATCGGCTGCGAGCGCGTGGTCACCCAGCGCGGCGTCACCATCGCCGGAAGCCGATGCACGAGATCGCGCATCATCTGGAACGAGGCGCTGTGCTGACCGATCACCATCGCCGCCCGCAGCGTGGTGACGGGCACCGAACCGGCGGCGAGGATCTCGCCCGTCTCGTGCCGGCTCTGCAGGTGGTGCGAGAGCTCGGGGTCGTCATCGCCAAGACCGCTCAGGTAGATGATCTGCTGCACACCGGCGCCAGCGGCCGCCGCCGCCGCGTTGCGCGCAGCCACCCGGTCGAGCTCGGCGAAGTCGCCGCCCGCCCCCATCGAGTGGACCAGCCAGTACACGACGTCGAGTCCTGCGAACGCGCGGTCGAGAGAGTCGCGATCGAGCGCGTCACCCTGCACGACCTCGATATCCGCCACGCGCTCGAGATCGGCGTTCGGGCGCCGCACGATCGCGCGCACCTGGGCGCCCTGATCGCGCAGTTCCGGCACCAGCCGACGACCGACATAGCCAGAGGCGCCGACGACGCCGACGCTCAGGCCCGCGAGACGCCCGTGGGTGTCGAGCGCCGGTGGCGCGACGGGCACGGGATCGATGATCCGTGCGATCTGCCGCAGGCTGCGCTTCGTCACCCATCCGTGCACCAGATGCTGCGTCAACGTGTAGGGCGCCGCAATCGGGAAGGTGGTGATGCGCAGACGCTCGAACCGCGGGCGGTAGCCGTCGACGACGACGCCGAGGCGCACGCCATCGCCTTCGACACGCGCGATCAGGCGCAGCTCGCCGGCCGCCGCCGAGCATGCCGCACCCGAGACGATCGGGAAGGCGATCTCGATGCCGCCCTCCACCTCCTCGACGATCGCCGCGGCGAAGCCGAGGATCGTGACGCCGGTCTTGGCGACCGTCAACCGGATCGGCCCGAGCATGGCTCCCTCGGCGCGCACGACGCCCCGCAGCGACGATTGGAGGCTCAACCAGTACGCCTCGGCGATGGCCTCAGCCGACTGCGCCGTCGGGGGCAGCACCGGGTGCGCCGGGGACAGCCAATAGGCGCTGTGCTGATTTGCGACGCTCGTCCAGTATTCCATTAGAGGTCCCTTCGCAGCCGCGCCGGGTGCAGACCGGTGGCGATCAGGCCCGCGCTTCGGCGATGCGCTCGAGGTGATGCTCGCGGGCGACGCGCGTCAGCTCCACCATGCGCCGGGCACGATCGAGATCGATCCGATTGGCCGTCTTGCCGTCGACCTTCAGCGACGTGCCGACGATGATGCCGTCCGCCGTCTCGAGGATGCGCTCGGCCGTGTCGTGCCGCACGCCCGTATTGGCGAGCACCGGAAGATCGGGGCAGGCCGCCTTGGCCTCCTCGAGATCGGCAAAGCGGAAGGCCGAGCCAGCGCGCGGACCGGAGATCAGCGCAGCCTCGCAACCGAAGAAGCGTGCGCCTTGCGCGCGATCCGCGACCGTGCGCGAGCCGAGCGGGGAGGCGAACTCCGGCGTCAGGTTCGTGAGCACGGCGATGTCGTCGGCGCCGATCGAATGCCGATACGAGAACGCCGCACCCGGATCGGGACGCAGCTGGCCCATGTCGGACTCGTAGACGCCGATGAAGACCTCGCGGACGAAACGCGCGCCGACGGCACGGCCGACGGCGAGCGTGGCGAACGGATCCCACAGCATGTCGACGCCGATCGGCACTTCCAGCTGGGGCTCGATCTCGCCGATCACCGCGGCCATCGCGGTGGACTGCTCCATCGTGACCTCGACGCGGTACGGCAGGTCGCCCTCGTTGCAGAAGATGATCGCGTCGACGCCAGCCTCCTGGCAGACGAGCGCATCGTGCTTGGCGGCCTCGACGATCGGACGCATGCCCGCCGTGCGGTCGAAGGCAGGCGAGCCGGGCAGCGCGAGCAGGTGGACGACGCCGATCAGCGGCTTCGCCACGCCGAAGATGCGCTCCATTGCCTGATCTGCCAGCGTCCCCTCCATGACTCCATGGTACGTGCGTTCGTCGCTGCACTGCAACACCTGCCACACTGATGCCCGATGAGCCAGCCTCTCGAATCCAGCGCTGGAGCCGGAATCGTCGACCTCGACCTGTACCCGTTCGAGGCCGGCGTCGTGCGTCTCGCGGTGCACGGCGCAGACGGCTCGCCACTCGATTTCTCCGACGCCGCGGTGCGCGCGGCGATCGTCGACACGCTCTCGGACGATCCGTTCGCGCCGTTTGCGCAGGAGGCGCTGCAGGTGCATGCACCGGCCGCGCTGGCCGCGCTCGACGCTGCACTGCCCGACCACGAGGAGCTGGCGCGCGTCGCGGCGCTCTGGCGCCCACGCCTACTGGTCCTCGCAGATCGCAAGGACGAGCTGACGGGCGAGCAGACCGTCGTGCTGCGCTTCGAGGAGCGCCTGCGCGAGATCAAGCGCGGCATGGCCGAGGCGGAGGCCGCGGGCGACGAGGACGCACGCGAGGCGCTGCACGCCAAGTACATCGAGGTCGGCACGACGTACGCCGGAAGGCTCGCTGCGCGTGAGCAGTGACGTCGCCGAGCGGATCCGAGCGCGCGCTGGCGCCCTCGACCTGCTCGCCGGCACGCCCGTCGTCGCGCTGATCTCCGGCGGCGCCGACTCGACCCTGCTGGCCGTGGCGCTCGCCGAGCTGCGCTGCGCCGTGCGCCTCGTCCATGTCGCCCACGCGCTCCGCGGCGATGCGTCAGAGGCGGACGCCACCGCCTGCCGCGCACTGGCTGAGCGCCTCGCCGTCCCACTCCAGATCGTCGACGGCCGAGTCGACGTCGGTGGCAATCTCGAGGCGCGCCTGCGCGACGTGCGCCGAGCAGCCGCACTCGCTGCTGCCGGTGGCGACCCGATCGCGACCGGCCACACGCTCAGCGACCGGGCCGAGACGGTGCTCTATCGGCTGGCCGCGTCAGGCGCGCCACGCGGACTGGCTGCCCTGCCTCCGCGCGACGGCCAATGGGTACGCCCGCTGATCGACTGCTCGCGCGACGAGGTGCGGCGCGAGCTCGCCGGGCGGGGCTTCGCGTGGCGCGACGACCCGACGAATCTCGTGGCGGGCCCGGCTCGCAACCGCATCCGACTCGACGTTCTCCCTGCCCTGGCCCTGGCCCATCCCGGCGCCGAGCGCAATCTGGCGCGCGCCGCTCTGCTGGCCGACGATGAGCGCGCGCTGCTCGACGCGCTTGCCGACGACCTCATTCGCAATGATGGCGCGGTGCCGATCGATGCCCTCACCACCGCCCCCGTGGCGCTCCAGCGCATCGCGCTGCGCCGTGCCGCCGCGCGTGTCGGCGTGACGCTCGGCCACGATGACGTCGAGGCGCTCCGCGGCGACGCGCGTCGCCGCACGCTGCCCGGCGCGGCACTCGCCGAAGTCCGTCGCGGCGCGATCATGTTCCTGCCTCCCGGCTCCGGCCGTCGTGAGGAGATCGCATGAGCCAGCACCCTGCCCTCCTCGAGCACGTCCTCACCCGCGAGCAGATCCAGCAGCGCGTGCAGGAGCTCGGTGCGCAGATCTCCACCGACTACGCGGGGCGCGAGGTGAAGCTCACGTGCGTGCTGAAGGGTGGTTTCGTCTTCCTCGCCGACCTGATCCGCGAGCTGACGATCCCCTGCTCGATCGACTTCATGGTGATCTCGTCGTACGGAACGGGCACACAATCGTCGGGGGTCGTGCGGATCCTCAAGGATCTCGACGGGCCGATCGAGGATCTCGACGTGATCGTCGTCGAAGACATCGTCGACTCAGGGCTCACCCTCTCGTACCTGCTCCGCAACCTCAGGACGCGCAAGCCCGCCACGCTCGAGGTGTGCTCGCTGCTGGCCAAGCCGGCGCGGCTCGAGAACGACGTGGCGTGCCGCTACGTCGGCTTCGAGATCCCCGACACGTTCGTCGTCGGCTACGGCCTCGACGCCGCCGAGCAGTTCCGCGAGCTGCCGGATATCTGGTCGGTCGACGAGTCGAAGCTGTAGGTGGATGTCCCAAAGGGGTCAGACCCTTTTGGGACATGCCAAGAGCGTTCGACGGACCGCCGAGGTGGTTCAT
>JBILWG010000021.1:0-18580 GCA_044369995.1 Gaiellales bacterium | reverse complement strand
CGCAGCCGGCAGCTTGGAGGCGCAGCCGCCACCCGAGGAAAGCTGCGTCATGCGGATCGCGGAGGCCATGGGCGACACGCTACCCGACGTCACGGAATCCCGGCCGGAGTCGCGCTACCCTCTGGGCATGAAGACGCGCACGCTCGGAAGCAGCGGCGTCGAGGTCTCCGAAGTGGGATTCGGCGTCTGGACACTGGCCACCGGCTGGTGGGGCACCTATACCGACGACGAGGCCGTGGCGCTCCTGCGCCACGCCAAGGAGCGCGGCATCACGTTCTTCGACACGGCGGACACGTACGGCGAGGGCCGAGGCGAGACGCTGCTCAACAAGGCCTTCGGCAACGATCCCGAGGTCGTGGTCGGCACGAAGTTCGGCTACGACATCTACTCCCCCTGGGAGCGCAAGGGCCACGTCGAGCGCCCGCACGACTGGTCGCCCGCGTTCGTCAAGTACGCGCTCGAGCAGAGCCTCCAGCGCCTCGGCCGCGACCAGATCGACTTCTACCAGCTGCACAACCCACGCATGGACGCCCTCGAGGACGATCAGCTCTGGGAGTACCTCGACGGGCTCCTCCAGGCCGGCACCGTGCGCTCCATCGGCGTGGCGCTCGGGCCGGCGATCGGCTGGCGCGACGAGGGCGTCTGGGTCGCCAACAACCGGCCCCTGCACGCCATGCAGGTGATCCACAACCTGCTGGAGCAGCAGCCCGGGCGCGAGTTCATCGAGAACGCAACGAAGAACGGCGTTGGCATCGTGGCGCGCGTCCCCCACTCGTCGGGCATGCTCGAGGGGCGGTACACGACGGAGACGACGTTCGGCGAGAACGATCACCGTCGCCATCGCCCCAAGTCGTGGCTGATGGAGGGCGTGCAGAAGGTCGAGGCCGTGCGCTTCCTCGAGCGCGAGGATCGCACCATGGGACAGGCGGCCATGCAGTGGCTGCTGCACGAGCCCGCGGTCTCCACCGTGCTGCCGAACATCTACAACGTCGAGCAGATCGACGAATTCGCCGCCACCTCCGACACGACGCCGGTGACCGACGAGGAGTTCACCCGCGTCGAGGCGCTCTGGGAAGAGGGCTTCGGCGTTGCGCCGTACGTCGGCGAGGATGCCGGCGTCCTGCTCGGCGAGCTCGCGAACAGCTAGGCGCTGCGGCCGGCGGCAGCCGTCAGGAGGTCGAGCATGCGGCGCGCCTGCACCACGTCGGCCTGCGCGTCGGCCTTGGCCTGACCGGCGGGATCCTCGCGTGGGAGCTCCAATGCCGCCCGCAGGCCTGCGAGAATCGCATCCTCGCTGGTCGGATCGACGCGAATCGCCGATGTCTCGGGCAGATCACGGGCCACCGGCGCCGTTGTGGAGACGACGAGCGGCACGCCGCACGCCATCGCCTCCAGCGCACCGAGGCCATACCCCTCGCTGAGCGCAACCAGCGCAGCCGCGTCGGCGCCGCGTAGCAGCACGGGCACCTGCTCCGGCGCCACAGCGCCGAGCAGCCGGACCCCGGCCATGCCGCGCAGCCGCTCCTCGAGCGGGCCGGACCCGGCGATCCAGAGCTCGCCCCCACCGCGCTCGGCGAACAGCCGCTGGGCAGCCCGGGCGAGGCGCTCGGGGTTCTTGCGCTCGATCAGGTTGCCGATCTGCACGATCAGCGGACGCTGCGGGGCCGGACCATAGGGCGACAGATCGACGACACCGGGACGGAACAGCACGCGGTCGACGCCCGTGTTGATGACGTCGACCTCGAGTCCCGGATAGATGACGTCGAGACGCTCGGCCAGGGCCGGCGAGACGGCCACGACACGCTCCGCGCCCCTGACCGAGCGCCGCATGCTCGACCGCAGCATCGTCGAGCGCTCGAGGTGCGTGACATCGCCGCCGTGTGCCACGAGGACGTATGGCACCTTCGCCGCCTTCGCTGCGCGGCGGGCCATCAGCGCGGTGGGAATCAGGTAATGCCCGAGCACGATGTCGGGCTGCATGCGCTCGGCGGCGTGCGCGCCGCGACGCCCCAGCCCGCCGTACTTGCGTGCGGTGCCGAGCTTGCCGGTCGTCTCCTGCTGGAGACCGACGAGCTCGACGGTGCAGCCTGCCTGCTCCAGCGCGCGGGTCTGACGCGTCACGAAGACCCCGTACTGCGGCACCGCAGCCGAGGGGACCATGTTGGAGACCACGAGGACGCGTAGCGAATGTCGCACATACTGAGGATGCCTCACGTTGCGGTCGCTAGGCTGCAGGACGCGCCGGCGTAGCTCAGTTGGTAGAGCGCCACTCTTGTAAAGTGGATGTCCTCGGTTCGATCCCGGGCGCCGGCTCTCCGGATCAGCGACTCCACGGGCTGCAGAACGGTTGCGCCGAGTTTGCAATCCGGTGAAGTCCACTCGGGAACGCCCACACAGGAGTACGCTGGAGGTATGGGCACCCATCTGCACATCGCGCACCGGGGGTACCGCACCGGGCTCGGCGATAACACGATCGCGCAGCTGCAGGAGGCCATTCGCCTCGGCGCCGACATGATCGAGGTCGATGTACGTCGCCGTCGCTCCGACGGCGAGCTCGTGCTCTCGCACGACAAGGGGCCCAACGAGACGGCGCCGCGCCTGCGCGACGCTCTCGCGCTGGCCCGTCATGCCAACATCCCGCTCAACCTCGATCTCAAGCAGAATCACCTGTCGGAGCAGCTCGTCCGCGAACTGCGCGAAGCGGAGATGACCGAGCGCGTCGTGATCACCGGCGGTGGCTGGGAGCAGGCGCTGTGGATCCGCCACCTCGAGCCGCGGATCCGGGTCGGGCTGACGATCCCGCGACGCCATCACGACTGGGTGCGTGCGCTCGGCTGGGCGGTCAACCGGGCCTGGCGCTACGTGTGGACCGGTCGTGTCGATCTGCTGCTGAAGGCCACGCACTGCGATCTGGTGACGGTGCAGCACCGCCTCGTCACACCACGCCTCGTCACGCAGGTGCATCGTGCCGGTGCCGAGATCTGGGTGTGGACACCAGACGACGCGGGCACCATTGCCCGCCTCGTGGCGATGGGCGTCGACGGGATCTGCACGAACGTGCCGGATCCGGCCCGTGTCGCCGCAACGCAGCGGGCCGCGCTCGCCGCAGCTGCCTGACGTCAGACGAACGTCCGCACGCTGTAGACGACGGCGACGACGACGCCGATCACGAGCACGACGCGCTGCAACACCCGCGCCGGTACGCGACTCGCGACGTGGCCCCCGAGATAGCCACCGAGCAGCGCGCACACGAGCATCACGCCGGCGGTCATCCAGAGGACCTGGCCGGAGAACAGGAAGACGATCGCCGCGAAGCCGTTGACGACGAGGCTCGTGCATTGCTTGAGCGCGTTGATGCGGGTCAGCGTGTCGACGAGCACCAGCCCGAGCACGGCGAGGACGATGATGCCGAGGCCGCCGCCGAAGTAGCCGCCGTAGATGGCGGCGGCGAAGATGCCGACCGCCGGCCCGGCGAGACGCTCGACGCCCCCGTGGAGGTGCGAGATCCGTGCCGCGACGCGCCGTTTGATCGCATCACCGAGGCCGAGGATCACCACGGCGCCGATGATCAGAAAGGGAATCAGCACCTCGAAGGCGCTCTCGGGGGTGAGCAGCAGCAGACCGGCACCGACGACGCCGCCGAGCGCTGCCACGGGCAGGAGAATCCGCAGCCGCCGTCCCTGCCCGGCCAAGTCCTCCCGCTGCGCGTAGGTGCCACCCAGATACCCGGGCACGAGCGCGACGGTGTTGGTCACGTTGGCAGCGACGGGCGGGACGCCGAGGGCGAGCAGCATGGGGAACGAGATCAGCGTTCCGCCGCCCGCGAGGGCGTTGACGAGTCCGGCCGCGAGCGCAGCGAGTCCGGCGAGTGCGAGTTCACCGGGCGTCATGCGGGGAAGGCTACGCGGTTTCGGCGACGTCGCGACTGGCGCGATGCTGCTCGATCTTGCGCTTGACGCGCTGCAGGGCGTTGTCGACGGCCTTCGGATCGCATCCGGCCTGTTCGGCGATCGCGTCGTACGATTCGCCGGCCATGAAGGCGGCCAGCACCTCGGACTCGAGCGGCGACAGCGAGGAGCCGAGCATCGCAACGAGCGACTCGAGCTCGTCGCTCGAGACCACGCGCGAGGCGGGGTCCATCGTCGGCGAGCCGGCGATCGCGTCGCCCAGCGTGCATTCGCCGCCCTCGGGGTCGGCGCCGGCCGGCGTGTGCGAGAAGGAGATGTAGCCGTTCAACGGCTGATGCTTGTTGCGCGTCGCGCCCTTGATCGCCGTGATGATCTGGCGCGTGATGCAGAGTTCGGCGAACGAGCGGAACGACGTCTCGCGATCGACGCGATAATCGCGGATCGCCTTGTAGAGGCCGATCAGGCCCTCCTGCTGCAGGTCGTCGGAGTCGCCGCCGGCCAGGAAGTAACTCGAGGCCTTCAGGCGCACGAACGGCTGGTAGCGGCGGATCAGCTGGTCCAGCGCGGCATCGCTGCCGTTACGGGCGCGGAGCACGAGGTTCAGATCGCCCTGGTCGCGCTTCTGACGGGCTGCCGGATCGGCGGTCCGTGCGGTCGTGGCTCGGGCGGTCTGCATGGGGGTTCTGCTCCTCCAACCCGGGGACGAAAACCCTCATCGTGTAGATGAGGTTTACCCGGACGACCCCATGCTGCCTGAGACATCTGGCAAATGCAAGGCCAATCCAGACATTCATAGGGTTGTTCCTAATTTGCCTGCAAACCGTTACATTTTGGGACATAGCCAAACCCCGCTGATTTTGGCTCTACCAGCGGGATACGTCGGTGTTCATAGGGTGATTCCTATGGCCGAAGCCTCAAACGAGGTTCAGTGCTGGCCCCGCTGGCGGACCGCCTCGAACAGCAGCACACCGGCCGTGACCGAGACGTTCAGCGACGAAATCGTCCCCGCCAGGGGGATCGAAACCGTCTGATCACAGGCATCCATCACCCGCGGACGCACGCCCGTGCCCTCCGCGCCGAGCACGAAGATGCAGCCATCCCGATAATCGGCCTGCGTGTACCCCGTTTCGCCATCGGCAGCCGCGGCATAGCTCCAGATGCCCGGCCGTTTGGCCCGTTGGAGCCAATCGGCCATGTTCGCAGCGACCGCAATCGGTAGATGTTCAACGGCGCCGGCGCTGGCCTTGGCCACGACGGCAGTCACAATCGCGCTGCCGTGGCGCGGCACGACGAGACCCGCGGCTCCCGCGCACTCCGCGCTACGCACGATGGCGCCGAGATTGCGTGGATCGCTCACACCGTCGAGCGCGATGATCAGCGGCGCATCAGCATCGAGCAGGTCGTCGGGATCCGCATAGGCAAACGGATCGACACGTGCCGCGATCCCCTGATGATCAGAGCTGCCGGCCAAGGCGCCGATCTCATCGGCACCCGTGACACGCACCTGCGCCGCGACGTCGCGCAGCCATGGCAGCGACGCCATTGCCTTCTCCGTCACGAGGATCTCGTGGACGGCACGTCGCCCGCGCGTCGCCTCGTGCACGGGCTGGCGCCCGTAGAGGATGTCGCCGCTCATGCCTGCTGCAATTCGGGGCCGTCAGCGAGGTCTTGCACGACCCAGCCGAGCGCTTTCAGCTCGTCGCGAATCGCATCGGCGCGGGCAAAATCCTTGGCTGCGCGAGCCGATTCGCGCTCCTGCATGAGCGCCACCGCCTCGGCCGGTGGGCCATCAGCCGTCGCGCCCAGACCGTCAAGGCCGAGCACCCACAGGCAGTCGATCAAGATCGCGCGGGCCTGCGCGACGTCAGCGGGACTGGCATCGCCAGCGTCGGTAGCGGCGTTGACCACGCGCACGAGATCGAACAGCGCCGCCAAGCCTTCGGGGGTGCCGAAGTCGTCGTCGAGTGCGGCGCGGAACCGCGCATCGGCCTCAGCTGCCGCCGTGGCTAGCGGGCCACCGTCGGCGGGTGCGGCATCGCCGGCAATACGCGCCGCGCGACGCAGCGCCTCGCGCAGGCGGTCGTTCGACTTGCGCGCATCCTCGAGCGAATCGGGGCTGTAGTCGAGTGGCGAGCGGTACTGCGCACGGGCGAACAGGCTCAGCAGCGTCTCGTTGCCCTCACGATCGAGCGCGTCGGAGAGCCGATCGATGTTGCCGAGCGACTTCGACATCTTGTCGCCGCCGAAGCGCAGCATGCCGTTGTGGAGCCACGTCCGCGCAAACGGCCGGCCAGTCATGGCCTCGGACTGCGCGCGCTCGTTCTCGTGATGCGGGAACTTGAGGTCGATGCCGCCGCCGTGGATGTCGATCTCCTCGCCCAGCGCGGACATGGCCATCGCGGAGCACTCGATGTGCCAGCCGGGGCGCCCCAGCCCCCACGGCGATTCCCAGGCGGCGTCCTCGCCCGGCTTCTGC
Organism: Gaiellales bacterium; assembly: GCA_044369995.1. Classification (GTDB taxonomy): domain Bacteria; phylum Actinomycetota; class Thermoleophilia; order Gaiellales; family F1-60-MAGs149; genus F1-60-MAGs149. The sequence goes on along the minus strand of JBILWG010000021.1, from coordinate 12,196 downwards.
GCCTTCCAGAGCGCGAAGTCGAGCGGTGCGTGCTTCTTCGCGGTGATCTCCTCGGGCTGCATCTCGTCGATCTTCTGGCCCGACAGCGCACCGTACGACGGGAAGTCGGCAACGCGGAAGTAGACGTCGCCGTCGGACTCGTACGCATGCCCGCCAGCGATCAGACCCTCGATCATCTCGACGATCTCGGGCAGCGACTCGGTCACCTTCGGCTCGACGTCGGGACGGCCGAGGCCGAGGCGCGAGGTGTCGTCGAGATAGCGCGCGGACTCGCGCTCGGCGAGGTCGCGGCTCTCGATGCCCTCGGCCTGCGCTGCGATGTAGATCTTGTCGTTGATGTCGGTCAGATTCGAGACGACGCGCACCTCCCAGCCGGTGCGCCGCAGGTGCCGCGCGAGCGTCATCGCCACCACGAACGGGCGCGCATTGCCGACGTGCACGGGGCCGTAGACCGTCGGGCCGCAGACGTAGAGCCCGAGCCGACCAGGCGTGAGTGGCTCCACGTCGTTGGTGGAGCGGCGGAGGGAATCGTAGAGACGAAGCGTCATGGCTGGTCCAGCACGGCCTGGGCGCGGGCGACGATCTCGTCCCGCGGCAGCGCCGCGAGCAGGAACGGTAGCGGGATGCCGTGGTCCGAGGACGTCAGCACCCGCCGGATCGCCTTCTTGCCCACGCCGAGCGCATCGGGGTCGCGGGTGTCGAGCTCGAGCAGCGCGGTGGCGGCGGCGCGGTCGCCCTCGGTCGGGGGCAGCGGCGCACTGCGCTCGGTCACGCCGGCAACGAGCGCCGCAGCCTGCGGGATGGTGGCGGCGTCGCCGAGCCCGGGAGCGAGCAGTGCGAGCTGTTCCTCCGAACACGGCACACCTTGTCGTGCGAGCTCCTCCCCCACCTGGCGCACCAACGCGCCAGCCGGCAGGAGCGCGAGATGATCGCGCCCCAGCCGCTCGAGCAGTGCCGGATCGAGGCGCGTCGTGCCGTGCCCGAGGCGCGCGGGATCGAACACGACGGCGAGCTCTGCCGGCATCGAGGCAGGCAGGGCGGTGATCGGTGGGCAGGCCGAGCGCGCGAGCCAGTCGACCACCGCCGTGGGCAGCCAACCCGCCGCGCGCAACTCGTCGACGCCGACGGCGCCGTGGCTCGATGACAACTTGCTGCCATCCTCGCCCACGACGATCGGCAGATGCGAGAAGCGCGGCGGCTCAACGCCGAGCGCCTCGCAGAGCACGAGCTGGATGGCGGTGTTCGTGATGTGGTCCTCGCCGCGCAGCACGTGCGTGATCGCCATCGCCGCATCGTCGACCGCCGTCGCGATGTGGAACGTCGGACGGCCGTCGGAACGGACCAGGATCGTGCGCGGCAGCTCGCCGGCGGGAATGCGGATCGCGCCACGACTGAGGTCGTCGATCACGATGTCGCGCTCGACCGCCACCAGCGCGATCGAGGCATCGCCACCCCGCCGCGCGGCACCCGCTTCGACGAGACGCTCGGCGGCAGCGAGGTGATCCGCCGTGCGCAAGGACTGGTGGTACGGCGCGTACGGTCCCGCCTCGGGCCCTTCATCGATCGTGATGCCAAGCCAGGCGAGCGTCGCCTGGATGCGCTCGGCAGCGCCCGCGGCGTGCTCGGATGGGTCGGTGTCGTCGATGCGCAGCACGAAGGCGCCGCCCTGCTGCAGACGCAGCAGGTGATTGGCCACGGCGACCATCGCCCCACCGACGTGGAGGTCGCCGGTCGGGGCGGGTGCGAAGCGGACGCGGACGCTCATAGGGGCAGGCTCGCAGACATCAGAGTCGATAGACGGCGATTGGGTACTCGGCGAGGATGCGATCGGCGGTCATCAGCGTGAGCTGCCGTCGCTGTGCCTGCGCGGCGAGCGCCCGATCGAACGGGTCGCCGTGCAGTCGCGGCAGCGTAGCGACCGCAACTGCATCCTGCACGTCGAAGGGCAGCATGCGAAATCCGGACGCCTCCGCGTCGTCGACGAAGGCCGCCGCCGACGGCATCGTGCCGCGCGCTTCGCCAAGTGCAATCTCGAGACCGGAGACCGCACTCACATAGACGCGCCCCGAGGCGACCTCCGCACCAATCGCGGCACGCGCGTCGCCCGACAACCGGGGCGAGTCCGTCAGCCACCAGACGATCGCATTCGTATCGAGCAGGAGCGCCATGCCTCAGTCAACCCGCCGCTCTTGATCCGCTTCGTGTCGAGGCGGATCATCGGCGAAGGCCAGATCACCGAACATCTCGCGCAGCTCTTCCTCGCTCCACTCAAAGGCATCGTCGGGGACGTCGTACTTGCCCTTCCACGCGCCTGGGCCGGCCCACTCGCGCTGGACAGGGATCGGCACGATCTTCGCGATCGGCGCACCGCCGCGGGCGAGGATGATCTCCTCCCCCGCCTCGACACGGGCCAGCAGCTTCGACAGATGGGTCTTGGCCTCATGAACATTCACGATGTCGGTCACGATAGGCCGTATATTAGTCCACTTAGTCAACTCATGCACGCGGATCGTGCCGACTCGTGCGCGCACTACGCTGCCGGAGTGCCAATGACGCCCGAGCAGCTCGCCGAACGCGTCCTCACGTGGTACGCAGCGCACGGTCGTGACCTACCGTGGCGCCACACGCGCGATCCGTACGCCATCCTCGTCAGCGAGGTGATGCTGCAGCAGACGCAGGTCGACCGCGTGATCGAGCGCTGGACGGCGTGGCTCGAGCGCTGGCCGACTGCGGCCGACCTCGCCGCCGCCCCGCGCGCCGACGTGATTGCCGTGTGGCAGGGGCTCGGATACAACCGCCGCGCCGTTGCGCTGCACGAGGCTGCTCGCATGCTCGCCGAGCAGGGTATTCCCCAGGATCAGGCGGGCTGGCGCGCGCTGCCGGGCGTCGGGCCCTACACGGCGGCCGCGATCTGCGCGCTCGCCCTCGACCACGACGTCGTGCCGATCGACGTCAATATCCAACGCATCCTCGAGCGCGCGCTCGGCACCGCGACGCTCGAGCCGCCGGCCGGGCGCGGACACGACCTGACGCAGGGCCTCTTCGATGTCGGCGCCACGCTCTGTCTGGCGCGCATCCCCCGCTGCGAGGCCTGCCCGCTGGCCGACGGCTGCCCAAGCCGCGGACAGCGCTTCGAGCCACAGCGCAAGCAGAGCCGCTTCGAGGGCTCGCGTCGGCAGGCCCGCGGACAGCTGCTCGATCGGCTGCGCGCCGCTCCCGTCGCTCTCGCCGACTGCGATGCCGAGATCGCCGCCCTGCTGATCAACGATGGCCTTGCCGAGCAGCACGGCGACCAGTTGACGCTACCGCTCTGACCCCACCGCGATCCGCTTCCCGCTATACGCTGTGGGTATGGCACAGCCCGTGCCGCCGACTCCACCGCCGAGGACCCGCCGTTGACCATCGCCCTGATCGTGATCGCCGCGCTGATCGTCGTGATCGCGCTGTGGTTCGTGCTCACCTTCAACGCCCTCGTGCGCCTGCGCAACGAGGTCGCGCAGGGCCTGTCGTCGATCGACGTGCAGCTCAAGCGCCGCGCCGACCTGATCCCGAATCTGGTCGAGGCGGTCAAGGGCTACGCCCAGCACGAGACCGCGACGTTCGAGAGCGTCTCGACGGCTCGCGCCCATGCGCTCGGCGCCACGACCCTCGATGAGAAGGCTGCAGCCGATGGCGAGATGCAGCAGGCGGTCGGCAAGCTCTTCGCGATCGCCGAGGCCTATCCCGAGCTGCGTGCCGTGGAGTCGTTCACGCAACTGCAGACCGAGCTGTCCGACACCGAGGACAAGATCGCCGCAGCCCGGCGCTACTACAACACGACCGTGCGGATCTACAACACGAAGCAGCAGACGCTGCCGACCTCGTTGATCAGCGGGGCGCTCGGACACCAGCTCGCCGAGTTCTACCGCCTCGACGATGATGCCGAGCGCGAGCCCATCAAGGTGGAGCTCGGCGCATGACGCTCCAGCAGCAGATCCGCTCGTCGCGCATGCGCACGCTCGTCGTGATGCTGCTGTTCTTCGTACTGATGGCCGTGATCGTCGCGGCCGTCTACGCGTTCTTCGGCTCTGGCTTCGGTCTGATCATGCTGATGGTCGCGATCGGCTACGCGTTCTTCGGCTACATCGCGGCCGGCTCGATCGTCGCGGCCACGGCCGGCGCCCACAAGATCTCCAAGGCCGATGCGCCCGAGCTCTGGAACAGCGTCGAGAACGCCGCGATCGCCGCCGGGCTCGCCAAGACGCCCGACATCTACATCATCGACGACCCCGCACCGAACGCCTTCGCGGCCGGGCGGACACCCGATAAGGCCTACGTCGCCGCGACCACCGGCATCCTGCAGCTGCTCGACAAGCGCGAACTCGAGGGCGTCATGGCGCACGAGATGGCGCACGTGCGCAACCGCGACGTGCGGCTGATGACCCTGGCCGCGGTGATGGTCGGCGTGATCACGATGGTGGCCGACATGCTGATGTGGTCGATGTTCCTCGGCGGTGGCCGCAACAACGAGAACAACAACCCGCTCGGCGCCATCATCGCGATCGTCGCGATCATCCTGGCCCCGATCGGCGCCGCGCTCCTGCAGATGACGCTCTCGCGTCGACGCGAGTACCTCGCCGACGCGACCGCGGCCGAGCTGACGGGCGATCCCGAGGGCCTCGCCCGCGCGCTCTGGAAGCTGGGTGGCGACCAGCGTCCGCTGCGCCACGTCAACCGCGCCACCGCGCACCTCTGGATCGAGTCGCCGCTCCGCGACCACCACGGGCTCAAGTCGGGCCTGTCGGGGCTGTTCGACACGCACCCTCCGCTGCAGGAGCGCATCAATCGCCTGCAGGAGATGGGCGGCTTCACGTTGCCGCCCGTGCCCCGTGGCGCAACCGAGCAGTCGTAGCGCACCCGGCGAGGCTCCCTCCTGGGCGATGCGTGCGCGACCTCGATCGGATCAGCCGCGTTCGAGCAGGACGACCGCCTGGGCGGCAATGCCCTCGCCCCGCCCCGTGAAGCCGAGGCCATCCGTGCCGGTCGCGCGGATCGACACCCGATCGGGCGTCGACTGCAGGGCGCCGGCGCAGTGGGCGCGCATCTGATCCACGTGCGGAGCGATGCGCGGCTGCATCGTCACGACCATGCAGTCGGCGTTCACGAGTCGCCAGCCGTCCTCGGCGATGCGCGCGCAGGCGCGCCGCAGCAGGTCCAGCGAGGCGGCGTCCTTCCACTCCTCCGTGCCCGGGAACATGCGCCCGATGTCGCCGCTCCCCGTGGCGCCCAGCAGCGCATCCGTCAGCACGTGGCACACGACGTCGGCGTCCGAGTGCCCCTCCAGCCCACGGTCGTACGGAATCGTGACTCCGCCGAGGACGAGCGGACGCCCCTCGACGAGTCGATGCGCATCAACCGCGGTGCCGACACGGAGCTCAGCCAATGGGCACCGCCCGACGGTCGCGTCCCCTCAGCTCCATGACCTCCGTATAGCCAGCTGCCCGCGCCGCCTGCACGGCCTGATCGAAGGCGAAGCCGACGTTCTCGGGCTCGTGGGCGTCCGACGAGAGGACAACCGGCACACCGCGAGCGCAGACGCGCTCGAGCAGCGACGGCCCCGGATAGATCTCCTTGGCCGCCTTGCGCAGGCCCGCCGTCGAGATCTCGAGACAGCAGCCCGACTCGGCCAGCGCATCGGCGATGCGCTCGAAGGACCACTCCAGCGTCTCCGGCGACGGCAGCGGACCGAACGACTTCGGCAGATCGGCGTGTGTCATCACGTCGAACTGCCCGCTCAGCGCGGCACGGCTGTAGCGATCGACGTAGCCGCGCCAGAGCCCATCCGGATCGATCTCCTTGAAGGCCGAGTAGAGGTCGTAGTCGACGGCGCCCTCATCCACCCAGTGGATACTGCCGAGGATCAGGTCCCAGGGTCGTCCCTGGAGCGCATCCACGAGCACCTCCTGGCCCGTCGGCAGCCAGTCGCACTCGATTCCGATCAGGATCGGAAAGCCGGCGGCCTTGGCCTCGCTGAGGGCATCCCAGTAGGCGTCGATGTCCCACTGGGTCTGCGTCTCCCAGTAGGGGTGCTCCCACGCCGGCTTGGCCACGCGGAAGCGGTAGACGTGCTCGGTGATGGCGACGGCGGCGAGCCCGCGATCCATGGCGGCTGCGACGTGCGGCACGATCGTCTCGATCGACAGCGCCTCTTCATCGAGCGGATCATCATCCGGGCGCAGGTGGGTGTGGTGATCAGTCAGCAACGCGCAGTTCCTCCGCGCGCTCCAGATCCGCGCGCGTCGTGATCTTCATAGCGCGTGGGTCACCGAGCACCGTGGCGATGGTGCCCCCCGCCCGCTCGACGAGACTCGCGCAATCCGTGCCCGTGGCCCGGTCGGGTGCGACGACCGCCCGCCGGAAGACGTCGGCCAGGAACGCCTGTGGCGTCTGCACGGCACGCAGCTCGGAGCGATCGAGCGTCGCCACCACGCGCCCGGCGGCATCGACGCGCTTGACCGTGTCATCGATCGGCAGCACCGGGATCACGCCATCATCGCCGTCGGCGAAGCCCCCCAGCACCCGATCGATCAGCGCCGTGGAGACCAGCGGGCGGGCAGCGTCGTGCACGAGGATGATCGCGGCATCGTCCGGCACCTCGGCCACGCCGGCGGCGACGGAGTCGGACCGAGTGGCGCCACCGGCGATCGCGATCGAGGCCTTGCCCGCGCCGATGTCGTCGGCCATGAAGGTGGCACGCTCCTCCCAGCCCTCCGGCACGACGAGCACGATGCCGGCGATCGCCGGATGGTCGTCGAGCGCCGCCACCGAGGCGGCGATCAGCGGATCGTCGCCGAAGCGCACGAAGGCCTTCGGGTGCTCGGCGCCCAGTCGCTCGCCCGAACCGGCGGCGACGACGACCGCCCAGACGGCGACCGCGGCAGCCATCGTCGTCTACGCGCGCGCGGCGCGAGCCTCGGCACGCGCCTCGGCGAGGTCCGCCAGCAGCTTGTCCAGATGCGCGTTCGTCTCGTCCTCGTCCTTGTCGAGCGACCAGCGCAGCTCGGACGAGAGGATGCGCTTGGCCTGCGCCAGCAGCTGGCGCTCGCCCGACGAGAGCGGCTTCTCGGCGTCGCGCAGCGACAGATCGCGGATCACCTCGGCGATCTCGCGCACGTCGCCGGAGCGGATCTTGTCCTTGTTCATCCGGAAGCGGCGGCTCCACGAGCCCGTGTCCTCCGGAATCTCCTCGCCGAGCACGGCGAGCACCGCGTTCGCGCCCTTCTGATCCATCACGCGGCGCAGCCCCAGCTCGTCCACGCGGTTGACCGGAATGCGCACGACGAGATCGTCGGCGATGATGCGGATCGTCAGGTACTCGACCTCTTCACCGAGCACGGTGCGCGTCTCGATGCCGTCGATGATGCCCGCGCCGTGCTGGGGATAGACGATCCGATCTCCGACTTTGAACACCTGCGCTCCTCCGTGCTGGGATCAGAAGGATAACCGCAATCGACCCCGAAAGGGGGAGGTTTCAGCGCCCGCTGCGCAGGTGCCGGTCGTGCAGCCGTCGCAGCCCCTGCTGCACCTCTGCCGCATCGCTCGGTGAGATGCCGTCGATCGCCTGCAACTCGCGCAGCGTGGCGCGCATCAGCGCGTCGTAGGTCGGGAACGCCGCGATGATGCACTCCGTGGCCTCGTCCGACAACGATGCCGTCTGGGTCAGCGCGCGGTAGCCACGGGGACGCAGGTTGGAGGCGGAGCGATCGGGGAATCCAATCGCCCGCGCCACGCAGTCGAGGTCGACGAGCTCGCTGTAGCGCAGGGCGGCGAGGTGCTCGAGCACGATGTCGGTGTCCGAGGTCGCGTCGGCGCTGCGGTAGTCGCGGATGATCGCGAGGCGCTCCTCCTCCACCCCCTCGGACAGCTCGACGAGTTGCATCGCGACGAGGCGGCCATCGAGCCCGAGCTCGGTCGCGTTGCGCTCGATCTCCCCGATCATCCGAGCCGCCATCTCGGAGCGCTGGAGGACGTTGAGGACGTCGTCGATCGAGACCTCACCGCGTAGCTCCTGCGTGGTCAGCTCGTCGGCGCCACGGTCGAGCTGCGCGCGATGTCCCTGCAGCGTCGCGAGACCCTGCGTGGCCTTGGCCAGCAGCTCGCTGATCGAGTCGAGCTGGTAGCGCGACCCACCCGTGTAGACGTTGACGGTGTCGCGCTCCTGGGAGATCGCGACGACGATCGCGTCCGTCTGCCGTGCCACGCGCTCGGCGGTGCGGTGGCGCGTACCGGTCTCCGCGGTGGGCATCGCGGCGTCGGGCATCAGGTGCACGTTGGCGCGCAGGATCGTCGAGAGTTCGTCGTCGACGACGATCGCGCCATCCATCTTGGCGACCTCGTAGAGCATCTGCGACGAGAACGGGATGTTGAGCGCCAGCCCACCCGAGCACAGCGGCTCGATCTCCTCGCGCTCGGCGATCACGATCAGCGCCCCGAGGTGCCCCTTGATGATGTCGTTGATGCCGAGGCGCAGGTCCGTGCCCGGCGCGAGCAGGCGCAGCGCGCTCGCGAGCTTGGGGTTGCGACGGGGATCAACGAGCATCGGACGGGTATCGTAGCCGGGTGGCGCCGACCAAGCCCCTCCTGATCGTCGATGGCGATGCGCTGGCGCATCGCGCCTACTACGCACTGGGGTCAGTCACGGCCCCGGACGGCAGGCCGATCGGTCTGCTGCAGGGGACGATCAGCATGCTCGCGGGGGCCTGGGATGTCTTCGCGCCGCGCACCATCGCCTTCGCTGTCGACAGCCGCGAGGAGTCCGAGCGCCACGCGCTCGTCCCGGCGTACCAGGCGCAGCGCGTCGGCGAGGCCGACGATGCCCTGATCGACCAGCTGGATGCCCTGCCAGCGCTCGTCCGCACGTTCGGCATCCCCGCCATCTGCGTCCCGCCGTGGGAGGCCGATGACGTCTGCGCGACGCTGGCCACCCTCGAGGAGGCCGCCGGGGGCACCGCGTTCGTCCTCACGCACGACCGTGACGCGTACCAGCTGGCCTCGGCCCGCACGACCATCATTCGTCCCGTCTCCGGCGTCAGCGAGGTGGAGTACGTTGATCCCGACGGCGTCGTTGAGCGCTATGGGGTCCGTCCGGATCAGGTGCCCGATCTGATCAGCCTGCGTGGCGACCCGTCCGACAACATCCCCGGTGCGCGGGGCATCGGCGCGAAGACCGCGGCTGAGCTGCTGCAGCGCTACGGGGATCTCGAGGGCGTCATCGCGAATGCTGACGCCCTCACCCCCGCCCGCTCGCGCGCCGTCGCCGAGGCCGCCGACGAGCTGCGTGCCTTCCGCACGATCGCGACCATGCAGCGCGCACTGCCCATCGAGCTGCCCCCGACGGCAGCGCCCGACTGGGCCGCCGGCGCCGCCGCCTGCGCGGCCGCCGGCATGGCGCGGCTCGCTGGACGTCTGGCCGAGCGGGCCTAGTCCGCGCCGAGGGCGAGCGCGAGGGCCTCGCCGATCGACCCGGCGGTCCGGACCACGATCCCGGGTACGGACGGCGCTCCGGGCGGCACGATCGCCTGCTCGATACCGAGGCGTGCCGCCTCCTGCAGGCGGCGCTCGACCTGGCTGACCGGGCGCAGCCGTCCGGTCAAGCCGATTTCGCCGATCGCGACCAGCGGGCCGGTCGGGATGCCGCGGGCGGCGGAGGTGACGGCGAGCGCAACCGCGAGGTCGACGGCGGGGTCATCGACGCGCACGCCGCCGACCACGTTGGCGAAGACGTCGGCCGAACCGAGCCCCAGACTGGCATGGCGCGACAGCACCGCGAGCAGCATGGCCAGACGATTGCGGTCGATGCCGTTGGCGAGGCGACGCGGCTGCGGCAGCTCGCTCGGCGAGACCAGCGCCTGCACCTCGAGGAGCAGCGGGCGCGAGCCCTCCATCGTGCAGGCGACGACGCTGCCCGTGGCACCGAGCTCGTCGCGCCCGAGCAGCGCGGAGGGATCCTCGACCGGCTCGAGCCCGCGACCCGTCATCGCGAAGACGCCGAGCTCGGAGGTGGCTCCGAAGCGGTTCTTGGCCGCGCGCAGCACGCGCAGCTCACCCCCACGCTCACCCTCGAACAGCAGTACGGCGTCGACGAGGTGCTCGAGCACCTTCGGGCCGGCGACAGCGCCATCCTTGGTGACGTGGCCGACGAGGATGATCGCGACGCCGTGCTCCTTGGCCACGCGCAGAAGCTCACCCGCGGCCTCGCGTACCTGCGCCACGGAGCCGGGCGCCGACGCGAGGTCGGCGGTCCACAGGGTCTGTACCGAGTCGACGACGCAGACGGCGGGCTTCTCCTGCGCGATCGTGGCGACGACGACGTTGAGGTCGGTCTCGGCGACGACGCGGATCTGCCCCGCGCCGCCGATCCGCTCGGCGCGTAGGCGCACCTGCGCGGCCGACTCCTCGCCGGTCACGAGCAGCGCGGTCTCCCGCTGGGCGATGGACGCGAGGGCCATCGTCAGCAGCGTCGACTTGCCGACGCCGGGCTCACCACCGAGCAGGACCAGCGAGCCGGGGACAATGCCGCCGCCCAGCACGCGATCGAGCTCGCCGATGCCACTCGGGATGCGGATCGCCTCGTCCGCCGAGACGTCGGCGAGTGCGATCGACGCGCGCGCCTGCGCGGGCCCGGAGCGGCCGACGCGCGTGACGACGGGCGCCTCCTCCTGGATCGTCCCCCACGCCTCGCACGACGGGCAGCGCCCCTCCCACTTGGGCGTCTGCTCACCGCAGGCGGTGCAGGTGAATCGGGTTGCGGTGCGGGCCATGGTTGGAGGCTAGTGCCGCACGCGGATGCGCCGGCATGACGGGGAGTCGCCAACCACGCACGGGCGCTTACGCACTCCCTACGCAATGCGGCTCACAACGAACGGATGTCCGCGCATTACACGTGGTACGTTCGTGCCATGGAACACACACCCCACGAAACCAGCCCGGGGCTGAGCCGCAGCGGCCTGCTCCTGGGTGCCGCCGGAGCCGTCGGCGTCGCCGCGCTAGCCGCGCTCCCAGGCACCGCAGCAGCCGCGACCGGCCCCGTCCGTACCACGCTGCGGAACACCACGAAGTTCTCGATCACCACGCATCCGGACTACAACCGGAAGCACTTCGACCGCGCCAAGGCCATCGCGGTCGTTCGCAATCCGGCCACGGGCAAGACGATGACGTTGCGCGTCGACGATCTTGTGCCACTCGGGCACGCAGTTGACGCCAAGGTCGGCAGCGCCGAATGGAGCGGCGGGTTCACCTCGCTCCTGACGCGCACCAAGGGAGCGCCGCTCGATACGGGCACGTACCCCACGACCATCAACGGTCGCACGTTCCCGCTCACCATCGTGCGCGTGGGCGAGAACACCTACCAGGTGAGCGTCGATCGCCGCAAGCCGTTGAAGGGAGCCTGACATGGGCGAAGATGACTTCTACGCCGCCATCAGCACCTTCGCGGGCACGTACGCGCCCGTCAACTACGCGCTGTGCCAAGGGCAGGCGTTCTCCGTGCAGCAGTACCCGGCGCTGTATTCGCTCCTCGGACCGTATTTTAGCGATAACGACAACGTGACGACGTTCACCTTGCCGAATCTCGTCGCGGCGGTTCCCGTTGGCACCGGGCAGCAGGCGAATGGCGCATATACGCCGCTGGGCGAGACAGGGCAGGTGGCGGAGTTCACACTGTCCAACGGCATCCCTGCGGCGATGGCGACGGGTGATGCGCCAACGATCCCAACGCTTCAGGCGACGGCAACGCTCGCCATCAACTACGTGGTGTGCGTGAACGGACTCTGGCCCGTGCGCCCCTAACGCGCGTCGGGTGTGTCCGCCGACACGGCGGGCACACCCGAGCCGCAACAAGCCCTGCTTCTCGTCGGGTTCGTTGAGGGAGCAAGGGCGGCGCTCCCTAGGCGTGGCGGGCCGCGTTCGCGGAGCGCGACCGCGCGTCGACCGCGAGTGCTGCTCCCCGTGAGGCCAGGAAGAGCGCCGCGATGATCGTGGCGATCGCGGGTCCCGCCGCCCAGCCGAAGTGGAACGACACGAGCAGGCCGAGGCAGCCGGCCAGCAGGCCGAGGGGAATCGTCAGGAGAAGCAGCGTGCCGACGCGACGCACCCACGGACGCGCGATCGCTGCCGGCCCGATCAGCATGGCCAGGGCGAGCAGCCCGCCGAGGCCCCG
>JBILWG010000101.1:0-6900 GCA_044369995.1 Gaiellales bacterium | reverse complement strand
CCAGTCGATGTGGTCCGTCAGTGTCGTACCGCCCGTCGCGTTAGGGGCAAAGCGGTGGGTGTGGATGAAGTGGACGAAGTTCGGATTGTCGAACAGCTCGTCGACGATCAGCGTGGGCTCCTCGAGTGCCGTCACCCGGATCTTCCATGGCTGAGCCGTGGGGATGGGGTCCTGGCGAATCATCATCTGCACCTCGGCGCCGAGGACGAGCGGGAAGGTCCCCTCGATCTCCGTCACCTGTTGCGTAGGCGGCGTGATGCTCGGCACATTGCGCGTGTCGAGATGAAACGCGAAGACGGCCTCGATGGGCACGTCGATGTCGATGGAACCCTCAAAGATCGGCATACGCAGAGTATGGCGCCGCAGTGGGGCCGATGACGACTAAGCCGCTGCGTCGGCCTCGAGGATGCGCTTCGTGGTCACCTGCCGCTCGACAAATGACTTCTCCATGAACTTCGCGGCGATGGGCGCGACGAGTCGTCCGGCGGGGCCGCCGGGAAGCTCCCACTCGATGTAGTCGGTCAGCATCGTGCCGCCGCTGGCGGTGGGGGCGAAGCGGTGCTCGTGGCGGAACTTGGCAAAGGGGCCCTTCAGCAGCTCGTCGACGACGAGCGTGGGCTCGGCCAGCTCGGTCACGCGGACGCGCCAGTTCTGGACGCCCGGCAGGGGCTTCATCTTGACGTTCAGCTCGACCTCGCCGCCGACGACGAGGGGGAACTCGCCGATGATGGAGACGAACTCCTGGCCCTCCGACGCGATGCGCGCAGCGTTGCGCGTGTCGAGGTGGAACTCGTAGACGGACTGGATCGGGGCATCGATCTCGATGGAACGCTCGAAGGTGGGCATGCTCGGAGTATCGCGGAGATCTAGGTTGCGGACGACAGCCGGCGCGCACGCAGCAGCACCGAGTGGGCGTCAGCGCCCGTCGCCTCGAGCCCGACCCACGAGCCCTCCTGGCGCGGATCGACAACCGGCTCGTTCCACGTGCGGCGCGCCTCGCGACGCTCGAAGTCCCAGCCCGCACCGAGCAGGGTGGGGGCGGCGGTGACGACGCGGTCGCGCGTGGCTGCCCACGCCTGGGCGACGTCCTGACCGAGCGTCTCGGCGCCGAGGTCGGTCAGCGACGCGGCGGCGCGCGCCATGCGCTCGGCGGCTGTGCCCGACGGGCCCGTGCCGATCATCAGGAGCAGCGCGTCTTCGGGGCGCAGAAGCGGTGCGGTCGACTCACCGATCTCCGCGGCGCTGAGCCAAAGGTCGATGGCGTTGCGATCGAGCAGGATCGCCTCGTCGGGCAGGTGGCTCTGCTGGCCCAGTCGCCGCAGCGCCTCGAGCCCGCGGGTGAAGTCGGGCAGCAGCACGGCGCAGCCGGCCTGGGCGGCGGGCATGGGGCGGATGCGCAGACGCAGGCCCTGCGACGACTCGTCGTAGCGGCGCGTGGTGAAGCCCGCGCCCGAGCCGGCCAGCGACGATTGGTCGGTCGCGATCGCGGAGACGACCGGCATGCGCTCGGAATCCTCGGGCAGCGGGCCCAGCGTCCAGCCCGCGGCGCGCAACTCGAGCTCGATCGTGCCGATCGCCGCCGTCGGCTGCACGCGGGCCAGCCAGGCCTCGCGCTCGATCGCGATCACGCCACCGTCGGGCATCGGCGACGGGGGCGGCACCGTGTTCGGCGTGCCCGCGGCGATGCCCGTCGAGCGGGCCCACGCGACGGCGTCCCAGCTCATGCCGTCTCGCGCTCCGCGCGCTTGGCCGCGCGCGCCGCTGCCGCGGCGCCCTTCACCGCCAGCTGGCCGCACGCGGCATCGATGTCGGAGCCCTTCGAGCGGCGCAGGGTGAACGGAATGCGGCGCTTCTCGAGGATCGCCTGGAAGCGCTCCACGCGCTCCGGCGCCGAGGCACTCAGGCCCGAGCCGGTCGGGTTGTACCAGATGAGATTCACATGGTGCCCGCCGGGCAGATGCTCGTGCAGGAGGTCGGCGAGGCGCTCGGCCTGCTCGACGCGATCGTTCACCTGATCAAGCAGCAGGTACTCCACGTAGACCCGGCGTCGCGTCGCGGTGCGGTAGCGCTTGAGGGTCTTCATCAGCTCGGCGATCGGGTAGCGCTTGTTGACGGGCATCAGCTCGGTGCGCAGCACGTCGTCAGGCGCGTGCAGCGAGATCGCGAGCTTCACCTGCATCGGCTCCTCGATCAGCGCTTCAATGCCTGGCAGCCAGCCAGCCGTCGAGATCGCGATCGAGCGCGCACCGAGGCCAAAGCCGTCGGGATCGTTGGCGAGGTGGCAGAAGCCGAGCACGTTGTCGAGGTTCTGCAGCGGCTCGCCCATGCCCATCATCACGACGTTGCGGATGCGCGCGTCGCTCTTGCGCGCCGTGCGTGCCGCCCACAGCAGCTGCTCGTAGATCTCGCCCTTCGTGAGCGAGCGGCCGAGGCCCATCGTGCCCGTCGCGCAGAACGCGCACTTGAGCGCACAGCCCGACTGCGACGAGAGGCACACCGTGTAGCGGTCCTTGCTGCGCATCAGCACGGCCTCGGCGGGGAAGCCATCCAGCGTCGAGAACCGCGCCTTGACGGTGCCGTCCTTGGCGCGCTGCTCCTCCTCGAGCACCAGCTCGTGAATCGGTGCGCGCTCCTCGAGCGCGGCGCGCAGCGCCTTCGGCAGCGTCGAGGCCTCGTCCCACGAGTCGATGAAGTCGCGGCTGACGGCCTGCCGGACCTGATCGGCGCGGTAGTTCGGAGCGCCCTCCTCGGTGAGGACGGCAAGCGCGGCGTCGAGATCCATGCCCGAACGCTACCTGTTGCGGCTAGCCGGAGAAGACGGTGCCGGTGCCCGTGACAGCCGCGGTCGTCGCGCCCGTCGACGTGGTGTCGGTCGGGGTGGGTGCGGTCGTCGCGGGTGCAGTCGTGGCAGGCGGCGCAGGCGCAGTCGTGGCAGGCGGCGCAGGCGCAGTCGTGCCAGGTGGCGCGGGCGCGGTGGCAGCCGGGGCCTGCGTGGTCGCCGGCGCGGGGGTCGTCACCGGCAGCGTCTCGATCGGCTTGGGCTTCGGCTTGGGCTTCGGCTTGGCCGGCGCGGTGGCGGGCACCGTCACCGTCGTGGTCGGCACGGTGACCTGCGGGGTGGCAACCACCGGCTGCCGCACGCCCGTCAACCACGACAGCATGTACTGATACGGAGGCACGGCCCAGCCGCCGCCGGGATGCATCTCGAAGTGCAGGTGCGGCGGCGTCGTGATGGCATCGCCGCTATTGCCCACGAAGCCGATCACATCGCCGCGCTTCACCTGCGCGCCCTCCTTGGCCAGCGGCGAGAAGCCGGCCAGATGCGCGAAGTAGAACTGGTTGCCGTAGCGGTCGGTCAGCCAGAAGCGCCGCCCGCCGTAGTTGTTCGTGCCGACATTCGACAGCACGCCATCGTTGATCGCGAGAATCGGCGTGCCGCTCGCCGCGAAGATGTCGATGCCCTGATGGAAGCCCGTCGTCGCGCGCGGCGCGCCGAAGTCGTCCGAGAAGTCGTTCGCCGTCGCCCCCAGCACCGGGAACATGTACGTGCCGTCGAGCAGCTGATCCACGCGCTCCTGGTCGATCGGCGGCGTCGTGGTGAAGCCGCCCGGCGGCGGATCCTGCGTGTCCCCCGCATAGGTCGGCGGCAGCGGCGTGATCGGCGCGGTCGGCGCAGCCAGCGGATCGGGGGTCGACAACGAGGTCGGATCCGGCACGGCAGCACCTGCGTCCGCGTAGCCCACGAGGATCTCCGTCCCGGCCGGCAGCCCGCGATACTCCTGTCGGATACGCAGGTGCAGAGCGATCGCGAACGTGCGCGCCGACTGCGGTCCGCGCACGGCATCGACCGACTCCTCGACCACGAGATCGCCGACACCGCTGATCGCGATGATCCTGTTCGGGGTCGCCTCGAGCGGCTGTCCCGCCACCACGAGCCCCTCGACCGAGGTCTGCAGCGCGCTCTGCGCCTCCGTCGTCGTCGCCGCCAGTGCAGCCGCCTGCGAGGTGATCGTCTGCGCGGTGATGAGCCCGTCCAGCAGCGTCACGCCGGCCGCCCGCGTCGTGACATCACCGCGCGAGGCCACAGCCGTGGCCTCGACGCCGACCGAGGTATCCGAGGTGAGCACGGACGCGATCGACGGGTCCGGCTGCGTGGCGTACCCACCGCTGGCACTGGCCGAACCGCCGCGCGAGATCGCCGGGGCATGCGTGATCGGGGCGAGACCCGGAATGCGCACCTGCAGCACGAAGCCCGCGGCGCGACCCTGCGGAGCAGCGCCCGGCGCATCGGCAGCGGACGCGCCGAAGCCGACTGCGAGGGTGCAGAGAGTCGCCGTCAGCAGAACGACAGCGGTGATGCCAGTGCGGTGGCGCACACGCGAAACGGTACACCTCGAAGCACAAATCGGGGTAGCCTTCCGGTGAACCACCTGAGGAGGAGGCTGTCATGAGCGATGCGATCGAGGCGCACCTGGACGAGACGCGACGCGTGCCGCCCCCAGCGGAATTCAGCCGCCACGCGCGTGTGCACGACCGCTCGCTCCACGATGAGGCCGACGCCGACTTCGCTGCCTTCTGGATGCAGCGCGCCCTCGAGGAGATCACCTGGTTCAAGGAGCCGACGGTTGCGCTCAACGATGCGAACCCGCCGTTCTACACATGGTTCGAGGACGGCGAGCTGAACCTCACGTACAACTGCCTCGACCGCCACGTCGAGGCCGGCGGTGGAGACAAGGTCGCCTACACGTGGATCGGCGAGCCTGGTGAGGAGCGCGTGATCACGTATCGCGAGCTGCTCGCCGACGTCGAGCGCGCCGCCAATGCCCTCAAGGACCTCGGCGTCGGCAAAGGCGATCGCGTCGCGATCTACCTCGGCATGGTGCCCGAGCTGCCGATCTCGATGCTCGCGTGTGCGCGTATCGGCGCGATCCACTCCGTCGTCTTCGGCGGCTTCGCCGCGTCCGCCCTGGCCGACCGCATCCAGGACGCCAGCTGCAAACTCGTCATCACCGGCGACGGCGCGTGGCGCCGTGGCCAGATCATCCCACTCAAGGACATCGCCGACGAGGCCGTTGCCATGTGTCCGACGATCGAGAACGTGCTCGTCGTGCGCCGCACCGAGCAGGACGTCGCCTGGACCGACAACGACATCTGGTGGCACGACGCTCTCGCCGCGGCCGCGCCGAATTGCCCGCCCGAGCCGATGAACGCCGAGGACGTGCTGTTCATGCTCTACACGTCCGGCACGACCGCGAAGCCCAAGGGCATCGTCCACACCTCCGGCGGTTACCTGCTCGGCGCGATCCTCTCGCACCAGTGGGTCTTCGACATCAAGGACGACGACGTCTACTGGTGCACCGCCGACTGCGGCTGGGTGACCGGCCACACGTACGTCGTCTACGGCCCGCTCGCCAACCACACGACCGGGATCATCTACGAGGGCACGCCCGAGCACCCGACGTGGGAGCGCCATTGGGAGATCGTGCACAAGTACAAGGTGTCGATCTACTACACGGCGCCGACTGCCATCCGCGCGCTCATCAAGGCCGGCCCCGAGGCCGTCGAGAAGTACGACGTCTCGTCGCTGCGCCTGCTCGGCACCGTCGGCGAGCCGATCAACCCCGAGGCGTGGATCTGGTACCACGAGCACGTCGGCGGCGAGCGCTGCCCGATCGTCGACACGTGGTGGCAGACCGAGACCGGCTCGATCGTGCTGTCGCCGCTGCCGGGCCTGTCGACGACGAAGCCCGGCTCCGCGATCGGCCCGCTGCCCGGCATGAAGCCCGTGATCGTCGATGAGCAGGGCGCCGAGGTCGCGATTGGCGGTGGCGGGTACCTGACGCTGCAGCGCCCGTGGCCGTCGATGCTCCGCACGATCTGGGGCGACGACCAGCGCTTCATCGATACGTACTGGAGCCGTTTCGGCAAGACCGTGTACTTCACCGGCGACGGCGCGCGCACCGATGCCGACGGCGACATCTGGCTGCTCGGCCGCGTCGACGACGTCATCAACGTCGCCGGCCACCGCATCTCCACAACGGAGATCGAGTCGTCGCTCGTCGGCCACCCGGCCGTGGCCGAGGCCGCCGCGATTGGCGCCGACGATCCGATCAAGGGCGAGATGATCGCGGCCTTCGTGATCCTCCGCGACGGCGTCGACCAGAGCGAAGAGCTGCGCGCCGACCTCGCCGCGCACGTCGCGACCGACATCGGCAAGTTCGCCCGCCCGTCGCTGCTCCTCTTCGCGCCCGACCTGCCGAAGACGCGCTCCGGCAAGATCATGCGCCGCCTGCTCAAGAACATCGCGGAAGGCAAGGAGCTCGGCGACGCCACCACGCTGCGCGATCCCGCGATCGTGCAGACGATCAAGGCGGATGCGGATCGGCAGCTCGGCCGCTGACAGGTCGCGGGGATAGCACCCTTGCGTCGTCGTGGTGCATCGGGAATGCTGGCTCCGTGGCGCTCGAGTCCGGCCACAGGATGAAGGAGACCACTGATGCGTCAGAGCCGACGGCGTCGCGCACTACTCACCGGAGCCGTGCTTGCTGTGGCGTGCGTCGCCGCAGTGCCAGCACAGGCTGCCACCGCCAAGGCTGGCAGTGGCCATTACGGGACGTGGATCCAGACGAGCTGGAACATCGACGGTCGCACCCTGCCCTGTCCGGTCAGTCTCGGCCTGCCGGCGCCCGCGCCGTCCATCTCGTGCGCGGCCAACACCTTCCTCACCCTCAAGAAGAACGGCCGCTACGTCTCGAACATGCCCGTGTTCCGAGCCAACGACGCCGATAAGGGCGTCTACGCGGTGGTCAATCTCGACGACGGCAAGCGCAACGTGATCGTGTTCGATGACGACGGCGCTCAGGACACGCCACGGGCGTACCGCGTGCAGGTCCTGCAACC
>JBILWG010000100.1:0-6941 GCA_044369995.1 Gaiellales bacterium | reverse complement strand
CGGGTCGTACTCGACGGCGGCGACCTTCGCCGGCACGCCGTCCTTGAGCCGCTTGAAGTCGATGATGCGGTAGCGGCGCTTGTGACCGCCACCCTGATGACGCGTCGTGATGCGGCCGTTGTTGTTTCGGCCGCCCTTGTTGTGGACCGGCGCGAGCAGGCTCTTCTCGGGTGTCGACTTCGTCACTTCGGCGAAGTCGGACACGGTCATGAAGCGGCGACCCGGCGAGGTCGGGCGGAACGAGCGGACGCCCATTATGCGACTCCCTCGAAGATCGGAATGGACTGGCCCTCGGCGAGCTTGACGATCGCCTTCTTGCCGCCCGGGCGCGTGCCCTTGAACATGCCGCGGCGCTTGGGCTTGGAGGGAACCTTGACGATGTGCACGTCGACGACGGTGACGTCGAAGATCTCCTCGACGGCCTGACGGATCTGCGTCTTGTGCGCGTCGGGATGCACGTGGAAGGTGTACTTGCCGTCCTCGGACAGCGAGTAGCTCTTCTCGCTCACGACCGGGGCGAGCAGCACGGCGTGGGCGGCAGGGGTGGTGGACTTCATGCCGTCACCTCGTCCTTCTGCGTGGAGGCGTCGAGCGAGGCGGACAGCTCGTCGAGCGCCGTCGTCGAGATGAGCAGGCGACGGGCCCAGAGCAGATCGGTCAGACCGACCTCGGTCGGGGTCAGGACGGCCGAGCGCGGGATGTTGCGGAACGACAGTGCCGCCGCCTCCTCCTCGCTGCCGACGACCACGACCAGCGGGGCCACGTTCCAGCCCTCCACCAGCTTGAGGGCGTCCTTCGTCTTGGGCGCGTCGAACGCGCCGGCCTCGAAGATGCCGAGCGAGCCGTTGCCGGCGTGCTGGCTGAGCCCCATGCAGCGGGCCTTCCTGTACGCCTTCTTGTTGACCTTGACGGCGTACGAGCGGGGCTGCGGACCGAAGACCACGCCACCGCCGGTGAACTGCGCGGCGCGCGTCGTGCCCTGGCGGGCGCGACCCGTGCCCTTCTGGCGGAACGGCTTGACACGACCGCCGGCGACCATGCCGCGCGACTTCGTCGCGTGCGTGCCCTGGCGGCGGCCAGCGGCCTCGGCCTTGGCGACCTCGTGGAGCAGACCCGGCGCAACCTCGACGCCGAAGACGGCCTCGGACAGGTTGACGGTGCCCTTGCCGCCGATGATGGGAGCAGTCAGGGCCATCAGTGCACGTCCTCTCGAATCTCGACGAGCGAGCCCTTCGGGCCCGGCACGGCGCCGGACACGAGGATCACGTTGCGGCTCGGATCGACGTCGATGACGGTCAGTCCGCGCTGCGTGATGCGCTTGTTGCCCATCTGGCCGGCCATCCGCTTGCCCTTGAACACGCGGGACGGCCACGCCGACTGGCCGATCGAGCCCGGGGCGCGCACGTTGTGCGAGCCGTGGGAGACCGGACCGCGGCTGAAGTTATGCCGCTTGATGGTGCCGGCGAAGCCCTTGCCGACGCTCGTGCCGGAGACCTTGATGTGGTCGCCGGGTCCGAAGACGCCGACCGTGATGGCCTCGCCCACGCTCATCTCCGTGGTGCCGCGGAACTCCGTCAGGTGACGGTGCGGTCCGATGCCGGCCTTCGCGAGATGGCCGGCCTCGGGCTTGGAGAGGTCATCGAGCTCAACCGCCTGGTACGCGAGCTGCACTCCGTCGTAACCGTCGGCGTCCGTCGTGCGCACGCCGACGATCGGGCACGGGCCCGCCTCGATCACGGTCACGGGCAGCCGCGCCCCGTCCTCCGTGAAGAGCTGGGTCATGCCCAGCTTGCGTCCAATGATGGCTTTCATGGTGTTAGAGCTTGATCTCGATGTCGATGCCGGCGGGAAGGTCGAGGCGCATCAGCGAATCGACCGTCTTCGGCGTGGGGCTATGGATGTCGATCAGCCGCTTGTGGGTGCGGATCTCGAAGTGCTCGCGGGAATCCTTGTCCTTGAAGGGGCTGCGGATCACGCAGTAGACGTTCTTCTCGGTCGGCAGCGGGACAGGGCCGGACACGGTCGCGCCGGAGCGCACCGCCGTGTCGACGATGTCCTTTGCCGACCGGTCCAGCGTCTGGTGGTCGTAGCCCTTCAGGCGGATGCGGATTTTCTGCTCAGCCAAGGGGTTACTTGATGATCTTCGTGACGACGCCAGCACCGACGGTGCGGCCGCCCTCGCGGATGGCGAAGCGGAGACCCTCGTCCATGGCGATCGGCTGGATCAGCTCGACCTTGATGGAGGTGCGGTCGCCGGGGAGGCAGATGTCGGTGCCCTCGGGGAGGACAACCGCGCCGGTCACGTCCGTCGTGCGGAAGTAGAACTGCGGGCGGTAGCCGGACAGGAAGCGCGTGTGACGGCCACCCTCCTCCTTCGTGAGGACGTAGATGTCCGCCTCGAAGTCGGTGTGCGGGGTGATCGAACCGGGCTTCGCGAGGACCTGGCCGCGCTCGACGTCCTCGCGCTTGAGGCCGCGGAGGAGGCAGCCGGCGTTGTCGCCAGCCTCGCCGCGGTCGAGGTCCTTGTTGAACATCTCGACGCCGGTGCAGGTGGTCTTCTGGGTGTCGGTCAGACCGACGACCTCGACCTCGTCACCGACGTTGATGACGCCCTTCTCGATGCGGCCCGTCACGACGGTGCCGCGACCGGTGATCGTGAACACGTCCTCGATCGCCATCAGGAACGGCTTGTCGGTGTCGCGCTCCGGCTCCGGGATGTAGGAGTCGACGGCGTTCATCAGCTCGACGATGGACTCGGTCCACTTCTCGTCGCCCTCGAGCGCCTTCAGCGCGGAGACCTGCACGACCGGGATGTCGTCACCCGGGAACTCGTACGAGGAGAGCAGCTCGCGCACCTCGAGCTCGACGAGCTCGAGCAGCTCGGGGTCGTCCACCATGTCGGCCTTGTTCAGGGCGACGACGATGTACGGCACGCCGACCTGGCGGGCGAGCAGGATGTGCTCGCGCGTCTGCGGCATCGGGCCGTCGGCGGCGGACACGACCAGGATCGCGCCGTCCATCTGCGCGGCACCCGTAATCATGTTCTTGATGTAGTCGGCATGGCCGGGGCAGTCGACGTGGGCGTAGTGACGACCCTCGGTCTCGTACTCGACGTGCGCGGTGTTGATCGTGATGCCGCGCTCGCGCTCCTCGGGAGCGTTGTCGATCGAGGCGAAGTCGCGGGCGACACCGCCGCCCTTCTCCGCGAGGACCTTCGTGATCGCAGCCGTCAGCGTCGTCTTGCCATGGTCGATGTGACCGATGGTGCCGACATTGAGGTGGGGCTTGGTGCGCTCGAACTTCTGCTTGGACATCGTCTTCTCCGGGTCTCCAGGACTGTGGTGCTAAAGGGGGTTGTGGTTTGCAGGGTTGCGGGACTGGCCGGTCAGGCCTTCGCCGTGATGGTCTCGGCGATGTTCTTGGGCACTTCCTCGTAGCGGAGGAACTGCATGGTGTACGTCGCGCGACCCTGCGAGAGGGAGCGGACGTCGGTCGCGTAGCCGAACATCTCGGCCAGCGGGACGCGAGCGGTGACCACCTGGGCGTTGCCGCGGGGCTCCATGCCCTCGACGCGGCCACGGCGGCTGTTGAGGTCGCCGATGACGTCGCCCATGTACTCCTCGGGCGTGACGACCTCGACGGCGAAGATCGGCTCGAGCAGCGCGGAATCACCGCGGCGCAGGCCCTCCTTCAGCGCCATCGAGCCGGCGATCTTGAACGCCATCTCGGACGAGTCGACGTCGTGGTAGCTGCCGTCGATCAGGGCGACCTTCACGTCGACGACGGGGAAGCCGGCGATGACACCCGAGTCGAGTGCCTCCTTGGCGCCTTCGCCGACGGCCTTGTGGTACTCCTTCGGCACGACGCCGCCGACGATCTCGGACACGAACGAGAAGCCCTCGCCCGGCTCGGTCGGCTCGACGCGGAGCCAGACGTCGCCGTACTGGCCGCGACCACCGGACTGGCGGACGAACTTGCCCTGGATCTTCGGGACGGGCTTGCGGATCGTCTCGCGGTAGGCCACCTGCGGCTTGCCGACGTTGGCGTCGACGGAGAACTCGCGCATCAGGCGGTCCACGATGATCTCGAGGTGCAGCTCGCCCATGCCGGCGATCAGCGTCTGGCCCGTCTCCTCGTCGGTCTTGACGCGGAAGGTCGGGTCCTCCTCGGAGAGGCGCTGGAGGGCGTTGGCGAGCTTGTCCTGGTCGGCCTTCGTCTTCGGCTCGACGGCCACCTCGATGACCGGCTCGGGGAAGATGATCGACTCGAGCAGGATCGGCTGCTTCTCGTCGCAGAGCGTGTCACCCGTGGTGGTGGCCTTGAGGCCGACACCGGCGGCGATCTCGCCTGCGCCGATCTCCTCGCGCTCCTCGCGATGGTTGGCGTGCATCTGGAGGATGCGGCCGACGCGCTCCTTCTTGTCCGTCGACGCGTTGTAGACGGCCGAGCCGGCGTTGAGCTGGCCGGAGTAGACGCGGAAGTACGTGAGCTTGCCGACGAACGGGTCGCTCATCACCTTGAAGGCGAGCGCGGAGAACGGTGCGGTCAGCGTGGCCTCGCGCGTCTCGGTGTCGCCCGTGCGCGGGACGGTGCCCTCGACCGGCGGGACGTCGAGCGGGCTCGGCAGGTACGCGATCACGGCGTCGAGCATCTGCTGGACGCCCTTGTTCTTGAACGCGGTGCCGCAGAGCAGCGGCGTGATCGACAGGTCGAGCGTGGCGGCGCGGATCGCGGCGACGAGGTCGGCGTTGTCGATCGGCTGATCCTCGAGGAACGCCATCATGATGTCCTCGTTGTGGTCCGCGACGGCCTCGATGAGCGTGTGGCGGGCGAGCTCGGCCTCGGCCAGCAGGTCGCCCTCGGGGTCGGACTCGGTCCAGGACAGGCCCTTCTCGTCCTGGTCGAAGGTGATGGCCTTCATGCGGACGAGGTCGACGATGCCCTGGAAGTTGTCCTCGGCGCCGATCGGGATCTGGATCGGCACCGGGTTGGCGCCGAGGCGATCGACGATGGTCGAGCGCACGTAGTCGAAGTCGGCGCCGACGCGGTCCATCTTGTTGACGAACGCGATGCGCGGCACGGCGTACTTGTCGGCCTGGCGCCACACCGTCTCGGACTGCGGCTGGACGCCGGCGACCGAGTCGAACACGGCGACGGCGCCGTCGAGGACGCGCAGCGAGCGCTCCACCTCGACGGTGAAGTCCACGTGCCCGGGTGTATCGATGATGTTGATGCGATGACCGCTCCACAGCGCCGTCGTGGCCGCCGAGGTGATCGTGATGCCGCGCTCCTGCTCCTGGACCATCCAGTCCATCGTCGCGCCACCCTCATGAACCTCGCCCAGCTTGTGGGTGCGGCCCGTGTAGAACAGGATGCGCTCCGTGACGGTGGTCTTGCCCGCGTCGATGTGGGCCATGATGCCGATGTTGCGGTACAGGTCCAGCTGGTCGGCGCGCGGCGCAGCGGATTCGGTCTGGGTCTCGATGACGGTGCTCATATGCGTTACCAGCGGTAGTGCGCGAAGGCCTTGTTCGCCTGCGCCATTCGGTAGATGTCGTCCTTGCGCTTGAACGCGCCGCCCTGCTGGTTCGTCGCGTCGAGGATCTCGGCGGCGAGGCGCTCGTCCGAGCCGCGCTCGCGGCGCTGCCGGGCGAACGTGACGAGCCAGCGGATCGCCAGCGTGCGGGCGCGGCGCGTGGGCACCTCGACCGGGACCTGGTAGTTGGCACCGCCGACGCGGCGGCTGCGGGTCTCGAGGACCGGCGTGACCGACTTGATCGCCTGCTCGAGCACCTCGACGGGCTCGCGGCCCGATTTCTCGGCGACGATCGCGAGGGCGCCGTAGACGATGCGCTCGGCGGTGGAGCGCTTGCCGTCGAGCATGACCTTGTTGATCACCTGGGTGACCAGCGTCGAGCCGTAGACCGGGTCGGGAATCAGCTCGCGGGGGGTGATATCAGCGCGACGGGGCATTAGCTCTTCTTCGCTCCGTACTTCGAGCGAGCCTGCTTGCGGTCGGCGACGCCGGAGGTGTCCAGTGCGGCGCGGATGACCTTGTAGCGGACGCCCGGGAGGTCCTTGACGCGGCCGCCGCGGATCAGCACGACGCTGTGCTCCTGCAGGTTGTGGCCGACGCCGGGGATGTAGGCGGTGACTTCCATGCCGTTCGAGAGGCGGACGCGGGCGACCTTGCGCAGAGCCGAGTTCGGCTTCTTCGGCGTCGTCGTGTAGACGCGCGTGCAGACGCCGCGCTTCTGCGGGGCGCCCTTCAGCGCCGGGGTCTTCGTCTTGGCCATCTCGGGGGTTCGCGGCTTGCGAACCAGCTGGTTGATCGTGGGCATGGACTCCGAAGTCCGCTTTCCGTTGGGCGCCCGAGGGCGCACGTTGACATGCGCGGCCGTAGCCGCAGCCCGGGGACTCTACGGCATCTGGCCGAAAGCGCCAAACGGGAACCGTCACCCCTGGGGGGCCGGGTTCCCGCTGGGGTCCTGGGTGGGCGCGCTCCGGTCCCGCCGGAGGGCGTCCACGATTTGTAGGGATCCGGTCGGACGGCCGCCGGATTCGGCTCAGGGACTGAGGAATTGCAGGGCGAGCGCGGTTTGTTGGCCGGTTCCGAGAATCTGAAGATCACCACCTGATCCTTGACGAACAGCCATAGAAACCCCGGCGCCGGCTTCCAAACGCAACAAACCACTCGTGGTCAGAGCCGAAGACTCGCCCGGCGTCGTGACAGCGCTCTGAGCTGATCCAAAGTACGGCGCATCGGGGCTGCCTGTCGGCACGATCCAAATTGATCTCAACCCAGACCCATTGGCCTGAAACACCACACTCCCCGTAACCTGATAGACCCCCGCCACCGGCGCGGTCAGGCGCGTCGGCTGGTTCGTCGCCCAGACGCCGCCCTGGGTGTAGGCGGCATCCGTCATCGGCAGCTCGGTGAT
>JBILWG010000099.1:0-6974 GCA_044369995.1 Gaiellales bacterium | reverse complement strand
GCGCTCGCCATCATCGGCGGCGAGTTCCGCCACTTCGAGCCGATGACGCGCCTCTACCGCAAGGCGTGGGAGGAGTTCGGTCACGACCCGGCAGAGCTCCAGCTCGGCATCAATGCACACGGGTTCGTCGGCGAGTCGACGCAAGAGGCGCAGGACCTCGTCTATCCCACGTACAACGGGATGATGAACACCATCGGGCGCGAGCGCGGGTGGCAGCCACGCGGCCGCGACCACTACGACTACGAGTGCGCCCCGGGTGGCGCGCTGCTGATCGGCTCGGTCGACGACGTCATCGAGAAGCTGCTCGACTACCACGCGGTCTTCGGCAACACGCGCTTTCTGATGAAGATGAGTGCCGCACCAAGCCAGCACGAGGCAACGCTGCGCAGCATCGAGTTGCTCGGCAAGGAGGTCGCGCCGCGCGTGCGCGCCGAGGTGGCCAAGCGCGAGGCGGCTGCGGCGACGGTCTAGTTCGTCGGGCCGTGCGCGCGCCAGGAGATCAGGTGGCGCCCGAGCACCGGTGAGGCGCTGGCCGCGAGCCACGCGGCCTCGTGCTCGGCGTCCTCGCCCTCAAGCCCGAGCACGTCCTGCATGATCGCGAGCGCGGCGCGGCGTCGCGTACTCAGTACGAGGGCAGCGCTGGTGCCGACAGGCGTGAGTCGTACCTTCTCGTCTTGCACGAGTCCCATCGCGCGCAGGCGGCGTAGCATTTCGAGCGCAGTCGGTGCCGAGACGTTCAGGTGCCGCGCGAGGCTGGCCTGTGACGGCCCGTTCTCCCCGGCCTCGCGCTGCATATCGAGCAGCGCCATCAGGTAGCGCGCCTCGCCGGTGGTGACGTCGGCACACGAGCGTTCGACCGCTTCTTGATCGGCTCCCGCGATCTGCGTGATGTCATCGGTCATACGTGAAGCGTAGAGCGCGGCTGCCAAGGTCGTGCTGTAGGTCATGTGCTACGGTTGTGGCATGAGCACGATCGCCTCGCGCGAACTGCGCAATCACACGCGTCAACTGCTTGACCGCGTCCGGGCTGGCGAGGAGGTGCTGATCACGGTCGATGGAATCCCCGTCGCGCGTGTTTCGCCGCTCGACGACCGCCCCCGCTCACTGCAGCGCGACGTCTTCCTTGACTTGCTGGCCCGCAATCGCGCCGATCCCGCACTCGCCGCCGAACTCGATGAGCTCTTTCCCGAGACCACGGACGACATGCCGTGGAGGTAGAGGCCGTTCTCGACACGAGCATCTTCATCGCGCTCGAGTCGGGTCGCGAGATCCTCCGCAACGACATTCCGGAGCGCGTCGGCGTCTCAGTGGTCACCGTCGGTGAGCTACGCGCCGGCATTCATACGGCCCGCACCAC
Source organism: Gaiellales bacterium (assembly GCA_044369995.1). Taxonomy (GTDB): domain Bacteria; phylum Actinomycetota; class Thermoleophilia; order Gaiellales; family F1-60-MAGs149; genus F1-60-MAGs149. The sequence goes on along the minus strand of JBILWG010000099.1, from coordinate 5,617 downwards.
CGAGGCGCGCGACCAGCGCATGACGACGCTCATGACCGCCCGTCGCGCCTCACCGATCCCGATCGACGAGGAGATTGCGTTCGCCTGGGCTCGCCTGCACATCGAGTTGCGCGAGAAAAAGCGGCGCATGCCGGGCAACGATGCGTGGATTGCCGCGACCGCGATTCACCTCGGCGTCCCCGTGGTCACGCAGGACGCCGACTACGACGACGTGCCGCGGCTCGACGTCATCAGAGTCTGACGACGCAACAGCGTGCTACGTTCGCAGGCGTGAATCCCTTTGAGGCTCCCGGTGAGTGGCTGCGTTGCCAACTGCACTGCCATACGGACCAATCGGACGGTCAGCCGACGCCCGCCGAGCTCGTCGCGCACTACGAAGCCCTCGGCTGCGACGTGCTGGTGATCACCGACCACTGGCTGATCACGCGCGCCGCATCCGACGCGCTGCTGCTGATCCCGGGGAGCGAGCTCTCGGCCGACCTCGATCGTGCGCCGTTCGAGGCCGAGGTCCTGGCGCTCGGCATTGACGAGCTGCCCGAGCCCCGCGTCGCATTCCCGACCATCGCCGCTTGTGCCGAATGGATCGTCGCCCAGGGCGGCGTGGCGTATCTCGCGCACCCGCGCTGGAGCAGCCTGACCGCCGACGACTACCTGAGCGCGCCTGCACTGTCTGGGCTCGAGGTGTACAACGGTGGTTGCGAGGTGGAGCAGGGCAACGGCCTCTCCGAGGTGCAGTGGGACCACATCAAGCAGCTGGGTGGAGCAGCCAAGGGCATTGCCACCGACGATGCGCATCAGGCAACGAGTGCGAATGGCAGCGACGCCGGTCTCGGCTGGACAATCGTGAAAGCTGCGTCGCGCACACGGGAGGCGGTACTCGACGCGCTGCGCTCTGGCGCGTTCTACTCCACCACCGGCCCCGAGCTCCTGCGCCTCGAGCGCGTCGACGGTGGCGTCGTCGTGCACTGCTCGCCGGCCACGTCCGTGGCGCTGCACTCCGGCGCGTGGGACGGTGGGCGCGTCAACGCCGACGCCTCGATCTCGAGCTACCGCGGCGAGATCATCGAGCGCTCAGGCGACGGCCTGATCACCGCAGCGCGATTCGACGCTCCCGAATACTGGGAGTGGGCGCGCATCGGCGTGACCGCGGCCGATGGCGGCCGCGCCTGGTCGAACCCCTTTCCGCTACCCGGTGAGCGCACCGCGTTTCGCTGAGCGACAAATCGATTGATGGAGGCTTGGAGATGAAGTCGGATGTGATCGTTGTCGGAGGAGGGCTCGGCGGCCTCGCCTGTGCCCGCGACCTCGCGCGCGCGGGCACGGACGTCGTCCTGGTTGAGGCGCGGGCGCGCGTCGGCGGACGTGTCGAGGGCATGGAGTTCGACGATGGCCGCGTGCTGCAAATGGGTGGCGAGATCGTCGGCACCGTCCACCACGGATACCTCGAACTCGCCGCCGAGCTCGGCCTCGAGATCGTGCCGAGCTACACCGATGAGCCTGGCGAGAACGGCTACGACATGCTCGAGGGCGCCCACATCGGCGAGGGGTGGCTGACCGAGGTTGACCTCGCGAGCTTCACGCGCCTTCAGGAGGAGATGCTGCAGATTGCAGCGACCGTCGACCCGGCCGACCCGTGGTCGCACCCGGACGCAGCTCGCCTCGATCGCCTCTCCATCGGGGCGCTGATCCGCTCGCTCGAGCCGACGTGGATGGCGTATCGCGTGTTCGAGGCCGAGGCGCTCGCGGCCGCGCACGGCACGCTCGAGCGTGGCTCAGTGCTTGCGTGGGCGCGCGCAGCCGCCGGCGTTGGCGGCGTGCTCGACTCGGACTACTCCCAGTGGGAGAACCTCAAGGTGCAGGGTGGCTCGAGCGTGCTCGTCGACACGCTGGAGGCCGAGCTCGCCGGCCGCATCCGCTACAGCGCACCGGTCGCGTCGATCCATGTGGGCGCGCCATGTGTCGTCACGCTTGGCAGCGGCGAGGTCATGACAGCCGATGCGGTCGTCTGCGCCCTGCCCGTCGGGCCGCTGCGCCGCGTCGGCATCACCGGTCTCTCGAACGCGCGTCTGCAGTCGCTGCATCGACAACGCCAGGCACTGGCGTCGAAGGGCGTCACGGTGCTTGACGAGCCCGTCTGGCGTCGTGCCGGCTGGAATGGCCTCGCGGTGTCCGAGCACGCAGTCGGCGGCTATTGGGTACAGGGCGAGAACACGCTGTCCTCTCTGCTCGGGCCAGAGAAGCGCGGCTACATCGACGCGGCACCTCCTGGCACGCTCACGCAGGGCCTGCTGGACGGCCTCGAGCGCCTGTGCGGCGGGCCAGTCGATGCCAAGGCCGTGCTGTGGCGGCACTGGGGCACCGATCCGTACACGCTTGGCTACGTCACGCTGTGGGAACCCGGCGACCTGATGGCCGTCGGCCCGCTCCACGGCACGCACGAGCCACCGTTCTACGTGGCCGGATCCGACCATTGGTCGGCGGGCTACATGGAAGGCGCGGTACGCACGGGCCGCGACGCGGCACGCGCGATCCTCGGCCAGCCACGCCCCTCGCTCTACGTCGAGTCCTAACGACGGCGAAGGGGCAAGCCCGTCCGTGGAGCTAGCTCTCGCGGATCACGAAGAACTTCTTGACGGTGCCATCCTGGTGCCAGACCAGCGGCGTGCCCTTCTTGATCGAGAACGCCTCGCCAGGACCGTACGTCTCGACGCTGCCGTCGGCGTAGCGGAACTCGACGACGCCCTCGATGATCACGCACGTCTCGTCGACGGGATAGCCGTCGGTCTCCCACGTGAAGGCCTCGGACTCCCAGACGCCCGACGACAGGCCACCACCCGAATCGAGCCGGACGGCCGTCCTGGCCATCGCGCCGTCTTCGAGGACCGCCTCGACGGCGTCGAGGTCGCTTGCTGCCAATCGAACTGCCTTGCTCATGCTGCTCCTCCGAGCGTCTCGATGATTTCTCCCGCGGCACGCTGGCCGCTGCGAATCGCACCTTCAATGGTGGCCGTCCAGTCGCGTGGCGCCGTGTGCTCGCCGGCGAAGTGCAGCCGCCCGATGGCATCGCCGATCGGGTGACGATCGCGATCGTCGGGAATGCCCGTCACGGCCGAGTAGGACCCCTTCGCCCACGGGTGGTCGCGCCGCCAACTCGTCGTCTCGACCGCTGCCTCGTCGAGCTCCGGCAACTCGGTCCAGTAGTCACGAATGCGCTCGATCCAGGTCGTCGGTCCGGCATCGACGTCCAGTGCGTCAAGCACCGGCGCACCGCCGATCCACGAGCCCACCACTGTGCCTCCGACGTCGTCGCAGGGCGAGGTGTAGGCCCAGAAGCGATCGGCCGTCGACATGATTGCCGCAGGCGGAATCGCCTCGGCGGCCGGCACCACGAGCTTTGCCGCCTGCCCGATCGGAATGCGATCCATGGCGGCGGTGCGCTCAACGGGCAGCGGTGGATCAAACGCAATGTCCTGCGTGACGGCCAGCGGCACGGCGACGATGCACGCATCGGCCTCGTAGACACCGCTCGCAGCGTGGACGCGCACGCCGTCAGGGCCGTGCTCGATGCGCGTAACCGGATCGCCGAGTCGCACGGCAGCGCCGAGACCCTCAGCCAGCCGCAGGGCGATACCCTGGTTGCCGCCCTGCACGCGGCGCGTCTCGCCATCGTCGAGCAGGTGGCCAACCGTGCGCAGGCGCTCCGCCGGCAATTCCTCGAGCGCCACCGACGAGGCGCTCTGCGAGCGGCTGGCGAGCAACTCACGGATGTCGTCGTCCTCGACCGTCGCGAGGATGTCGAGCGCCATCGCGTCGGGGCCCGCGGCTGCGGCGGCCTGCTCGACCTCATGCGCCGCGGCGAGTGCCTCGGCGCGATCGATGCCCGGGTTGGGCCGCAGCTCGCGGTCGGGGTAGCGGATCCCCATCCCCATGTACGAGAGACCGAGTCGCTCCACCATGGCATCGGTGGCGTCGTAGCCAGCGGTGATGAACTCCGCCGCTCGCTCGATCAGCGCGCCACCCGCCGTGCGGTCGCTCCACACACGCCCGCCGACGCGATCACGCGCCTCCAACACCGTCACGTCGATGCCCGCGTCGACCAGCGCATCCGCCGCCGTCAGCCCAGCGCAACCCGCCCCGATCACCACGCATGTCTTCATGCGCGAGACCCTACCAGCCGCTGGTACCTTCTCTCAATGGGCGCGATCCTGCTCCTCGGTGGCCAATCGACGCGCATGGGCACGCCCAAGGCCAACCTCGATTGGCACGGCACCCCACTGGCCGCGCACCTGGCTGCGATCTTGCTGCAGGCGACGCCAGGGCCCATCGTCGCGGTCGCTGCCCCCGAGCAACACGTCCCGCCGCTGCCCACGGGGATCGAGCTCGCCCGCGATCGCGTTGCCAACGAGGGGCCGCTGCGTGGCGTGGAAGCCGGACTGCTGGCGATTGGCGATCGCGCCGAGGCCGTGTTTGTCGCCAGCGTCGACTCACCCCTCCTCCACCCCGCGTTTGTGGAGGGCCTACTTGGTGCGTTCGGCGCCGACGACGATCTGCTCGTACCCCACGCCCAGGGCTTCCGCCATCCGCTCACCGCGGTCTGGCGCACCTCGACGCTGCCGGCTGTGACAGCGGCGCTCGCCGAGGGCGTCGCGGGCCCGGGCTATCTCTTCGACCGCGTCCGCACGCGGTTTCTCGAGGAGTCCGCGCTGCTCGCTCTGCCGGGCGTCGCGGCAGCCGATCCACTGCTCGATTCGCTGCGCAATGCCAACACGCCGGAGGAGTTTGCGGCGCTGATACCGTGACGCGCATGGAAGGGCTTGAAGAGTTGCGCGCCGCCATCGAGGCGATCGTCGGTGCCGCGCACGTCACGACCTCTGAGAGCGAGTTGGAGCGCCACGGGCACGACGAGTCGTGGCACGAGACGGCGCGTCCCGACCTCGTGGTCTTTCCCGGCTCGACCGCCGAGGTCGCCGCCATCGTGCGCGCGTGCCACGAGCGGCGCGTGCCGATGATCCCGTTCGGCGCTGGCTCGTCGCTTGAAGGCAACGTCGCGGCGCTGACCGGTGGTGTCTCCATCGACCTGACACGGATGAACCGCATCATCGCCGTGCGCCCTGAGGATCTCGACGCAACGATCGAGGCTGGCGTCACGCGCCGTCAGCTCGAGGATCGGCTGCGCGAAGACGGTGTCTTCTTCTCGGTCGACCCCGGCGCCGACGCCACGCTGGGCGGCATGGCGGCGACAGGCGCCAGCGGCACGACGGCCGTGCGCTACGGAACGATGCGCGAGAACGTGCTGTCGCTCACGATCGTCACCGCCGACGGCGAGATCATGCGCACCCGCTCGCGGGCCCGCAAGTCGTCGGCTGGGTACGACCTGACGCACCTGCTGATCGGCTCGGAGGGCACGCTTGGCGTCATTACCGAGCTGACCGTCAAGTTGCATCCGCTGCCCGAGGCCACGGCGTCGGCGATCGTCAACTTTCCTACCGTCCGTGACGCCGTCGAGGCCGCCACCGAGACGATCCAGATGGGGCTCCCCGTCGCGCGCGTCGAGCTGGCCGACGAGGTGACGATGCACGCGATCGCGCAGCGATCCGAGCTGCCCGTCGCCGAGCGC
>JBILWG010000098.1:0-7026 GCA_044369995.1 Gaiellales bacterium | reverse complement strand
CCGCGGTCCGGGCTGGCACACCGATGCGATAGAACAGGGCACGCATGCCGGAACAGCCCCCCCTCGCCGATCGTTCGCTCACGACGCCGCACATCGACCGTCTCGCGCCGTCGCACCCTGCGTACGACGAGATCCTGGCGGTCCACGCCGCGGCGCTCGACCGCGGCGACCCGGGCTATCTGGATCCGGTGACGGGGCTGTACGTGATGACGGCGGCGGTGCACGCGGAGCGCGGCTTCTGCTGCGAGCGGGGCTGTCGGCACTGTCCGTACCTGGTCTGACGCTCGCGATGCGTTCGTCAGAAAGCGAACGATTTTCACACGTGTGGCTGATTTCGTCGAGAATCAGCCACTTCTGGATCCAATCGGTGAAGGTTCTGTACGCTCACAAAGTCGTCACGTTCTGTCCCGTCGGAGGTCGTCGTCTCGTGAAGTTCACATCGCCTTTCAAGTTGGCTACGGCAGTTGCCGTGCTCAGTGCGTCACTGGCCATCACTGGAGCCGCGAGTGCGGCTACAGCTCAGATGTTTGGTTCGATTGGTAACTATGATCCCGAGAGAGGCGCCGTTGCCATTGACTCCTCGGGCAACATCTTCACTGCCGCTGCGATACCGAATAATGCGCAGTCGAAGTCGATCGCCAAGATCACGTCTGCGGGCACCGTGACGACTCAGTGGACGAGTGCGCTTCCCGACTACTCCTATGGCGTTGCTATCGGCCCTGGCGGTACGGTGTTTTCGGGTCAATACGCATCGATTGTGAAACTTGATGCGAGTGGCGGTCTGGTCGCGACATACACGAACTCTGGGCCCGCCTTCGCAGCCGGTGTCGCCGTCAATGCGACCACGGGAGATGCCTACTGGATCAAAGGCCAAGGAAACTCCAAAGAGGTTGGGCGCATTCCTGGAGGCTCAAGCTCTGCGAACGTAGCGAATCTATCGACGCCCGTCTCGACGACGGAGACACCATGCGCGGTGATCACCGATGCCAGTGGAAATGTCTACGTCGGCACCTCCACGGACGGCAAAGTAATCAAGTTTGATTCGAGCCTGAACCGCGTCACCTCGTACACGGTCGGCCAGCAGGCCTGCAGTCTTGCCGTTGACGCAACCTATCTCTACGTGGCGAACAAGGACAGCGGTTCGGTCTCTCGCATCACGCTTTCGGATGGCACGACCAACGCGACGTGGGCCAATTTGGGGAGCTTGAAGCCGACGTACATCGCCGTGGACTCCGCAGGCTCCGTCTACACCGCGAACGTGCCCATGGGTTTTGGAAACAGCACGATCTCCAAGATTTCCCCTGCCGGCACTCCGACAGAGCTCTATGCGGCGAGGAGCCAAATGGAGACAATCAAGGGGCTCGTGGTCGATGCGGCGACAAACGTCTACTTCACGCAGGGCGCAGGTATGACGCAAAACTCCGCCGGCGTCTACAAGATCGCCCAAGCGGCTCCGGCTCCGGCTCCCACGACGCCGGCCGCTGCCACGACTACGACGACGTCGGGCGAGCTCCCGAAGGGCCCGGCCCTGCGCGTCGCTGATATTCCGAAGACGATCACCGTCGACATCGGCACGTCCGATTCGGGCACCGTCGCTCCGAATCAGCCGATCACCGCTGAGGTTCCGTGTGCGGCGCCCGAGGGTACGACGCTGTCGAGCTGCACGGTGAACATCACCGCGCCGCAGACGGTGCTGCTCGGCCAGGGTGACGGCATCAGCGTCCGTGCCGACAAGCGCGTGTCGATCGGTCGGGCGACGGTCAACGCCAAGGGTGGCAAGAAGATCATCGTCGTGAAGGTGAAGATCAACCAGACCGGTCGCAAGGCGCTGCAGCGCAACATGAAGATCACGGCGAAGGTCGGTCTGACCGCGGTCACGGTCGCTCGCCAGAGCTCGACGGGTGAGGCGACGACGGAGATGCAGCTGCCGACGCAGCTGTTGTCGCCGCAGGCGGGCATCTTCAGCAGCAATTCGACGACGCTGAACGCCGCCGGCGTGGCGTTCGTCAATCGTCTGGCCGCGCTGCTGCCGAAGTCGCCGAAGAAGATGGTCTTCATCGGCTTTGCCGACAACACCGGCGTGCCGGGTGACAACCGCTGGCTCGGCGATCGTCGCGCCAAGGCTGTGCGTGCCGCGCTCGAGGCCAAGGGCATCGTGGCCGTCAAGTCGGAGATCGAGACGAAGGCCGCGCGTTCGCCGCGTGACGACAACGCGAAGGAGTCGGGTCGCGAGCGCAACCGCCGCGTCTCGATCCGCATCACGTACTGATGAGCTGATTCCTCCGGGTCGGCCGCGTGGTCGGCCCGGGGGGAGGCGCTCAGCGGAATAGGCGGATCGTCACGTTCTCGAGCGACAGATCCGTCCATTGGCGATCACCCGTCACGACGGGGACGTCGAGACGGCGGGCGACCGCCAGGCAGGTCGCGTCGGCGAGGCTGATCGAGGCCCGCGTCGCGCGGTTCCGATCAGCGACGGCCAGGATGGTGGCCGTGGCGATCGAGTCGGCCTCGATCACAGGCGCCACCGACAGGCCCTTCATCGCGAAGACGGTGCGCAGGGTCGAGGCGTCTAGTTCGTGTTCTTTGCGTCGGGCGACATTCAGGGCCTCGGCAAGCGCAATCGAGGTGGTGGCTGCACGCCCGGAGTCGAGGATCGTCTCCACGACGTCGTGCCCTGTCTCCTGGAACAGCACCGCGACGAGTGCGGACGCATCGAGCAGGGCGACGGGGTCGCTCACTCGAGTCCGAGCTCGCTCAGTAGCTCGCGACCGCGGCGCGCGGCGCCCTTCGCGTCGATCTCCGGGTGCTCGAGGCGGTGGAGGCGATCGGCTTCCGACTCCTCGCGCCAGCGGTGGAGATCGGAGACCGCATCCCGCTGTCCCATGCGGGCACACGCCTCGCGTAGCTGATCCATCAGCCGGTCGGCGGCGGAGATCACGATGCGGCCATCGTCTTCGACGATGGCGACGACCTCTTGCCCCTCCGTGAGACCCGACGCGCGGCGCAGCGCCGCGGGGAGAACGATGCGGCCTCGATCACCGACGCGCAGCGGGAAGGCGTTCATGGGGCAAACGTACCACAAATTCCAAGAATGCGGGAAAATATGGCAATTTGCGGGAAGGATATTTCATCTGCGGCCCACTCGTGAGTCGTGCGAAGCACGCACCGTAGACTGCACCGGTGAGTTCGCTCCTCGCCCAGACGATCCCGCTCTCGATCGGGGCGGCGATCAGCCCGATCGTGCTGATGAGCGTGCTCACCATCATCGGCGGCAAGCACGGCAAGGTGCGGGCCGTCGCCTTCACGATCGGCTTCGCGATCATGTCGACTGCGCTCCTCGCGCTCGGCGTGCTGCTGGTGGCCGCCCTGCGCGATCGCAACGGCGGCGCGACGGAGTCGACGACGCTCGACGTGATCGTCGGCGTCGTCCTGATCGCGTTCGGCCTGCTGATGGTGCGCCCGAAGCGCAAGGACGACGAGACCAAGGCGAAGGAGCAGCACCGCAAGTGGGTCAATCCCGACTCGCCGCTCTGGCTGTTCCTGGTCTTCGGTCTAGCGCTGATGCTCGTGAACGTCTCGACGATCGTGCTGCTGCTCGCGATCCTCAAGGAGGTCGCGCGGAGCGGCGCCTCGGCCGGTGATGCCGCGGTCGCCCTGGGCATCGCCGACGTCTTCACGATTCTGCCCGCTGCCATTCCGGTGGTCGCGGCGCTGATCGGCGGCGCTGCGGTCACGGCGAAGGTGACGCAGCTCGGCCAGTGGACGAACCGCAACGGCAAGTACATCCTCTGCGTCCTGTTCGTCGTGTTCGGCCTGCAGGACCTGCTCAAGGCGCTCGGTCACTAGGCCGCCACTACGCTGCAGCGGTGCTCACGCTCATCGCCGAGGTCATTCCGCTCGCCATCGCGGGCGCGATCAGCCCCGTCGTCCTGATGGGGGCACTGGCGATCCTCGACGGGCCGCGCGCCGTGCTCCAGTCGGCCGCGTTCAGCGTGGGCGTGGTCGGGACGACGGTCGTGCTGTTCGTGATCGGCTACCTGGTCACCGTCGCGCAGCGCGATGGCGATAGCCCCGGCTGGTTCGCGAGCGACCAGATGCACATCGCGCTCGGTCTTGTCCTGATCGTCGCCGGACTCATCCTCGGGACGGTCAGGCCCGACCCGCAGCGCATGCAGCAGCTCGAGGAGCGGTTTCTGCTCGGTGCGCGATCGCTCCGCGGCTTCGTGGTCGCCGGCATCGCGCTGATGATCACCAACGCCTCGACCTTCGTCATGCTGATTGCGATCCTGCACGCTGTGGCGCGCGCCGACGTGCTGTTTGCAGAAGCGACGCTCGCACTGGCCGTCGCCACGTTCATCGTCGTACTGCCCGCCACGGCACCGCTCGCCGCCGCGATTCTGGGTGGGGCGAGGCTGCGGGCCCGACTCGGCCAGATCAGCCGGCTGTCCACGCGCTACGGCCGCTTCGTGATGGCCGTGCTCTGGATCGCCTTCGGCGTGAGGGACGTGCTGGCGGTGGTGCTGGGCTAGAACCCAGCCGGTGCGCTCGTCTCCTCGCGTGCATGCACGCCACCGGGGAGCAGCAGACCGCAGACGACGGCGCTCGCCGCGAAGATGCCCGCCGACACCCAGAAGGCAACGGAGTAGCTGTGCACCGCAGCGGCCATCTGGTCGCCGAGGCCATCTGCCAGGTAGCTCGTCACCGCGCTCGCCGCGATCGTCGACAGCAGCGCCGTGCCGATCGAGCCGCCGACCTGCTGCGTGGTGTTCGCCATCGCCGAGGCGATGCCGGCGTCGTGGGCCTGCACGCCGGACGTGCCGACCTCGAAGCACGTCGCGAACAGCATGCCAAGGCCGAGTCCGAGGATCACGAGACCGGGGAGGACGTGCGTGAGGTACGCGGTATCGGTGCCGATCTGCGTGAGCAGCGCCATGCCGATGCCGGACAGCAGCATGCCCGCCACCACCGGAATACGAGCGCCGATCTTCGGCAGCAGCACCGCCGTCGACAGCGTCGCCATCACCATGATGCCGCCGACCATCGGCAGGAACGCGAAGCCGGTCTTGATCGGCGTGTACATCAGGATCGTCTGCAGGTAGTACGTCAGGAACAGGAAGACGCCGAACATGCCGACGCACGCCAGACCGAGCCCGAGGTAGGCGCCGCCACGCGCGCGGTCGAGCACGACGCGCATCGGCAGGAGCGGGTTGGCGACGCGCGTCTCGATCAGGACGAAGATCGCGAGCAGCACCAGCCCGCCGATCAGCCAGACCAGCGTCGTCGTCGACGTCCAGCCGTTCGTCGCAGCCTCCGAGCATCCGTAGACGATGCCGAGCAGGCCGATCGAGACCACCACCGTCCCGAGCAGGTCGAGGCGCGCCTTGCCCTCCGGTCGCTGGTTGACCAGCAGCACGAACGCCGCGGCGGCGGCCGGAATCGCCAGCACGAGGTTCACGTAGAGGCACCAGCGCCAGGACAGGTACTCGGTCAGGAAGCCGCCGAGGATCAGGCCGACCGCCGCGCCCGCACCGGCGATTGCGCCGTAGATGCCGAACGCCTTGCCGCGCTCATCCGGGTCGGTGAAGGTCGTCGTCAGCGTCGACAGGGCGGCCGGGGCCAGCAGTGCGCCAAAGAGGCCCTGCGCAGCGCGCGCGATCACGAGCACTTCGAAGTTCGGTGCGCTGCCACCGACGGCAGAGGCGACCGAGAAGCCGACGAGGCCCGCCAGCAGCACGTTCTTGCGACCGAACACGTCGGCGAGGCGTCCGCCGAACAGAAGCAGCGAGCCGAAGGCCAGCGTGTACGCCGTGATCACCCACTGCCTGCTCTCATCCGAGAAGCCCAAGTCCATCTGCGCGGACGGCAGCGCGATGTTCACGACCGTCGAGTCGAGCACCACCATCAGCTGCGCGATGCCGAGCACGGCGAGGATCGCCCAGCGCTTCGAGTGATGGGGGTTATGGGCGTGATCGGTCACGAGGACTCCTGGAAACGCGGTGGGCGGTGCTGCCCTAACGGAGGATCTTCGCCATCAATCGCGCAGAGCCTGCCGGCGGCTGATGGCAGTCTCGGGGAGTCGTGCAGCGCGCCGATGGCAGCCCTAGGATCGCGGCATGCCGATCCACGTCAGCCAGAGACTGCTCGACCCTACCGCGGCAGTCGATCAGGCCGCGTTGGCAGAGGAGCTCTGGAGTCGATCGGGTGGAGTCTGTGCGCTGTGCGCCGGCGCGATGGATCAGGACGCCGACGAGCTCGAAGCGGGTCGCGACGCCGGTGGGCTTCGACTCAGCCATGCCCAGTGCCATCACGACATCGTCGGAACGGCGGATCGTGAGCGCCTCGCGGTCGAGCTGACTGGGGGCGTTGAGCCCTATCTCGCACAGCGCGGCTGGCGGGAGCGGCGGACGACCCGCGTGGCACCGGAGGTCCCGCTGCTGCGCGTCGGCTCGGAACGCCGCTGGGAGTGGAGCATCACCGGCTCGCTCGCCGATGGCAGCGGTGTGACGATCGGGTGTGTGCGCTGCTCGTTCGAGGCGGAGGGCGGCGGACCGGACGAGGAGGGCGTCGTGATCGAGGATGCAGATCCCACTTTTTGGAGTGTGGCCCTCATCGAGGCTACGTATCCGAACATCGGCTTCCTCACGCTCACGGCGCACGACGCCGCGCTCGACTGGGTTGCGGGCGGCTTCGACCGCCGCCGTCTCGTGCTCGAGAGCGCCGTCTTCGAGGAGCGGATCCGACTCGCGATCGCCGAGGACGCCGACGAGCTGGCGGTGCGCATGCGGTTCACGCCGGCCGTCCAGGTCGCGCTCGCCGCGCGCGGCGTACAGGAAGAGCATCGCTGGGAGGCGGACGCCGGTGCGGTGCTGGTCGCGCACTGGGTCGAGACGACGCCCGCGGACCTGCCGGAACTGATCGACCTGCTCGGTGATGCGCTTTGGTTGCGTGCGGTCGTGGCGGACGATCCGCCCGGACGCGTGCCCGATCGCGAAGCGCTGCGGGCGCTGGCAATGGGCTGAGGCGGAG
>JBILWG010000020.1:0-18938 GCA_044369995.1 Gaiellales bacterium | reverse complement strand
AGCGTCACGTTGACCGCCACCGCGGGCAGCGGCTCCGCCTTCACCGGCTGGACCGGCGCGTGCACCGGCACCGGTACCTGCACCGTCTCCATGACGCAGGCCCGATCGGTGACCGCCACCTTCACCACGATCCCCACCTGGACCCTCACCACCAGCACCAGCGGTACCGGCACGGGCTCGATCTCCTCCAGCCCCAGCGGGATCAGCTGCGGCGCCACCTGCACCGCCTCGTTCGTCGATACCACCAGCGTCACGTTGACCGCCACCGCGGGCAGCGGCTCCGCCTTCACCGGCTGGACCGGCGCGTGCACCGGCACCGGTACCTGCACCGTCTCCATGACGCAGGCCCGATCGGTGACCGCCACCTTCACCATCGTCCCCGTCGACCCGGTCTCCCCGACGACCACGCCGGTCGAGCCCGCCGTCGACCCCGCACCCGCCAACACCGTCACGTTCGGCGTCGCGTCGATCAGCCCCAGCGTCGGCACGCGCAACAGCAAGACCACCGCCGCACTGATCACGGTCGTGACGGCTCCCGGGTCGGGCACCGTGCGCCAGACCGCGTCGTGGCGCGTGCCGGGACGCAAGCGGGCGATCAGCGCCTGCCGCGCAGCATCGACCACCGTCGCCGCACCCGGCTCGATCCAGCTGACGTGCGCGCTCAACGCCAAGACGCGGCGCGCACTGCAGCGACGATCCCTGAAGGTCACGCTGCGCACGACCTTCACGCCCGTTGGCGGCACGCCGACGAAGCTGACCCGCACCACCACGATCAAGCGCGCCCCGCGAACCGCCGCCGAAGCCGTCCAGACCACGGTCGAGGCGAAGGGACCGGGCACGATCACCCAGACCGGCACCCTCGCCACGCCACGAGCCCGCGCCGCCACCCGCGTGTGCACCAGCGTGCTCCGCATCACCAAGGCGGGCACCTATGACGTCGGCTGCGCACTCACGCCCTACGGCTCCGAGCTGCTGCAGCGGCAGGACCTGCGCGTCACGCTGACCACGATGTACACGCCCAAGGGCGGCGGCAAGCCCGTCACCATCAGCCGCGTCGTCTACCTGCCACGCACCGTCGCACCGGGCGTGACCGGCTGAGCAGATGCTGCGCGAGCACCGACAGCACCTGACGCCTCCGTCGTTCGCCACTACGATCGGCAGGATGGAGCCACCGGCACCCGACCCCGACTTCAGCCGCCGCGTGCTCGTCGTCGAAGACGAGCCGCTGATGCAGCAGCTGATCCGCGACGTGCTGCACGCCGCCGGCTTCGACGCACGGATCGAGAGCGATGCGGCCGCCGCCGTCGAGGCCTTCGACGCGTTCGACCCCGATGCGCTGCTCGTCGATATCGACCTCGGCACCGGCCCCAACGGGATCGAGTTCGCCGAGGCGATCCGCCTGCGTGCCCCCTACCTCGGCATCGTCTTCCTGACGCGCGTCGCCGACCCGCGCCTGGCCGGCGCGACCTTCGCTGATACCGATCCGAACGTGGCGTTCCTGCGCAAGCAGGACGTCGACGACCGTGAGCGCATCGTCGAGGCGATGGAGGCCGTGCTCGCCGACGCCGCCGATGAGAGCGTGCGCCACGACCTCACCCGTGAGCGCGCCTTTGCAGACCTCACGCGCACGCAGCTCGAGGTGCTGCGGCTCGTCGCCGCCGGCGCCAGCAACGCCGAGATCGCCCGCCAGCGCGGCACGTCGCTGCGCGGCGCCGAGAGTCTGCTGCGCCGCACCTTCGCCGCCGCAGGCATCGACTCGACCGATCCCGCGCTGAACGCGCGCGTCATGGCCGCTCGCGCCTTCCTCGACGCGCGCGGAGCGTCATCGTGATGACGGCGTAAAAACCGAACATCCGGCGCAGGCGACCGGAGCGTTCGTGACCATTGTCGCGATGCCCCTCTTCCGATCGCCGTCCCCGGCGCTCGCGCCCGGGAGCCCACGGTGGTAGACCGCCTCCGTAAGCGCCTCGATCGCCTCGGCGCGCCTGAGGCGTTCTCGCTCCGCATCGCGCTGATCACATTCCCGTTCGCAGTCGCCTTCGCCATCGGCCTCGACCGGCCGCGCCTCGGTGGGTCGCTGGTGGCCTGGCTCGGCATCGTGCTCGTTGCGCAGCTCGCCGTCGTGCTCGTCGCCCTGCCCCTGCGCCTGACGATCCTGCGTGCCGGGGAACGCGCAGCGCGACCCCTGACCACCCTGCTCGCCTTCGGACTGCTCGGCAGTCTCCGCGGCCTCACGCTCAACGTCGTCGCCCTCGAAGTCGGGATCGCCGACCACATCGAGTGGACCTCACGCATCGTCGGCGGCTTCCTCGCGGGCGCCGTCATCGGCGGCGTAACCGCGTACTTCACCGTCGCCTCGATCGAGCATCGCGCGACGCTTCGCCTGTTGCTGGAGCAGCAGGCCTCGCTGACCGCGGCGCGCGAGCGCGAGACCACGCTGCTCGCCCAGGTCCGACGCGAGCTCGGCCAACTCGTGGACGAGCAGGTGATCCGCCCGCTCCGCATGCTCGCCGACGAACTGCGCGCCGCGACACCCGGCGCGTCGCTCGGCGCCGCCGACCGTGTCGATCAGCTCGTCGAGGAACACACACGTCCCGTCTCCGCGCTGCTTCTGTCGCTCCCCGACGACACGATGATCACACCGGGGACGATCGCGGCCGACCAGGCCACCACTACCACGTGGCGACGCCTCCGCGACAGCTCCGCCCTGGCGGCACGATCGCGCCCGCTGCAGCCACTGATACCCGCGCTCGCAATCGGGATCTGGGGCTTCGGTAGCATCGCACTCGGTAGCACGTCGGCACGTGCACTGATCGGCGCCGTTGCCGCAGTGGCGGTCACTGTCGTGCTCACCGCACTCCTGGATCGCCAGTGGCATCGGGTAGCGCGCCTGTCGGATCTGATCTGCGTCCTGCTCGCGATCGCCGCGATTAGCAGTGCGATCCTGGCGGGGATCGGCACCTACGTCGCGGTCACCGGCTCGCTCGACCCCTGGAAGGGCATCACCGTCCTGTTCCTGGTGGTCGTCGCCACGGCGGCGGCGCGCCTGCGCACGCTCGCGGCCGCGCTGCAGACCGAGCGCGAGGCGCTGGAGCACAATCTCCGCAGCACCGTCGACGAGCTGGAGTGGCAGGTGGCCCACGTCCGTGCGCGCGTGCGGGCAAAGCGGGAGGCTCTGGCTCGCGTCGTGCACGGACCGGTGCAGGCGACGCTGATCTCGGTCGGAGCACGGCTCGCCGCTGCCGAGCGCGACGGCACGCTCGACGATGCGCTGCTGCGCTCCCTCGCCGCCGAACTCGATGCCGCGCTCACCGCCATCGCCGAGCCGCGCGCCCCGCGCATCGAAGTCGCCGAGGTGCTCGGGCAATTCGTTCGCCTCTGGCACGGCGTGGTCGAGATCCAGCTGGCCATCGCCCCCGCAGCCGAGGATGCCCTCGCCGCCGACCCAGATGCCGCCGCGACCGTCGTGGAGATCGCGCGCGAGGCGATCCTCAACGCCGTGCGCCACGCAGGCAGCACGACGATCTCCATCGACGTCACGCTCGACGGCACCGACGTCGCGCGCGTGGTCGCCGAGTGCGACCTGACAGTCCAAGCACCAGCCAATCCGTCAGGATCGGGATCGGTGCTCCTCGATCGCGTCACGCTCTCGTGGCACCGCACGATCTCCGAACGCACCGTGCACCTCGAGGCACGAGTCCCCGTCGTGGCGTGACGCGCCGTCGCTTGCGTCCGGAGATCGAAACAGGCAGCATCACGCCATGGCTGTGATCTGGTGGGTGGTCGCCGTGCTGGCGATCTTCGGCATCGTGCTCTACTCCGTGGGACAGGTGCTGCTGCGCGGCCCGGCCGACTCGGAGGTGCCCAAGTCGGGCGGCATGCTGATGCTGGTCGGCGGCGCGCTGGTCATCACCGGCGTGCTGCTCGCCATCGCGCAGCTCGCGTTCGGCCTGTTCTGACCCGCGCACCGCATTGCGGCTGGTTGGTACTGTGCCGGTCAACGGCGAGATAGCTCAGTTGGTAGAGCACGCGACTGAAAATCGCGGTGTCCCCGGTTCGAGCCCGGGTCTCGCCACTCCCCTTCCCGGCCGCCCGCCTACTTGGCGGTGATGCGCACCGGGAAGTGCTTGAGGCCGTTCGTGAAGTTCGAGACGAGGCGGCGCTCCGGTCCCGTCTGCTCGATCGACTTGAGGCGCGGGAAGAGCTGTTCGTAGAGCACGCGAATCTCGAGGCGCGCGAGGTGCGTGCCGATGCAGTAGTGGGGGCCGCCGCGACCGAAGGCGAGGTGCTCGTCCTTCTTGCGCGTGAAGTCGAGTACGTGCGGATTCTCGAACGCCTCGGCGTCGCGATTGGCGGCGGCGAACCAGATGACCACGCGCTCGCCGGCCTTGATCTCCTGGCCGCGGATCTCCGTATCCTCGAGCGCCGTGCGGCGGAAGTGCCAGACAGGCGAGGCGATGCGCACGAGCTCGTCCACGGCCTGATCGGTGGCGGCTCCGGGCTGGCGGAACTCCTGCATCGCGCGGTCGTCGTTGAGCAGCGCGAGCATGCCGAGCGCCATCGACTGGCGCGTCGTCTCGTTGCCGGCCACGACGAACAGCGCGAAGTTGTTGTCGAGGTCGCGGTCGCCGAGCAGGTGGCCGCCGATCTCCATGTTGGCGAGGATCGACAGCACGTCGTCCTTCGGCGCCCCGCGGCGCGCGTCGATCGTCTGGCGGCCCATGGCGCACAGCTCGGCCGCGGCCTCGCTGCCGAACGGCAGGTACTTGAAGGCCTCGGCCTCGGGCGAGCCGACCACGTGGATCGCGATCTCGGGATCCGAGTCGATGATCATGCGATCGCCGAGCTCGATGAAGCGGTCGAACTGCTCCGGCGGCAGCCCGAGGATCGTGCCGAGCACGCGGATCGGGATCAGCGCGGCGATGTCGTGGACGAAGCAGATGTCCTGCTTCTCGAAGGCCTCGTCGAGCACCTGGTCCACGATCACGCGCAACTGGTCCTCGTAGCGCGCAATCGACTTCGGCGTGAAATCGCGGGCGAACGGCTTGCGCCACTCGTTGTGCAGCGGCGCGTCGGTCTCCATGAAGTTGCGGCGCGCCTCGAGCACGTCGGGCTCGACGTGGCCGATACGGGCGGAGCCGCCGACCTGGGAGGAGAAGACCTTCGCGCGCTTGAGGACGTCGAGGACATCGTCGTACTTCGTCACGCACCAGAAGCCATCGGTATCGTCCGGATGGCGGTAGACCGGCGCCTCGCGCTGCAGCCACTCGAAGATGTCCCAGGGCTCGCGCGCGGCAAACAGCTGGTGGTCGAGCAGATTGAATTCCGGTGCCTCGATGGCCGCCATCGCGATCCCCTCTCCGAGCGATTGGATCCAATATACAAAGTACGTGGGAGATGTCCACCGCGGATCGGTGGGACGCCGAGATACATACATCTGTATCCCATATCTTTAAGGCGTTCGTTTTGACGATACCATTACCGACATGCCCCGACTCCGCGAAGAGACCTACGCCGCCCGTCGCCAGCACATTCTCGACTCCGCGCGAACCTGCTTCTCGCGCCGCGGCTTCCACGCCGCCTCGATGATGGACCTGCAAGAGGAGGCCGGCGTCTCCGCCGGCGCGATCTACGTCTACTTCCCCGGCAAGGCCGACATCGTCAACGCCATCACCGAGGCAAACCTCGCCCAGATGGAGGCGGCCCTGACGGCGATTCTCGCCGCCGCTCCGGCACCGAGCCTACGCGACGCACTGCTGGAGGTCGTCACGGTCGTCGATAAGATCGCCAAGGGCCCGACGGCCGGCATCGCCTTCGACGTCTGGGGCGAGGCCGCCCGCGATCCGCAGATCGGCAAGGTCGTCAAGCAGCGCTTCGCGGCGATTCGCACGCTCTTCTCCGACGTCGCCGCACGTGCCGTCAAGACCGGCGAACTGCCAAAGGGCACCGATACCAAGGCCGCCGGCGCCGTGTTGTTCGCCCAAGCGGTCCTCGGCTACTACACGCTGCGCCTCACGTCGGGCGACGTGCGGCCGAAGGCGTACGTCGACGGCATCGTCTCGATGCTGAAGCCCTAGCCCCGCACAGCACGGCAGGCACTCCCGCAGGAACGCCACCCCCGATCCGATGCGCTGGCTCCGGCTCGTCGTCGCCAGCAGCGCTCGTCCGCGTTGATCCCGCCACGGGCGCGCCTCTGCCGACGCCGACGCCGACGCCGACGCGTGCATTATGGCCCGCGTACGCGTGTGATTCGCGGTACCGTTTCGGCATGGCGATTGCACCCCCCACCTCGCTCTCCGACATCAACCTCACCGACCTCGAGACGTTCGTCGACCGTACGCCACACGATTGGTTCAAGCGGCTCCGCGATGAGGACCCCTGCTACTGGCAGGACGAGCCGAACGGACGCGGCTTCTGGTCGATCACCCGCTACGAGGACATCCTCGCCCTGCAGAAGCAGCCCCTCCTGTTCTCGGCCGGCGTCGGCGGCACCAGCCTCGACGACCTCACCCCCGAGCAGGTCGAGGCACGCATGTCGCTCCTCGACATGGATCCCCCGCGCCACACTCGGCTGCGCGCGCTCGTCAACCGGGGCTTCACGCCCAAGGCCGTCAAGGTCTACGAGGACCGCATCCGGGCGCTGATCCGCTCGATCCTGGTCGAGACGATGCCGGAGCGCGAGTTCGACTTCACCGACCGCATCTCCGTCGAACTGCCGATGCAGATCCTGTCCGACATCATGGGCACGCCGCTCGAGGATCGCCGTGCGCTCGTCAACCTCGGCGACCGCCTGCTCGGCAACACCGAGCCCGAATTCGTGGGCGACCTCGTCAAGGACCAATCCGATCTCTCGCAGTACGCGCACCTGCCGTTCTCCAGCCCGGCTGCGCTCGAGATGTTCGACTACGCCCTGGGCCTCGCGGAGCTCAAGCGCGCACAACCCGGCGAGGACGTCGTCACGATCCTGATCAACTCCGAGCTCGACGGCGACACGCTGTCCGAGCACGAGTTCAAGCTCTTCTTCCTGCTGTTGATCACCGCCGGCAACGAGACGACGCGCCACACGATGTCGCACGGCATCTCCGCATTGCTGCAGAACCGCGACCAGATCGATCGCCTCGTGGCGAACCCCGAGCTGTGCGGCACGGCAGCCGAGGAGATCATCCGCTGGGCGACCGCCGTCCACCACTTCCGCCGCACCGCGACCGAGGATGTCGAACTGCACGGCAAGCAGATCAAGCAGGGCGACAAGGTCGTGCTCTGGTTCACCTCCGCCAATCGCGACGAGCGCTTCTTCGACAACCCGATGCAATTCGACGTCGGCCGGACGCCCAACAAGCACATGGCGTTCGGTCTCGGCGGTCCGCACTACTGCCTCGGCTCGCACCTCGCGCGCCTCGAGATCAAGATCTGGCTCGAGGAGCTGCTGCCGTACCTGCCCGACCTGTACCTCAACGGCGAGGTCGCGCGGATGCGGTCGAACTTCTTCAACGGCATCAAGCGCATCCCCGTCCGCTACGACGGCGACCACGCCTGACAATCAGGGTCGGAACGGGGCCAGACCCGAATCCGAAGCTGATCGTCGCGCGATCGCGGTAGGCTTCCGCCAGACGTCCAGGGGAGGACAGGGAATGCGCGCAGTGCGGCTACACAGCGGCGACAAGGAGCTGCATCTCGACGAGATCGAGATGCCCGTCGCGGCCAATGATGATCAGGTCGTCGTGAAGGTGAATGCCTGCGGCGTCTGCTTCTCGGACATCCACGTCGTCGACGGGGATTTCGGCGACAAGCCGCGGCCGCTGACGCTCGGCCACGAGGTGACCGGCTGGACCGAGGAGCACGGCAACGTGTTCGTGTACACGCCGTGGGGCTGCGGCGACTGCCGGTTCTGCGCCGCGGGCTGCGAGATGATCTGTCCGGACAGCCACGAGGCCGGCATGTTCGACCAAGGCGGGTACGCCGACTACATGCTGGTTCCGCACCGGCGCTACATCTTCCCGCTCGGCGATCTCGATCCGATCGACTCCGCGCCGCTCGGCTGCGGCGGCCTAACTGCCTTCCGCGCCGTCAAGCAGGCGCTGCCGTACCTCGGCAAGGGCAAGCGCGCGCTCGTGCTCGGCGCCGGCGGCCTCGGCCAGTACGCAGTGCAGTACCTCGCGGCCATGACCGATGCCGAGGTGCACGTCGGCGATCCCGATCCCGCCAAGTGCGCAACGGCGAAGGAGATCGGCGCCAGCGAGGCGGCCAACCCCGCCGAACTCGACGGTCCGTACGCGGCAGTGCTCGACTTCGTGGCCGGGCAGAAGTCACTCGAGGACGCTGTGCGTCTCGTCGACCGTCAGGGCATCCTGATCGCGATCGGCCTGCACGGGGGTCGCGTGCCGTTCGGCTTCGGCGCCGTCCCGATGGAGGCCAAGCTGACGACGAGCGTCTGGGGCTCCCTCGACGACTTCGCCGAGCTGATCGCGTTCGCGCAGAAGGAGCACATCCGCCACGTGGTCGAGCGCCTGCCGCTGACGGACGCCGCCATCGCCCACGAGCGCCTGCGCAAGGGCGACGTCAAGGGCCGCTTCGTGCTGGTGCCGTGATGATCCGTCCCAGCGCGCCATTCGGCTCGGATGCGCGCCCCATCTCCATCGGCACGGGCGTCGAGCTGAGCGTGACCGACCGACCTGCAGTGCGAGGACTTCCCGTACGGACCGCTGTCGCTCGAGGCGATCCACGGGTTCATCGCCGCTTGCCAGGCCGACTTCCGCGGCGCGATGGAGCACTTTGCTCCCGTCATGTTCCAGGAGCCGCTCAGCGACGAGGATGTCGCCTGGTGTGCGGAGGAGTCGTGCCTGCTCGGCGCGAACGCGGCGTCCGCGATCCTGCTCGACCAGACGCTCTACAACGCGTGCGAGGCGATCGCCTCTGGCTCCACGCCGACGCTCAACGTCTGGGGCACGCACGAGGGTCTGATCCCGCTCGCGATGGGCGAGTGGTGTCGGGACAACATCGCCGGCTCGGCGTACGTGGTGTTCGAGGGGTCGGGGCATTGCCCGCAGCTCGAGGAGCCGCAGCGCTGCGTCGAGACGATCACGGCGTGGCTCGACGAGACGCTCTGATGCAGCGAGACGCCTGAGTGGGCATCACCATCGTCCTTGGTGTGCTCTGCGCGCTGTCGTGGGGTCTGCCGGAGGTGCAGCTCGCTCGCGCCGCACGCAACCTCGGCATCGTGCCGACGGTGATCGGGTCGATCGTCGTCGGTCTGCTCGTCACGTCGCCGATCATCTTCTTCGCCGGGGGGCTGCCCCACATCACTGCCAAGGGCGCGGTCCTCATCGTCGGCATGGGCATCCTCTCGCTGGCCGGCTACCTGGTCGCCTTCAGCGCCTTCCAGAAGGGCAAGCTGACGATCGTCGCGCCGACGATCGCGTGCGAGGGCGCCGTTGCCGCCGTCTTCGCGATCCTCCTCGGCGAGTCGATCGACACGCGCGTGCTGCTGCTGCTGCCGTTCGCGGTCATCGGCGTCGTCCTCGCCGCGATGGGCACGAGCGAGGCGGGCCAGTCGAGCGGCGCGCTACGCGCGGTCTTCGCCGCGTTGATCTGGGGCGGCATCCTCACCATGGCCGCACCGGTCGCCGACGAGGTCGGCGTGATTTGGGGCTTCGTCCTGGTGCGCGTCGTCGCGCTGCTGTTTGCACTGCCGATCGGTATCAAGATGGGCGTCACCGCCAACGCCCGCTTCGACTGGAAGAACGTGGCGGCCTGGGGCATCGGCGACTCGGTCGCCTCCCTCCTCTTCGTGGCCGCCGCCGACCGCGGCCCCGTCGCCGTTGCCGGCGTGCTCGCGGCGCAGTTCGCTACCGTCGGCGTGATCGTCGGCATGGTCGTCCTGAAGGAGCGCCTGCGTGCCCGCCAGTGGGTCGGCATCGTCACCGTGATCGCCGCCGTCACGGCGATCGCCGCCGTCGGCGCCGGCTAACCACACCCTCGCACCAGCCTGCACGGTGCTCATGCAACGGCTACGCCGCTGCATGACACGATGGGCCCGGGCCCACCATGTCAGTTGCGCGCGCTCAAGAAGCAAGCAATCATGCGGATCTCGCACACGCCGTTTTCGTCGTTTGGCTCCAGTGCAGGGTTTTCGGGCATGACACCATGGGCCCGGGCCCATCTTGTCCGCATATATGCGCCGCCGCCGCATGGGACCATGGTTTTTGGGCGTCATGGGACTAGGCTTCCCGCATGCCACACGCACACGTCAACGGCGTCGAGCTCCACTACCTCCAAGAGGGCGAGGGTGATGACGTGCTGCTGCTCTGCGGCCTCGGTGACGATGTCTCCGCGTGGGATGGACAGATCGCAGCCCTCAGTGAGCACTACCGCGTGACGGTGATCGATAACCGCGGCGTCGGGCGCTCGTCGCTGCCCGACGGCGAGTTCGGCATCGGCGACATGGCTGCAGACGCGATCGCGCTGTGCGACGAGCTGGGCGTCACCCGCGCGCATGTGATGGGCTTCTCGATGGGCGGGGCGATCGCGCAGGAATTGGCGCTTGCTCGACCCGATCTTGTGCGCAGTCTGGTGATCGTGGGCTCGTGGGCGTACTCGGACCAGCTCTTTCGAAACTTCATCGAGAGCTCGATCTATTTCGCCGGTTTGGCGGACGACGACGAGAAGTTCCTCCGCTACTTCCTCGGCTCGACGTACTCGCGTGCCGTCTGGGAGGACGGCCGCATCGACGGCTTCGCCGCGGCGTTTCTCGAGCACCCCTACCCACAGGAACTCGATGCGTTCCAGCGCACCGCACGTGCGATCCTCGACCACGACACGCGCAACCGGCTCGGCGCGATCATCGCGCCCACACTCGTGCTCTATGGCGAAGAGGACATCATCTGCCCCCCGCGCCACTCGCACCAGATCGCGTCGCTGATCCCCGGCGCGCAGCTCGTCGGCGTGCCCGAACAGGCGCACCAGCCCTTCCAGGAGGGGCCAGAGAACTTCAACCGGATCGTGCTCGACTTCGTAGCCGGCTGCTAGCGGCTATGCCTGCGAGCCGGCAAGACGCGATCGCAGCGACGGGATGTCCTCGAGGGGGCTCGGTCATTGCCGACCGAGCCCCCTCGAGGACTGCCTGTCGTCAGCAGCAGTCGCAGCCCATGCCGTGCCAGTCGCGCATGTGGTTGGCCACGCGCGGCGGAATCACCTCGGCCGGGTAGTACTTCTTGTAGAAGTCGAGATCGAGGTGCTGGGCCTGGTACCAGACCGTCATCAGCATCGGATCGAGCGTCGCCGGGAAGCGGCCGTACGTGTTCCAGATGTAGTTGCACATCGTCTTCGTGGCGGCGATCGCCTCGTCGGACGGACGCGGCATCTGATCGATCACCTTGCGGTTCGTCCACGGAATCGGACGCGTGTCATCCTCGAACAGGCCCTTCTTGCCCCAACGGATATCGACGACGCTGTCGACCGCCTTGTCCATGTTCTTCTGGAACGGCGGCATCGCCGCCTCGAAGACGCCCTTGAGTCCCACGGGAACCGCCTCGCCCGCGCCCAGCGGAGCGTCAGACGGGATCTCGAGCATCTCGAAGCCGAGCGACCCACACGGACCCTTGCCGCCGATGTCGTGCCAGTACTTCTCGCCACCCATCGTGACGCGGCCCTTGCCGCCGTTGAAGGGGTGGCCGCCGAGGCCCATTGCCTGCGTCGCGTGCATCAGGTTGCCGACCATCAGGCCCTGCTCGACGCCATTCGCGTCGACCATCTGCCAGCGCTCGAACTCCCAGAAGTCCACCGCGTGCGCCGGATCCAGCAGGCCGCTCTTGACGTATTCGCGGAGCGGATCGCCGTTCAGATGCGGGTCGACGAGGTAGTAGCCGTGCGGCGCGTCGAAGTAGAGCAGCATCGCCGAGATGCACTGGCGCGTGATGTCCGTGATCGGCATGAACAACGACGTGCCCTGCGCGTTCGGGATGCGGTGATTGAACGCAAACAGGTTCGGACGATCACGCGGGATATGCAGACGCTCGTCGGCCAGCTTCACGGCCTGCCGATACAGCTCGTTCGGCGCATTGTCATCGGCCAGCTGGTTGTGCTTGACCGGGCGCACGTCGCGCTGCGGCAGCGCGAAGACACCATCGTCGTTCGTCCAGAACAGCTCGACGTTGTGGTTCGCGAGCGGCGAGGGATACGTGCGGCCCGTGAACGAGCCGATCTTGTCGCCACTCGTCGAATCGCCGTCGTCGTCGAGGAAGGGCCACTCCTCCGTCGCGATGCCGGAGATGCCCGTCGCGGCGGCGACGAGGATCGCCTCCTCCTCGTACGCGAGCGGGATCGGCTCCTTGTCGGAGCGGAAGGCCAGCGGCCCCGTCAGCTCGGCGCCGAGCGCAAAGCGGCGCGAGCGCCGCGTGAAGATCGACTCGAGCACCGGGAAGGCGCGGGCCTGGGCAAGGGCGCCCGGATGCACCGTGGGGCGTGGCACGAGCTTGCGCTTGCGCTCCTTGGTGATCTTGGCGGCCTTGTACTTCGGCACGATCTTGGCCGCCGCGGCGCGCTTCGGAGCCGCCTTCGGCTTCGCTGCAGCAACGGGCTTTGCCGCCACCTTGAGCTTGGCGGCAGTCGCGGGCTTCGCCTTGGCGGTAGTCCTCTTGGGCTTCTCAACAGCGGCCACGATGGCTCCTTCGGTCAGACGATCTTCAGGTAGCGGTCGTAGTCCCACTGGGTGACCGCGGAGATGAACGAGTTCCACTCACGCTCAGAGATGATGCACAGGTCATTACACACATCGTTGTCCAAGATCTCTTGGATGACGGTGTCCTTGCGGAACGCGGCGACCGCATCGATCAGCGTGGTCGGCAGGACGTCGCCCGATTCGTAGAGGTTTCCGCTCATGACCTCGCCCGGATCGGCCTTGCTTTCGATGCCGGCGCAGACCGCGGCGAGCATGCCGGCGATCGCCCAGTACGGGTTGGCATCGGAGGCGCCGGTGCGCAATTCGACGCGCGTGGACTTCTCGCCCTCGATCAGCGAGCGGATGGCGCAGGTGCGGTTGTCGCGGCTCCACGTGGCGGTGGTCGGCGCGAAGCTCCCAGCCTCGAAGCGCTTGTAGGAGTTGACCGTCGGGGCACCCGGGAGGGTGATGCCCGCGAGGTGCTCCATCATGCCGCCGATGGCCCAGCGCGCGGCCTCCGACTCGGAGCCGTCGACCGGCGCGAAGGCCGGCTTGCCGTCCTTCCAGAGCGAGACGTGCAGGTGCATCGAGCAGCCCGACTGGCCGTTGAACGGCTTGGCCATGAAGGTCGCGACGACGCCGTGGCGCCGACAGACCTCGCGGATGCCGTACTTCATCCGGAACGCCTGGTCGGCGGCCCAGATGGGGTCGCCGTGGTTGAGATTGACCTCGCACTGCGCGGGGCCGTACTCAACGTTGGAACCTTCGACGTCGACGAAGCCGCGGAGGCCATCGAGCAGCTCGCTGAAGGCGGGCTCGAGGTCGTTGGCCTTCGACAGCGAGTAGCACTGGATGCCATCACCCACGGGCTGCGCGTCCTCATCAACCATGTAGAACTCGATCTCGACGCCAACCGAAGCGGTGTAGCCCAACTTGGCGAGGCGATCAACAACGCGGCGCAGCACGCCGCGCGGCGCGTACTTGACCAGGTCGCCATGGTGGTCCTTGACGTCGCCCTGGACCATCGCGACGCCTTCGCGCCACGGCAGGCGACGCGCGGTCGTGACGTCGGGGATGACATGAAAATCGGGGTAGCCGGTCTCCCAGCCAGAGACACGGCAGCCGTCGAGCACGTCGCCCTCGTAGTCCCAGGTGAGGGAGGCGTCGGCGAAGGCGATGCCCTTGTCAAGGCGGCCGACGAAGACGTCGGCGGGGATGCGCTTGCCGCGCGGGTACCCCTGATGGTCCGCCCAGGCCACTTCGACCTCGCGGATCTCGCCCTTCTCGATTGCCTTCAGCAGATCGAAGTCACCAGCACCCATGGATCGGGCCTCCTTGTCATCGTCGCCCCTCCCGAGGGCACCACTCGCGGCAGGATAGCCGTCATCGGCCGGCCACCGCCCGTACAGGCATCGTCTTGAAGCCGTTGCCGAAATTGGAGCGCAGCCGCGCTGTCGGGCCCGCCAGTTCGAGCCGCAGGCCACGATCAAGCACCGCGGTAAACAGCGTCTCGACCTGCATCCGCGCAAGAAATGCGCCGAGGCAATAGTGGGGCCCGCCACCGCCGAAGACGACCTGCGCTGATGCATCGCGCGTCACGTCGAACCGCTGCGGGTCCTCGAAGACCTCTTCGTCGTAGTTGGCGCTGATGTAGTACAGCATCAGCTTGTCGCCCTTCCGGATCTCCTTGCCGCGCAGCTCGACATCCTCGGTCGCGGTGCGACGGAACGTGTAGATCGGAGTGGCCCAGCGCAGAACCTCCTCGACGGCGCCCTTCATCAGCGAGCGATCCTGATCGAGCAGGTCGAACTGCTCGGGCTGCACGATGAACTGGTGCATGCCGGTGGCGAGCGAGTTGCGTGTCGTCTCGTTGCCGGCGAAGACGAGGAGCTGGCAGAAGTTGACGAGCTCGGAGTCCGTCAGCCGCTCGCCCTCCCACTCGGCAGAGACCAACCGGGTGATGAGGTCGTCCTGCGGATCCTGGCGGCGCGCCTCGCACAGCTCGCGCGCGTAATCGAAGAGGTAGAGCGCGGCGGGACTGTTGAACGGCAGCTGGTGCTCCTCGTAGCCGCGGGCGCGGGCGTGCTCGTACATCTCCGGCGGCGGCGCGAGATCGGGATCGTCGATGGCGACGAGCATGTTCGCGAGCTTGGCCAGGTAGTCGGCGTCGGACTCGGGCGCGCCGAAGACGTCGACGAACACGCGGATCGGCATCATCTCGCAGATGTCGTGCACCCAGTCGAACTCGCCCTTGGCGAGCGCGTTGTCGAGCAGACGGTCGGCGACGGCGCGAGTGTGTCCACGATACGCGTCGACCATCTTCGGCGTGAAGAGCGGACTGACGATGCGACGCAGGCGCGTGTGGTCCGGCGGGTCCGTCTCGATCATCGAGCGCCGCATCTCCAGCGCGTCGGCGGGGATCTCCTCGTAGTAGATGAATCGCTCACCCGACGAGAAGCGCTCGGGATCCTTCGAGATCGCGACGACATCAGCGTGCTTGGTGATCGCCCAGAAGCCCGGATCGGGGGCGGTCTCCGGATGCCAGTGAACAGGATCGTGCTCGCGCAGCAGGCGGAAGGATTCGTGCGGCACGCCGTGCAGATACACGTCGGGGTCCTTCAACTCGATGGCAGCTAGATCCAGCGTGTCGGTCACCGTTCCTCCTCGGAGGGAATCCTACCGATCGCGCTGAATTGCGCGATTTCGATGTCGGGAATCGCGGATTTTCCCCTAATCGTGCGGCATATGACGATACGGAAGGGTTGCATTCCGTCATGGCGAACCTATAGGCTGCTAACCGTCCTGCAGTCGGAATGCTCCGGCCGGGGAGGGGACACGGAGAAAAAGGAGAGGGACTTGGCTACGGATTCCGGGAGCAACGCTCCTGCCGCGGACATCATCAATCCGATGACCGGGCAACACCAACTTGCGAAGGGTGCCCTGAACACGCGTCAGGTGCTCTTCTGCTGCGTCACGGGAGCCGCGCCGATCTCGGCCATGCTCTTCAACGGACCGGTCGGCATTCTCGGCGCCGGCTGGGCTGTGCCGGGCGCGTTCATCCTCGCCACGATCGTGCTGACGATCTTCTCGGTGGGCTACATCGAGATGGCGCGGCGCGTGACGGCCGCTGGTGGCTTCTACTCGTTCATCTCGCATGCCTTCGGCAGCGTCATGGGCATGGGCACGGCAATCCTGATGACCTTCTGCTACCTCGTGTTCTCAGCAGCGGTGACCGGCGTGACGGCGTACTTCGCCAACGCCAACCTGATGGAGTGGTTCGGCTGGGATATCCCCGTCTGGATCTTCCTGTTCGGCACGATCATCCTGATGACGGCGTTCATGTTCTTCCACGTCGAGGTGACGGCTCGCGTGCTCGGCATCGCGCTCATCGCGGAGCTCGCGGTGCTGTTGATCTTCTCGGTTGCAGTGCTCATTCAGGGCGGTGGTCCGGACGGGCTCGCGGTTGATTCGCTCAACCCGATGAACGTGTTCGACTCGGGCGGCAACATGGCGATCGCCGCCGGCGCGACGGGCATCGCCCTGTTCGCGGCGTTCTGGTCGTGGGTCGGCTTCGAGATGGCGCCGAACTACGCGGAGGAGGCCACGGAGCCGAAGAAGGTCATGGCACCGGCCATGTACGTGTCGGTGATCGGTCTCGGCGTCCTCTACGTGTTCGTGATGTGGATGTTCGTCGCCTCGGCGGGCAAGCAGGGTTCGGTCGATCTCGTCAACCAGCAGTACGCGGGCGAGATCGGCTCGATCTTCTATCCGATGTCCGACCAGTACGTCGGTGGTTGGCTGACGACGCTGTTCGGCATCTTCATCATCACGGGCTCGTTCGCCTGCCAGATGGCGTTCTTCAGCACGGCGTGCCGCTACCTGTTCTCGATGGGTCGTGAGGGTGTGCTCCCGAGCGCGCTCGGCAAGACGCATCCGAAGCACAAGTCGCCGCACGTTGCCGGCGTCGTGGCCGGTATCTTCGTGCTGATCTGGGTCGGCGCGTTCTTCCTGTACGACTCGACGGCGCTCGGTGCGCTGCTCAAGCTCGGCACGTGGAGCCCGCTGCTCGGCGTTGCCGGCATCCTCGCCATCCAGGCGCTGGTGTCGGTCGCGATCATCTACTACTTCCTGTCGAAGGCCAAGGATGGCTTCCACTGGTTCAAGACGCTGATCGCCCCGATCGTCGCGACGGTCACGCAGGCCTACGCGGTCTACCTGCTGTTCAAGTTCCGCGGTGATCTGTCGGCTGCTGCCGACGTGCCGTTCATCCAGTACCTGTGGGTCTGGCCGATCATCGTGTTCGCCATCGGCGTGATCATCGCGCTGGTCCTGCGGGCCACGAACCCGCAGAAGTACGCGGGCATCGGTCGCTACCTGCACGAGGACGTCCCCGCCTCGTAGCGGACTGCATGCGGCCCCCGTTCGCTCCGGCTTCGGCCGGCAGCGGACGGGGGCCTTCTGCGTTTAGGCTTCCCCCGTGAGCACACCCACCGATGATCTGAGCCGCGTCGACCTGATCACGCCCGAGCTCTGGGAGGAGCAGATCCTCCACGACGAGTTCGCGCTGCTGCGCCGCGAGGACCCTGTCCACTGGCATCCGGAGCCCGCACCGAACCATGGCTTCTGGGCGATCACCAAGCACGAGGACGTCGTCGCGGTGTCCAAGAACCCGCAGGTGTTCTCGTCGGGCGAGGGCCTGACGATGCTGGAGGAGGTCGAGCCCGAGTCGCTCGAGAAGCGCCGCAGCCTGATCGACTCTGACGCACCGCTGCACCAGCACCTACGCCGCGTCGTGTCTCCCCTCTTCACGCCCAAGTCGGTCAACGCGCACGAGGCCTTTGCCCGCGCGACCGCCGCGCGCCTGCTCGATACGGCGACGGCACGCGGCGAGTTCGACTGGGTGCTCGACGTCGCCGAGCCATTGCCGATCACGGTGCTGCTCAACATCCTCGGTGTGCCACCCGAGGACGCCGATCGCCTGATCACGCTGTCGAACCAGATGATCGCGATCGACGATCCCGACTACGCGCCCGACTACGACAGCCTGCCGCCGGGCGTCGATCCGAAGGATCTGCCCTTTGGCAGCCCGGCTTCGTACCACGTGTTCGAGTACGGCCGCCAGATCGGTGAGGAGCGTCGCGCCAACCCGACCGACGACCTTGTCTCGCGCCTGATCCACTCCGAGGTCGACGGCGACCAGCTGACACCGCTCGAGTACTGCAACATGTTCCAGATCCTCATCCTCGCGGGGAACGAGACCACGCGCACGACGCTGACACACGGGATGAAGGCCTTCATCGACAACCCCGACCAGTGGGAGCTCCTGCGCGCGCAGCCGGAGCTGATGGACAAGGCCGTCGAGGAGATCATCCGCTGGGCCACGCCGGTGCTGTACATGCGCCGTACGGCGCTGGAGGACACGGAGCTGCGCGGCCGGGAGATCGCCAAGGGCGACAAGGTCGTGATGTGGTACATGAGCGCCAACTACGACGAGGACGTCTTCGCCGATCCGCATGCCTTCGACATCACCCGGCACCCGAATCCGCACCTCGGGTTCGGCGGTGGTGGCCCGCACTTCTGCCTCGGCGCCTGGCTGGCACGTCTGCAGATTCGGGTGATGCTCGAGGAGCTCATTGCACGTGACCTGAAACTCGAACCAAACGGTCCTGTGCGCCGCGTGCGCTCGAACTTCGTCAACGGCGTCAAGTCGATGCCCGTCCGCGTCGCCTAATGCCTCAACGCCGCAACGGAGTCATCGCGCTTGGAACGGCTCTGCTGCTCCTAGCGGCGATCACGCTTGCCGTGTGGTCGCCCTCTGGCTCGCACGTAGCCGCAGCGGCGTCCACCACGGATGCACCCGCCAAGCTCGGCCCAAAGGACGTCCTGATCGGCGCGTACATCGACAACATCCAGAACGTCGACCCACAGACGAATAGCTTCCTCGCCGATCTCTACGTCTGGATGCGTTGGACAAACAAGGATCTGCAGCCGTGGAAGTCAATGGAATTCACCAACCTCTACGAGGCCTGGCAGCTGATGTCGTGGCCAAGCCAGGACGCGCCCGTGCTCCAGCCTGATGGCTCGTGGTACTACCTCACACGCTTCCAGGGAGCCTTCAACAGCATCCTGTCGCTGCGCGACTACCCCTTCGGCACGCAGCAGCTGGAGATCGAGATCGAGGATATGAACAGCGAGTCCCACGCGCTCCGCTACGTCTCGGACACCACGTCGGTCGCGATCTCGCCGGAGGTCTCCCTCCCGGGCTTCGACATCGGCGAGCCGA
>JBILWG010000019.1:0-18952 GCA_044369995.1 Gaiellales bacterium | reverse complement strand
GCCTGCCGACCTGATCGTCGAGGCGGAGGCAGAGGCCAAGCGG
This sequence comes from Gaiellales bacterium, assembly GCA_044369995.1. Lineage (GTDB taxonomy): Bacteria > Actinomycetota > Thermoleophilia > Gaiellales > F1-60-MAGs149 > F1-60-MAGs149. The sequence continues at coordinate 18,909 of JBILWG010000019.1, read as the reverse complement.
GAGCGCGCGCTCCTCCGTGGCGCCCAGTTGGTTGGTCGGCGCTCACACGCCCGCGGCGAACTGGAGCAGCGTCTCGCCCGTCGCGATGGCGACGACGCCGCACGCGAGGCCATCGAGCGCCTCACCGAACTCGGCGCGGTCGACGATGCACGGCATGCCGCCAACCGCGTCGAGCACCTGCTGGGCAAGGGGTGGGGACCGGCGCGGATCGAGCACGATCTGCACGCGGCCGGCGTCGACGCCGCGTTGATCCAACGCACGCTGGCTGGCCTCGACGACGAGCAGCTCGACGCCGCCGCCCGGATCGCGCTCGGGGCGCGCGACGCCGCCGAGGGCTGGCAGCGTCTCGCCGCGCGGGGCTTCGACGAGAGCGTCGCGGAGCGCCTCCTGCCCGTACCCGACGTCGACGGGCCGTAGCGCCACGAGCGGCGGCGTCACCGACGAGCGTGCTGCGGCACCGCGCTACCCTTCCGGACAGATATTTCCCCTGCGCCCCCGGGTGCAGTTTTTTCGAACGTCAGGAGAACCAGGTGCTAGTGACCGTAGTCGCGGCGATGGCCGCGTTGGTCGTAGGCGGTGCCGTCGTCGGTCTGGTCGTGCGCTCGCGCATGCAGAAGGCCATGCAGGTCCACGACGAAGCTGCCATACGGGAGTTGGAGGCGCGCCGCGCCGAGGCCGAAGGCAAGCGCGCCGAGGCGGAGCGCGCCATCGCCACGGCGCAGCGCGAGGCCGACGCCATTCGCCGGGAGGCCGAGATCGACGCCAAGGCACAGCTGCTCGAGCTGCGCCGCGACATGGAGCGCGAGCTCGATGCGCAGCGCGTCGAGGTGTCCCGTCTCGAGGAGCGCATCGCCGCCCGCGAGGAGACCGCTCTCCGCAACGAGACCGCCGTGACCGAGCGAGAGCTTGCGGCCGGAGAGCGTGAGCAGGCGCTACGTGATGCCGAGGTCGTCCTGCTGGAGGCGCAGAGTCGCGCCGATCGGGAGCTGGAGCGCGTGGGCGGCATGACCCGCGAGGAGGCGCGGGTCCAGGTACTGGCCCGGGTCGAGGAGGGCGCACGCCACGACGCGGCGCAACTGTCTCGCCGCATCGAGGAGGAGGCGCGCCAGGAGGGCGATCGTCGCGCCCGCTCGATCATCGGCACCGCCATCCAGCGCACCGCGTCGAGCTACGCCGCCGCCACGACCGTCACGACGGTCCAGCTGCCATCCGATGACCTCAAGGGCAGGATCATCGGCCGCGAAGGACGCAACATCCGCGCGCTGGAGACGACCACTGGCGTTGACATCATCATCGACGACACGCCCGGCGCCGTCGCGCTCTCCGCCTTCGACGGAGTCCGGCGCGAGATCGCGCGCATCACGCTCGAGAAGCTCGTTGCCGATGGGCGGATTCACCCGGCCCGCATCGAGGAGACCTACTACCAGGCCAAGGAGGAGATCGAGGAGAAGATCCGAGAGGCGGGTGAACAGGCCTCCTTCGAAGCCAACGTCCCCGGCATCGACCCCGAGCTCCTCGCGATCCTCGGCCGGCTCAACTACCGCACGTCGTACGGGCAGAACGTGCTCAAGCACTCGCTGGAGTGCGCGCACCTCGCTGCGATCATGGCGGTGGAGCTCGGTGCCGACGAGCGTGTCGCACGGCGGGCTGCCCTCCTGCATGACATCGGCAAGGCCGTCACGCACGAGGTGGAGGGGCCTCACGCCGTGATCTCCGGCCAGTTCTGCCGGAAGTTCGGCGAGAGCGAGGCGGTGGCGCACGCCGTCGAGGCTCACCACTACGACGTCGAGCCCCAATCGGTCGAGGCCGTGCTGGTGATCGCCGCCGACGCCATCTCCGCTGCGCGACCGGGCGCGCGCGGCGAGAGCCTCGAGCAGTACGTCAGGCGCCTCGAGGCGCTTGAGGAGATCGCCATGCGCCGCCCCGGCGTGGAGCGGTGCTTCGCGATGCAGGCCGGTCGCGACGTGCGCGTGATGGTGAAGCCGAGCCTGGTGGACGACGACATGGCCGCGTTGCTGGCACGCGAGATCGCCGCAGAGATCGAGGACTCGCTCGAGTACCCCGGGCAGATCAAGGTGACGGTGATCCGCGAATCGCGCACCAGCGAGCTGGCGCACTAGAGCCATGCGCCGCTTCCACGTCACCACCTTCGGGTGCCAGATGAACGTGCATGACTCCGAGCGCATCAAGGGCATGCTCGAGGCGGCCGGCATGGGGGAGGCGACGAGTGGTGAGGAGGCGGACGTGCTCGTGTTCAACACGTGCACCATCCGCGAGAAGGCCGACGACCGCCTCGTGCAGCATCTGCACAACGCCAAGAACCGCAAGGCGACAGAGCCCGGCCTCCAGATCATCGTCGCCGGCTGCTGGGCCGAGTCGACCCGCGAGGCGATCTTCCGCGACTTCCCGTGGGTCGACGCCGCCGTGGGCCCGGGACGCATCGGCGCCCTCCAGCAGGTGCTGACGGCGAGTCCCGGTGCCGAGCGAGGCGCCTTCGGCTCGTTCGACGATTTCGCCGCCGATCTTCCGAAGCGCCGCGAGCGCAGTTTCCAGGCCTGGCTGCAGCTGTCGATGGGCTGCAACAGCGTGTGCAGCTACTGCATCGTCCCGAGCGTGCGCGGCCGCGAGCGATCGCGTCATCCACGCGAGGTCCTGGCCGAGGCGCGGTCCCTGGCCGCCGATGGCGTCTCCGAGGTGATGCTGCTCGGGCAGAACGTCAACAGTTACGGGCGCGACCTCCCGCCCGACGAACGCTGCACCTTCGCCGAGATGCTGCGCGCCGTCGACGCCATCGACGGCATCAGCCGCATCCGGTTCATGAGCCCGCATCCGAAGGACATGCGCGGGGACGTGATCGCCGCCATGGCCGAGTCGCCCGCCGTCTGCAACCAGCTCCACCTGCCCCTGCAGTCCGGATCGTCGCGCGTGCTCAAGCGCATGCGGCGCACCTACGACAGCGAGCGCTTCCTCGACCTCGTCGTCCGCCTGCGCGAGGCGATGCCGGACATCAGCCTCACAACCGACGTGATCGTCGGCTTCCCCGGTGAGACGGAGGAGGACTTCCAGGAGACGCTGCGTGTCTACGACGAGGCATCGTTCGACCACGCCTTCACCTTCATCTACTCCCCGCGCAACGGAACAGAGGCCGCGGGCTTCGACGATCAGGTACCGGACGAGGTGAAGCACGAACGCCTGGCCCGACTCGTCGAACTCGTCCAGACCCACGCCGCTCGTCGCAACGCCGCGCTCGTCGGCACGGTGCAGGAGGTCCTCTCGGAGGGGCCCAGCCGCACCGATCCGCTGGTCTTCCGCGGCAAGACCCGCGGCAACAAGACCGCCCTCTTCACGCCCGCAGCGCCCGCTGGCACGACGGTGTCGATCCGCGTCGAGGAGACGACGTCGCAGACGCTGCGCGGCCGCGTCGAGAGCGCAGTTCCGGTCTGACCATGACCACGCGCGTCGTCGCGATCTACGGCCCCACGGCCTCCGGCAAGTCCGCAGCCGCGATCGCTCTGGCGCACCTGATCGGCGGCGAGGTCGTCTCCGCCGACTCCATGCAGATCTACCGGGGTCTGGAGCGCATCACCAACCAGCCCACGGCCACGGAACAGCAGGGCGTGCCGCATCATCTGCTCGGCCACGTCGATCCGCACGAGCCGTACGACGTGGTGCAGTACGCCACTGACGCGCATGCGGCAATCGACGAGATCCTCGCGCGAGACGCAACGCCGATCGTGGCGGGTGGCTCGGGCCTGTACCTGCGCGCGGCACTCGCAGAGCTCGCATTTCCACCCCAGGCGGCGCAGGCGGCACGGGAGCGGATTCGGGTACAGGTGCAGGATCTGGGTCCGGACCGGGCGCACGCCCACCTGACCGCGATCGATCCAGTCGCCGCCGCGCGGATCGCGCCGGCGGACACGCGCCGCATCGTGCGCGCGCTGGAGCTGGCAGAGCTGGGCGAGTCGCTGGCGCCCGAGACCGACGACGCCCTCTGGACCGACAGCGTGCGGCACCCGACGCGGCTCTTCGGTCTCCACATCGATCGCGCGCTCGTGCACGCACGCATCGATGCACGCACGCCGCACCTGCTCGAGGGTGGCGGCATTGACGAGATCAACGCCCTGCTCAGCGACCCACGGCCGCTGAGCCACACCGCCGCTCGCGCCCACGGCCTGGACGATGTGCGTGCGTTGCGCGAGGGGAGCATCGACCGCGCCGAATGCGAGCGACGACTCTCGACGCGCACCCGTCAGTACGCCAAGCGCCAGGACACGTGGCTGCGCCGACTGCGCTCCGCGGAGCCGATCGACGCCAACCGCGATCCCGAGCGCATCGCAGCGGAGATCGCGGAGCGCCTGCAGGCCTAGCCCCGATACCATTCGGGCATGTCCACGGATCTCCAGCACGCAATCGAGGCCGCCTTCAGCGGCGACACCCCTGCCGAGGATGCCCGCGGCGCCGTCGAGGAGACCATCGCGCGTCTCGACCGCGGTGAGCTGAGCCTCGCCGCGCAGCAGACCGACGGCAGCTGGAGCGTCAACGGCTGGATCCAGCAGGCGATCCTGCTGTTCTTCCGCCTCCAGAAGATGGAGATCATCGAGCTCGGACCGTACACCTACCACGACAAGGTGCCCCTCAAGAGCGCCGTCGACGGCGTGCGCATCGTGCCCCCGGCCACCGTCCGCTACGGCGCGTACGTCGAGCCCGGAGCCGTGCTGATGCCGTCGTACGTGAACATCGGCTCGCATGTCGGTGCAGGGACCATGGTGGATACCTGGGCCACCGTCGGCTCGGGCGCCTGGATCGGGAAGGACGTCCACCTGTCCGGCGGTGTCGGCATCGGCGGCGTGCTCGAGCCCCCCGGCGCCCGCCCGGTGATCATCGAGGACGGCGCCTTCGTCGGGTCCCGCGCGATCGTGGTCGAGGGCGTGCACATCGGCGCCGAGGCCGTGCTGGGCGCCGGCGTGATCCTGACCGCCAGCACGAAGATCATCGATGTGACGGGCGCCGAGCCCGTCGAGCACGTCGGCCACGTGCCGCCCCGCAAGGTCGTCATCCCCGGCACGCGCCCGAAGCAGTTCGCCGCCGGTACGTTCGACGTGCCCTGTGCCCTGATCATCGGCGAGCGAACCGAGTCGACGGACCGCAAGACGACTCTCAACGCCGCGCTGCGCGACCTGGACGTCGATGTCTAGACCGTTCCTCAGCGGAACGGTGGCGGACATCTGCTTCGATCTCGTCTCGACGCGGTCCGAGTACGGGGAGGAGCACGAGCTCGCGAACCTCGTGGAAGGACGGGTCAGCGCTCTGGGCCTCGAACACGAGCGGATCGGCGACTCGGTCGTGGCACGCGCCGGTGGTGCGGGCACGCCGATCGCGCTGGTTGGCCACCTCGACACGGTGCCGAACTGGGAGGCTGGTGGGGTGGAGCGCACGCCGACGCGCATCATCGGCCGCGGTGCCGCCGACATGAAGGGCGGTGTGGCGGTCATGCTCGCGGTGCTCCAGCGCCTGACCGCCGATTCGCACCCCACGGTCTGCGTCTTCTACGATCGTGAGGAGGGTCCGCATGCCGACAACGGCATCCACCGCGTGCTCGCCGAGTCGCGCCTGCTGCAACCCAAGCCGGCCATGGCGATCGTGCTCGAGCCCTCGAGCGGCACCATCCACGCCGGTGCCGTCGGCTCGCTCAACGCCCAGCTCGTGTTCCGGGGACGCTCCGCCCACGCCGCGCGCCCCTGGGAGGGCGAGAACGCGATCTCGGGCGACCTGGCGGACGCGATCAGTCGCTTCGCGAACCGCGCGCCAATCGACACGGTCGTCGATGGCCTCACGTACCGCGACGTCGCCACCATCACCATGATCAACGGCGGCGTGGCGCACAACGTGCTTCCCGACCGGGTGGAGCTGTGGGTCAACGCCCGCGTTGCGCCGGGCACGTCGATCGAGCAGGCCAAGGCCGAGGTCGAGGAGCTCGCCGGTCCCGCCGCCGAGGTCACCTGGAGCGACGTCGCTCCCCCTGCCGCACCGAGCCTCGCCGACCCGGCCGTGGCCAGCTTCCTGGAGCGCAGCGGCCTCCCCGTCCAGCCGAAGCAGGCCTGGACCGATGTCGCCACGATGCACGCCTGGGGCGTACCGGCCTTCAACTACGGTCCCGGCGAGCCCTCGCAGGCGCATCAGCCGGGCGAGTGGGTGGAGATCAGCCGGCTGGAGGAATGCGAGCGTGTGATCGCAGCGGAGCTGGGAGCAGCGTGAGCGTCCCGGCGGAGCGCTGGGAGGGTGCGGGCAACAGCTACCTGCTCGTCGCGGCGAGCGCCCTGTCCGCGCCACTCGACCCGGATCAGGTGCGCAGCATCTGCGCAACCCTCGGTGGCGACGGCGTGCTCGAGCTCGGGCCCGCCGATGACGCCGACGTGTCGATGCGCATCTGGAATCCTGATGGCACGCAGAGCGAGGCGTGCGGCAACGGCACGCGCATGGTCGCCCGTTGGCTCGCAGAGCAGACGGGACAGGAGCACCTCACGATCAGCACCGCCGCCGGCGTGCTCACCTGCGTCGTCGCAGGGGAGACGGTCTCGGCGCGCATGGCCCAGGCGCGGTTGGACGGACCGCAGTACGTTCCCACCGACGAGGCCTTCCCGTACGCGCACACCTTCGTCAGCGTTGGCAATCCGCACGTCGTGATCCCGGTCGCCGACGTGCAGGCGTTCCCGCTGGCGCAGGAGGGCCCCGCGCTCGAGCACCACCCATGGTTCCCCGAGCGAGCCAACGTCGAGATCGTCGAGCACCTCGACGAGCATCGCATCCGCATGCGCGTCTGGGAGCGGGGGGTGGGCGAGACCCGTGCCTGCGGCACCGGCGCCTGCGCCGTCGCGGTCGCTGCCGTCACCAACGGCACGGCCACGTCGCCGGTCACGGTGGAGCTGCCTGGTGGCAAGCTCGTGATCGAGGTCGGCGACGACGGGTTCGTGACGATGCACGGACCAGCGCGTCGGATCGAGCGCCTCACGATTCCCGCGGACTGCCTGGCCTAGCCGTGCGCTTCTCCGACCGCATGGACACGATCCCCGAGTACGTGGTCGCCCGCCTCAACCGCGTGCTCGCGGAGCGGCGTGCCGCCGGCGTCGACGTGATCTCGTTGGGGATCGGCGATCCCGACCTGCCGCCGGATCCGCGCATCCGCGCGCGGCTCGCGGAGGAGGTGCAGCGCGACGATGCCGCCCGCTACCCGACCAACAGCGGGCAGGCCGAGCTCCGCGAGGCCGTGGCCGAGCACTACGCCCGGCGCTTCGGTGTGACCCTCGACCCTGCCACCGAGATCCTGCCGCTGCTCGGCGCCAAGGAGGGACTCGCACACCTGGCGCTGGCGGTCCTCGATCCGGGATCCCTCTCGCTGGTGGCCGACCCCGGCTACCCCGTCTACACGGGCGGTCCGCTGCTTGCGGGCGCCGGCTCACACCCCCTGCCCCTGCTGGCCGCCAACGGCTTCCAGCCCGATCTGGCCGGCGTGCCGGCCGAGGCGGCGGCACGGGCACGCCTGCTGCTCTGCGGCTACCCCAACAACCCGACCGGCGCGGTTGCCGCGCCCGATCTGTTCGCCCGCCTCGCGGCCTTCGGGGACGAGCACGATCTGGTGCTGTGCCATGACCACGCCTACGCCGAGCTCGCGTTCGATGACGCCGCCGCGCCGAGTGCCCTCAGCGATGCCGGGTTCCGAGCCCGCGGCATCGAGATCCTCTCGCTCTCCAAGACCTTTTCCATTCCCGGCTGGCGTGTCGCCTTCGCGGTCGGCAACCCGCAGATCATCGCCGTGCTGCAGCGTCTCAAGACCCAGATCGACTCGGGTATGTTCCCGGCCCTGCAGCGCACGGCGGCCTGGCTCCTGCGCCAGACCGACCTCGCTGGACCGCCGGTGGCCATCTACCGGGCGCGGCGGGATCTGGCCTGTGCCCGCCTGTCCGCGATGGGAATGCCCGTCGCGCCCCCACAGGGCGGCATGTACCTCTGGGTGCCCATCCCCACACGGGAGTCGTCCAGCGACTTCGCGACGCGACTCCTCGAGCAGGCCGCGGTCGTCGTGACGCCCGGCAGCGCCTACGGCAGCGCCGGGGAGGGCTACGTGCGCATGGCGCTGACGATCCCCGAGGAGCGCCTGCACGAGGCCTTCGACCGCATCGCGCCGGTTCTCGCCTCCTCCTGAGCGGAGTAGACTCCGACCTAGTGGGCGACGGCTTCCATCAGATCCGCGATACGGCACCCGAGCGGGCCTTCGTCGCGGCCGTCGCCCGTCAGAACCAGCGCATCGAAGCCGACCTGGCCGAGCTCGTGGAGCTGCTCCACACCGCGCAGTGCGAGCCTGTCGGCGAGCTGATCCAACGCCGCGACCAGCCGGAGCTGAAGACCTACCTCGGCTCGGGCAAGGTCGACGAGCTCGAGGAGGAGCTGAAGGCCACCGAGGCCGAGGTGCTCGTCATCGACGACGAGCTGACCCCCTCGCAGCAGCGCTACCTCGAGAATCGCTTCAAGATCCGCGTCATCGATCGCACCGCCCTGATCCTCGACATCTTCGCCGCCCACGCGAACTCCGCGGAGGGCAAGCTGCAGGTCGAGCTCGCGCAGCTCGAGTACCAGCTCCCGCGGATGCGCGGCATGTGGCAGCACCTCGAACGGCTGGGCGGCGGCGTGGGCACACGCGGCCCCGGCGAGTCACAGCTGGAGACGGACCGTCGCCTCGCGCGCGATCGCATTACCGCGCTGCGTCGCAAGCTCAAGGAGACCGGCAGGCGGCGGCGACTGCAGCGCAAGCAGCGGACGGAGGGCATCGTCCCAACCGTCTCGCTCGCCGGCTACACCAACGTCGGCAAGTCGAGCCTGCTCAATGCCCTCACCGGCGCTGAGGTGTCCAGTCGGAATCGCCTGTTCGAGACCCTCGATCCGACGACGCGGCGCTTCACGCATGTCGGACGGGAGTACACGATCACCGACACGGTGGGCTTCATCCGCAAGCTCCCGCATGGGCTGGTAGAGGCCTTTGCCTCCACGCTCGAGGAGACGCTTTCCGGTGATCTGCTGCTGCACATCGTCGACGCCTCGCTGGACGAGGAGGAGCGCGACGAGCAGATGCGCGCCGTCGATGACGTGCTCAGCCAGATCGGCGCCGATGAGCTGCCGCGCATCGTCGTCCTCAACAAGATCGATCTCGTTGCGCCCGCAGACCGCGAGCGGCTGTCCAACCGCCTGCCCGACGCGCTGCAGGTCTCGTCGCACACCCGCGAGGGTCTCGAGGAGCTCGAGATCGCCATCGCCGAGCACTTCGCCGGCCGTTTCGAGCCCGTCGAGCTGCTGGTGCCGCACACCGAGGGGAGCGTGCTCTCGTCGCTCTACGCACTGGGCGCCCCGATCTCGCAGCGCGAGGACACCGCCGATGGCGTCCGCATCCACGCCCGCCTGCCGAAGGCCGAGCGGGATCGCTACCTGCGCTTCGCCGTCACCCCGGAGCCCATCGCATGAGCGAGGTGCTCTTCCAGCGCCTGCATCCCGAGGCGCGACTGCCGCTGCAGGCCCACCCCGACGACGCCGGCTACGACCTGCACGCCACCGAGACCGTCACGTTGCCGCCCGGCGCACGGGCGGCCGTCGGGTGCGGCTTTGCCATGGCGCTGCCCGAGGGCATGGCCGCTCTCGTCGTCCCGCGCTCCGGACTGGCGCTGAAGGAGGGCCTGGGGGTGCTCAATGGACCCGGTCTGATCGACGCGGGCTATCGCGGCGAGGTGAAGGTGATCCTCGTCAATCACGATCCCCGCGAGACGAGGACCGTCGCAAGCGGCGAGCGGATCGCCCAGCTGGTCCTGATCCAGCTCCCGCGCACCGGCTTCGCCGAGGTGGCTGCGTTGCCCGCCTCGCAGCGCGGTGAGGGAGGCTTCGGCTCGACCGGGAAGCGCGCATGAGCGGTCCGCGGATTCGCGTCGGGGCGCTGGTGGCCAATGGTGGGCGCATCCTGCTCGTGCGGCACGAGAAGGATGGCCGCACGTACTGGCTGCTGCCGGGTGGTGGCGTGGAGGAGGGAGAGCCGCTGGAGGACGCCATGCGTCGCGAGTTCGCCGAGGAGTGTGGTCTGCCCGTGCATGCGGTGCACGGGCCGGTTGCCATGGCCGAGACCATCCCACCCGCAGACGTCGTGGATGGTCGCCATATCCTCCACATGATCTTCCGGGTCGAGGTCGAGCAGCAGCGCGCCGACGCCTTGGTGTCACAGGACGACGCGGTGCTCGGCCATGCCTTCGTCGACCGCAACCACCTGCACGAGCTTGATCTGCGTCCGCCGATTCACGACTTCCTTCGCCGCTACCGCCCTGAGGACCCGTTCGTCAGTCTCGGGCGGATGTGGATCGCCTAGCGGCGCTCATCGGCGCGCGCGACGTCGATCGCCGCCGTCGCGGCGGCCGTCTCGAGACGATCGTCCAGCGGTGCGAGGTCGGTTGACAGCCCGCGATGCGCGCAGGCCCAACCGAGAATCCGGTCGGCGAGCCAGGGGTTCTTCGGCAGCAGCGGCCCATGCACGTAGGTGCCGATGACGCGATCGACGCGACAGCCCTCGGTCTGACCGTCGCCGATGTTGCCGCCGCCCACCACGACACGACCAAGCGGGGCGACACCGGTCCCGAGCTCGGTACGACCAGCGTGGTTCTCGAAACCCACCAGTCGCTGGGTCGATCCCTCCATCGTCACGTCGACGACGACGTTGCCGATGATTCGACGCTTTCCGGCACGCGTCACGAGGTCGACGAGTCCGGTACCGGGCGTCTCGCGTCCCGACTGATCGAGGTAGCTGTGCCCGAGCAGCTGATAGCCGCCGCAGACGGCGAGCACCGGCACGCCATCCGCGATCGCCGAGCGCAGGGCCGCAACCTGGGCGATCAGAGCTTCGGCCACGAGCGCCTGATCGCGATCCTGGCCGCCACCGATCAGGATCACGTCGGCGGCCGCGGGATCGAGCTGCTCACCGAGCATCAGCGGAACGACCTCCACCGGAAGGCCGCGCCACCGCGCCCGCTGTTCGAGTACGCGGACGTTGCCACGGTCCCCGTAGATCGAGAGCAGCTCGGGGTAGAGGGGGACGATGCGCAGCATCAGCGGCCACCCTCCCAGAAGGGCTCGGTCAAACCACGCTCCGCCAGCACGCGGTGCAGATCGAGCATCGCGGTGTACGTTGCGAGGACGTAGATCCGCTCACCCGGTGCCGCGTTCGCGACCGCCCCGTCAAGCCCACTGGCGACGTCGCGGAGACGATCGATCTGCTCGATCGCCACGCCCGCGTATCGCAGCCGAACTGCCAGGTCCTCGGCGCGCGTGCCCGTGCAGACGATGCTGCCGACCGTCCCGAACCGGTCCTCGAGATCGATGTCCCAGATCCAGCTGACGTCGCGACCATCGGCGATGCGGTCGTTGAGTGCGAGCACGACGTGCGCGCCCGGCAGATCCGGCGCGATCGCGCGCAGCGCCTCGTTTGCGCCCGTCGGGTTCTTGAAGAGGATCAGCACGACCTCGCGGCCAGCCACATCAATGCGCTCGAAACGTCCGAACGCAGCGCGGAAGTCGCCAAGCCTGCTCGCAGCGGTGGCCGTGGGCACGCCGAGCACGTAGGCCGTGGCGATCGCGGCGAGCGCGTTCTCGACGTTGTAGAGGCCGGGGAGCGGCAGCGACACCGCCGAGGAGCCATCCGGCGCATCGATCCGGAAGCGGGTGCCGTTGGCACCGTCGGTCTCGAGCGCACGAGCGGCGATCGTGAGCGCACCCCGTGCGTGATCGCCAGCGGGGCAGCGGTAGGCGCCGAGATGCCCCAGATAGACCTCGTCGTACGTGTAGGCGGCGCCGCAGCGGACGCAGAACGTGGAGTCGGCTGCCGCGTCCCGCTGCGCGAGCGCCACGGTGGGATCGTCGATGCCGTAGCGGACGACGTGCGACCGTCCGTCACCCAGCGCGTCGATGACCGGATCGTCGGCCCCGAGCACCAGCGTCACCGCGGGCGGCAGACCGCGTGTCAGGGATCGCCAGCGATCCGCGACCAGCTCGAGCTCGCCGTGCCGATCGAGCTGATCGCGGAAGAGGTTGCCGAGCGCCACGACCTGTGGCTGCACGGCGGCTGCGACCGCCGGCAGCGCCGCCTCATCCACCTCGAGCACCGCGACGTCTGCATCGTCTGGACGCGCCAGCAGGGTCGCGACGACACCGGTCATCAGATTGGCCCCGGCGCCGTTGCGGCACACGGTGCGATCGGCGCCGAGGACGTGCGAGAGCATCGCTGCCGTCGTCGTCTTCCCGTTCGTCGCACTGATGACCGCAATCCCCTCTGCGAACTGCGTTGCGAGCTGATCGACTCCCGCCGGCGCGAGACGCAGGAAGACGTGCCCGGGCAGCGTGGTGCCACCGCCCCGGCCGGCCGCGCGCGACAGCGCGCCCGCCAATCGGGCGACTGCTCCAGCTGCTCGGACGCGAAGGCTCACTGCGCTGGATCGTAGCCCGCGCGGCGAGCCGCGACGACCACTGACTCGGAGCGCCGCAGCACGATCAGGGTGACGACGCTGAGCATCCCAACCAGGACATAGGTCGCCCAGGTCGGCCCCTGTTGAGAGACGAAGCCGGCGATGATCGGCGCCAGCAGCGAGCCGACGGCCCAGACCGCATTGAGCATGCCGAAGACGCCGCCCTCGCCGATCTTCTCGAGGCGTGCGCCGTCGGCACAGGCGGCGTACGCGATCGTGAAGATCGGTGCCGAGAGGCACATGGCGGCAATCAGCAGGAAGCCGTACCACGGCACTCCGAGCGGTACGAGCATCAGCACGACCAGGCTGCCGCACACGACGGGCAGGATGATCAGCGCTCTGGTCTGGTTGAGGCGGCGCCCGAGGCGTGCGACCGTGAGGATCGCCAGCACCGACATCACGCTTCCGGCCGTGAAGATCCAGCCGATCGCCGCGGACGAGATCCCCGCATCATCGAGGTGAAGGGGTGCCAGCAACTGGAGCGCCGCCATCATCAGCGAGACGAACGCGATGGAGACGAAGGCGATCTGGATCAGACCCGGACGCGCGGCGCTCCGGAGGGACACGAAGGGGCTCTGGGCCGATTCGTGCGAGCCCACCCGTACCGGACCACCGGGCTCGAACAGCGCCCAGATCACGACCAACGCGACCATGCCGCCCAGCACGGTGAACGCCGGCCCAATCCCAACCAGCGAGACGATCGGACCACCCAGCAGCGGACCTGCGATCGTGCCGACGGTGGCCGTCGCGTTGGCGATCGAGAGACCGCGCGGACGATAGTCGTCGCCGACCGCGCCCGCCAGCCAGGCCAGGCCGGCAGACCACGTGATCGCCGAGCACGCGCCCTGCACGATGCGCACCGCGACCAGCATCCAGAAGCTGTCGGCCAGGGCGATCGCCGGTGCCGCCAGGATGAACGCCGCCGCACCGATCAGCGTGAGGCGACGCGCCCCGACGCGATCGGCCAGGAACCCCGCCGGCACCGCACAGAGCAGCACAGCGAAGCTGTAGACGCCGAGGATCAGTCCCGACTGATCGTCCGAGAGCGCGAACTCCTTCTGCCACACGGGCACCAGCGGTACAGCCGCCAGCCAGGTGATCATGTCGAGGAAGATCAGCGCGGAGACGAGCGCTGTCAGCCGACGCGGCGACACGGAACGAGTGCGGCTCATCACGGGCCCTACCAGGGAAGCGGCAGCACGCGATCGAGCGCCATCGCGAAGAAGATGCCAGCCAGGTAGAGGAGGGAGAAGCGGAAGGTCTCTCGGGCCAGGTCGAGCTCGCCGTCCGCGCGATGGAGGCGCACCGTGTACTGGAGAAAGCGCAGACCGAGCAGCAGCGCCAGGACCCCGTAGAGAGGTCCGAGCACCTCACCGGTGACCCCGACCCCCCAGAGCAACAGCGGTACGAGGGAGAACCCCAGCAGGAGGACGGCGTAGACCACGCTCTGCAGGGTCGCGGCCCGCACCCCGGCGACGTTCGGCAGCATCGGCACCCCGGCATCCTCGTAGTCGTCGAACTTGACGATCGCCAGCGCCCAGAAGTGGGGCGGCGTCCACAGGAAGATCACCCCGAACATGATCAGCGCCGGCCAGCCGATCTCGCCCGTCACGGCCGCCCAGCCGACCAGTGGCGGCATCGCACCTGCCGCGCCGCCGATCACGATGTTCTGCGGCGTTCGCCGTTTGAGCCACATGGTGTAGACCAGCACGTAGAAGAGGTTCCCCGCCAGCGCCAGCGCGGCGGCGAGCGGCTGTCCCGTCAAGAAGCCCAGCACGAGCACGCCGAGCACCGTGAGGACGATGCCGAAGACGATCGCGGGGCGGGGCTCGATCCGCCCCGCGGCCACGGGGCGGTCGCGCGTGCGCTCCATGCGGATATCGAGGTCCGGCTCGAGGGCATGGTTGATCGCGCTGGCACCGCCGGAGGTCAGGCCCATGCCGAGCAGCGCGGCGCCGAGCAGCCAGAGCGGTGGCAGTCCGTTCTCCGCCCAGACCATCGCACCGACCATGGTGATCAGGAGCAGCACCATCACGCGCGGCTTCGTCAGCTCGAAGTAGTCGAGCACCGCGGACGGCTCGCGCACGGCGACAGGCTCAGCAGCCACGGCAACCGGCTCCAATGCAGCACGCGCTCACGGATCGCATCGTATCGGAGGAGCCTGAGTCGCCGATCAGCGGCCGGCGCTGCGGCTCATCATCAGCAGATCGCGCAACGCGATGCCCATGCAGAGCCCGCCCGCGAAGATGATCCCGTGCTGGAGGTAGTGAATCGCGGCATTGGTGGCGACGGCGTCGTCAATGGGCGGCAGCAGCGCGACCACCTGGCAGAGCAGGCCGATGCCACCGAGCACCAGCGCACGCATGGGCGACAGCAGTCCGGGCATACGACGCAGGCTACCATTGGGCTGATGTCCACCGCATCCTCCTCCCGCGAGACGCAGCTGCAGGTCGAGCTGCGCGATGCCCTCATGCACGCCGATCACGAGGTGACCGAGGCGATCGCCCGGGCGCTCGAGCGAAATCAGGAGCGCCTGCTCGGAGGCGGGTGGGGGGCGAACGACGGCGATGGGTGCCTGCTGACGCTCGCCGCGCAGGAGCTCGGGCAGGCGGATGGCGAGGCCCTGCTGCGCTCATCGGTTGCAGCCGTGCGGATCCCCGCGCTCTTCGACGAGCTCTGGTTCCTGATCCTCACGCGCACCGGCGATGCGCGTATGGCACGTAGCGTCACCCACCGGCTGGTCTGCGAGGCACTCGTCCGGACCGGGCCTCAGGCGGCGACGTCGGACGGCGCCGCGGGCGCCGATGCGGACGGGCCGGTGACCGCTCGGAGCGCTCGCGAGAAGTAGCGATACGCGTGCCACTGCACGATCACGGCCCACCAGACGCCCGTCACCACGTGGAGGTAGTCGATCCCCGTGAAGGCGCCGCCCGAGGGCTCCAGCAGCATCAGGATCCCGGTCACCGTGATCGGCACGCCGAGCGCCAGCATCGTCAGTGAGGCAATCGCGTCCTGCGGTCGGCGGGCCTGCACGCGCCGCAGGATGCGGCGCCAGCCGAGCTCGGCCGTCTTCACCGTGACGAGGACGAGTCCGACCACGCTGGTCGCGACGTGGAACCAGATCAGCCAGTCGGGCGACGCGTCACCCCGCAACGACAGCGTGTAGATCCAGAGACCGGTCAGGAAGGCGAGGACGAGCGGACCGAGCGAGATCAGCGCCATCAGCGCCGTGCGGCGCCGTACCGGCAGCGAGCGCAGGGCCTGGGCCGCCGCGCGCTCGCGATTCCACTCGTCGACCTGCTCATCGGTGTAGTGCGAGGGGGGCTGAGCCGCGGCCCAGAACGCCAGGCGCGCCAGGAAGATGAACGCGATGATCGGCGGAACGATGTGGGGGAGGTGCGTGAGGACCCAGATGACCATGGGTCACCTCCCCGGGATCAGCTGCTGGGCAGGCAGTACACGACGGCGAACAGGATCACCCAGACGATGTCCACGAAGTGCCAGTACACGCTGATACCGAGCAATCCGACGTGGTTGTCGGCGCTCCAGCGACCTCTCAGCGCGCGGATCATGCCGAGCCCGAGAAGCAGCAGACCCACGAAGACGTGCAGGCCGTGCAGGCCGGTGAGGCTGAAGAAGATCGCGCCGACCGACGTCGTCTGCGGCGTGAAGCCGATGGTCATGTATTCGTAGACCTGCAGGCCGAGGAACACGGCGCCGAGCGCGAACGTGAGGAACAGCCAGGCGAAGACCCGCCCGCCCTTGCCCTTCTTGTCGAGCGACAGGAGCGCGAACTCGCAGGTGAACGACGACAGCACCAGGATCAGCGTGTTGATCGACGTCGCCTCGGCGGGAATGTGGAAGTCGCCGGGCCATTCCACACCGCGCGCGAGGCGCAGGTTGGCGTAGTACATGAAGAACGCGCCGAACAGCGCGAGCTCGGAGACGAGGAAGACGATCAGCCCCATCACGCACACGTTCATGTTCGTGCGGTAGGGCTGGACCTTCGGTGCGGTGGGCTCGGCGGTTGCCATGGTGATGCTCCTCGCGGTCAGACGCTAGACGCCGACCGTCTCCTTCTCCGCGGGCTGCTCGTCGGGGAAGATGGCGTGCTTGACGCCCTCCTCACCGTAGCGATAGGGGCCACCGACCACGCGCGGCGTGCTGGGGAAGTTGAAGATCGGCGGGGGCGAGGAGACCAGCCACTCGAGGGTGAGACCGCCCCACGGATTCGCGCCGGCCGGCTTGCCGTGCCGCGCGGAGTGCACCATGTTGTAGATGAAGATCAGCGTGCTGGCGCCGAGGATGAAGGCCGAGATCGTGATCACGGTGTTGCTCCAGCCGAACTGCGGCGCGTAATCGGCGACGCGGCGCGGCATGCCCTCGAGCCCCTGGTAGTGCATGGGGAAGAAGGTGCCGTTGAGCGCGATGAAGGTGATCCAGAAGTGCCACTTGCCGAGCTTCTCGTCGTACATGCGGCCGGTCACCTTCGGGAACCAGTGGTAGAGGCCCGCGAAGACCGTCAGCACCGAGCCGCCGAACAGCACGTAGTGGAAGTGGGCGACGATGAAGTACGAGTTCGTGATCGAGAGGTCGAACGGCACCGAGGCGAGCATGACGCCGGACAGGCCGCCGATCACGAACGCGACGATGAAGCCGAGTGCGAAGAGGTTGGCCGTGGTGAGCCGGACGACGCCGCCCCAGAGGGTGCCGACCCACGAGAAGATCTTGATGCCGGTCGGCACCGCGATCAGCAGGGTCGCGAACATGATCGGGACGCGCAGCCACGACTGCATGCCGGACGCGAACATGTGGTGGGCCCAGACCGAGAAGCCGAGAACGGCGATACCGGCCGAGGAGAAGGCCACCGCGCGGTAGCCGAAGACCGGCTTGCGCGCATGCGTGGCGATCACCTCGCTGATGATGCCGAAGCCCGGCAGCACCATGATGTACACCGCGGGATGTGAGTAGAACCAGAAGATGTGCTGGTACGCGAGCGCGGTGCCGCCGCCTTCGGTGGTGAAGAAGTGCGTGCCCATCTCGCGGTCGAACATCGCCATGAACATCGCACCGGCCACGAACGGCGTGGCGGCCACGACGAGGGCGGAGGTGGCGAGGTTGGCCCAGCACAGGAGCGGCATGCGGAACAGCGTCATGCCGGGTGCGCGCATCGCCACGATCGTGACGAGGAAGTTGACCGCCGTGGCAATCGACGAGCTGCCCGCGATGATCACGCCGATCTGGAACAGCGTCTGCCCGAACGGGCTCTGATCCTGCAGGGTCGGGTAGGCCGTCCAACCCGTGTCGTACGACCCGTAGGCCCAGGCAGAGAGCAGGATCATGCCGGCCAGCGGAAGCAGCCAGAAGGAGACGGCGTTGAGGCGAGGGAAGGCCATGTCGTCCGCGCCGATCATCAGCGGGATGACGTAGTTGCCGATGCCGGCGAAGACCGGGACCATGAAGGTGAAGATCATGATCGTGCCGTGCGACGAGATCAGCTCGTTGTACTGCCCGTTGCTGATGGACTGCATGCCCGGCTTGGCGAGCTCGGCGCGGAACACCTCGGCGAAGAGACCGCCGACGAGGTACATCAGGAACGTGAAGACGATGTACTGGACACCGATCACCTTGTGGTCGGTGTTGAACTTGAAGTAGTCGCGCCACGACTTCGCGCCATGCTGGGAGTGGTCGTTGGTGTCGAGCTCGCCACCGGTGATCCACGTCCACCAGTAGTCCATGCCGCCGATGCCGACGATGAACCCGACCGAGCCGAAGATGTAGGCGACGGTCAGGAAGGTGTTCTCCTGCATGACCGGCTGCATGTCGAAGATCGAGCGCGCCAGGAACGTGACCATGACCGCCACGGCTGCGAACAGCGGTGTGGTCCACAGGCAGCGGGCGAGCGTGGGGCGCAGGACGGCGGTCATCGGGCGAACCCTCCGGGAGTCATAACGATGCTGGGCGGAAGCGAAGTCATGCGGCAGCTGCCTTCGCCTTGGTCTCGGCGACCCACTTATCGAAGTCGGCCTGGGGGACGACGCGCACCTTGGTCACGAGGCCGCCATCGACGGCACTGTTCATCTGCGTATGGCCGGTGCCGCACAGGAAGGCGCAGACGATGTCGTACTCGCCGATCTTGTTCGGCGTGATCGACGTGTAGTTGGTCTGCGCCGGCGTGGCACCCATCTGCAGACGCCAGGCGGGCACCCAGAACGAGTGCATGACGTCCATCGTGGTGAGCTCGAAGGCGATCGGCACGCCGACCGGCACGACCAGATCCGGGCTGTCCTTGATGTCGACGTCCTCGTTGAGGTACGTGTACTTCCAGCCGTACTGGTAGGCGGTGATGTGGATCTTCTGGCCGCTC
>JBILWG010000097.1:0-7065 GCA_044369995.1 Gaiellales bacterium | reverse complement strand
CGAGTGCATCGGCGACGGCCGCTGGTTCATCGAGAAGGCCGCCGCCTACGCCACCGAGCGTGAGGTCTTCGGGCGCCCGATCGGCGCCAACCAGGGCGTGCAGTTCCCGATCGCCCGCGCCTACGCCGCGGTCGAGGCGGCCGACCTGATGCGCCGCCGCGCCTCCGAGCTGTTCGAAGCCGGCGAGCCCTGCGGCGCCGAGGGCAACATGGCCAAGCTGCTCGCGTCGGAGGCCTCCTGGCAGGCCGCCAACGCGTGCCTCGACGCCCACGGCGGCTTCGGCTTCGCCGAGGAGTACGACGTCGAGCGCAAGTTCCGCGAGACCCGTCTCTACATGACGGCGCCGATCAACAACAATCTCGTGCTGGCCTTCCTGGGCCAGCACGTTTTGAAGATGCCGCGTTCCTACTAGGGAGCGCACCAGCCGCACACGGAGGAGAGAGCCATGTCGCAGGTCAATATCGACGGAGTCAACATCTGGTACGACATCCACGGCGACGGTGAGGAGCACCTGCTCCAGATCGGCGGCGCGGGTTTCGCCCACGAGAACTTCGGCTTCGTGACGCACCTCATGACGCCGCACTTCAACGTCATCGAGATGGACCTGCGCGGCTACGGCAACTCGGATCGCCCCGAGCAGCACTACGACATGGACCTCTGGGCCGATGACCTCAAGGCGATCCTCGACGACGCTGGCATCAAGAAGACGCACGTGCACGGCACGTCGATGGGCGGCATGGTCGCGCTCGCCTTCGCCGGCCGCCACCCCGAGTACATCGATCGCCTCGTGCTCGACTGCCCGATGGCGAAGAGCGACTACATGGCGCGCTCCCACTGGGACGTGTGGGCGGCACTGGCCCAGGCGCAGGGCATGGGTGGCCGTGGTCTCGCGCAGGAGATCGCGACGAAGTGCCTGTCGCGCGAGTTCCTCGACACTCCGGCTGGTGACGAGACTGTCGGCGTCATCCAGGGTGTCCTCGAGCGCAACTGCTCCGTCCCCGTCTTCACCGGCGCTTGCGCCGCGATGCGCGACATGGACCTGCGTCCGTACGCCGCCAAGGTGACCGCCCCCACGCTCGTCATGGTCGGCTCCGAGGACTGCCTCACGCCGATCGATGCGGGCCCGGATGGTGCCGGTGCGCGCTGGATCCACGAGAACATCAAGGGCTCCGAGTTCTACATCGTCGAGGGCTCCGGCCACACGAACCTGATGGAGCAGCCCGAGCTGTCCGCAGACGTCGTGATCCGGTGGTTCAAGGGCGAGAGCGTCGGCAACGCCTAGGTGACGCGGAGGCGCGACATGGGTGACGGGATGTCCCAAAGGGGTCAGACCCTTTTGGGACATTGCCCGTATGCGGTGACGACCTGCTCAACGGCCGTCCGCAATGTCCCAAAAGGGTCTGACCCCTTTGGGACATCCACTCCGCCGTACCATCCGCACCTCCGCGAGGCCGCCTGATGGATACCGTCAATCTGGGACGAACGGGGCTCCGCGTCTCTCGCGCTTGTCTCGGCACGATGACGTTCGGCCGGCAGGCGGACGAGGCCGAGGCGACGCGCATCGTCGACCGGGCGCTCGACGCGGGCGTGACGTTCCTGGACACGGCGGACGCGTATCCGATCCCGCCCGATATCGAGACGAACGGCCTGACCGAGGAGATCCTCGGCCGCATCCTCGCGGGCCGGCGCGACCGTGTCGTGCTGGCCACGAAGTGCCACTTCCCGATGGGGCCGGCGCCGCACCAGCGGGGCAACGGCCGCCTGCACATCCGCCGCAGCGTCGAGGCCAGCCTGCGGCGTCTGCAGACCGACTGGATCGACCTGTTCCAGGTCCACCAGATGGATCCCGACACCCCCGTCGAGGAGACCCTCGACGTGCTCGAGGATCTGCGCCGCGAAGGCAAGATCCTGTACGGCGGCTCGTGCAACTTCAGCCCCGTCAAGACGGCCGAGGCTGCCATCGCCGCGGCACGCCTCGGCATCGAGGGGTTCGCCTGCCTGCAGCCGCGCTACAACCTGCTGCACCGCCACTGCGAGCACGCGATCTTCCCACTCGCCGAGGCCGAGGGCATCGGCGTGATCTCGTACAACCCGCTGGCCGGCGGCTTCCTGACCGCCAAGCACCGGGGGCGTCGTCCCGATGAGGATCCGCCCGCGGGCCGCTTTTCGCTGCCGGGGATGAGCGGCAACACCTACCGCCGCCGCTACTGGAACGAGACGATGTTCGAGCAGTCGGAGCGCATCTTCGCGATCTGCGACGAGGCCGGACTCGAGCCGGCGCGCGTCGCCGTCGGCTGGGTGCTCGCGCAGCCCGCGGTGACGGCGCCGATCCTCGGCGCGTCCAGCGCGGACCAGCTCGACGCCGTCCTCCCCGCCTTTGCAGAGCCGCTCGGCGACGACCTCCTCGCCGCGCTCGACGATGCCACGCGCGATGCCACGCTGGAGTGGGCGCAGTGAACGACGCCGAGATCCAGGCCGAGCTCGCAGCCGTCGCGGCCGCCCTCAACGTGCAGCGCGCGACGCTGCGCCTGCCGTCGGACGAGAGCGTCTTCCCCATCGCGTACGAGCACTGCGAGCCGGGCACGCGCTCGATCCGCGACACGCCGCGCCTCGACATGTCGAAGCAGCCGGTAGTGCTCAAGATGCAGGCCGGCGCCAGCCAGGTCGTCGAAGACGACTGCAACGTCGCCACCGACGATCCCGGCTACCACGAGATGCGCGAGATGTTCGGTGGGATGCAGGCGCAGATCGTCACGGCCAACCGCAACGCCGACGGCGAGATCATCGGCCTCCTTTCGGTGCACGATCTGATCGCGCCGCGCGTGTGGAGCGACGCCGAGACCGCCCGCGCCCGCGCTGCCGCCGACCGCCTCGACGAGTTGACGCGCTGATGGCCGAGCATCGTCTCGATCCGCCCGTCCGCAAGCGCCTCGTCGACGCACCCGAGACCGGACATAACCGCTGGCATCCGGACATCCCGCCCGCACTCGAGGTGAAGAGCGGCGACGAGATCGTCATCGACTGCCGCGACGGTGTCGACGGGCAGATCCTGCCAACGATGAGCGATGCGGATCTGGCGAACGTCGACTTCGACGCGCCGCACCCGATGACGGGCCCGATCTACGTGAAGGACGCAAGGCCTGGCGACGTGCTGCAGGTCGACATCCTCGATGTGCGCACCGACACCTTCGGCTCGACCGCGATCGTCCCGGGCTTCGGGCTGCTGGCCGACCGCTTTCCCGACTACTTCCTCGTCACGTGGGGCCTGCACGACGGCTTCGCCACCAGCGGCCGCATCCCCGGCGTCAGCATCCCTGCCGACCCATTCGTCGGCGTGATCGGTGTCGCCCCGTCGGCCGACCGCCTGGCCTTCTGGAACCAGCGCGAGGCTGCGGTCAACGCCCTGCCACCCACCGCGCACAGCGCGATCCCGGCCACGGAGCCGATCGCCTCGACGGGCGCCCGCACGATCCCGCCGCGCGAGCTCGGCGGCAACCTCGACGTACCGCAGGTGCGCGCCGGCTCCAGCATCTTCTTCCCCGTCGACGTCCCCGGCGCGCTGCTCTCCCTCGGCGACGTGCACTTCTGCCAGGGCGACGGCGAGGTCTGCGCCTTCGCGATCGAGACGCACGGACAGGTCCGCATCCGCGTGACCGCGCTGCGCGACGTCAAGCACCGGCCCAACACGCCGCTGATCGAATCGACCGAGCCCGCCTTCCGCGCGCGTCGGCACGTGAGCACCACCGGCCTGCCGATCGATGCACAGGGCCAGATCCGTCCGATGGACACCACCCTCGCTGCGCAGAACGCGATCGAGGCGATGATCCAGTGGCTGGGCGACGAAGTCGGCCTCAGCCGGGAGCAGGCCTACGTGCTCTGCTCCGCTACCGTCGATCTCCGCATCTCCGAGATCGTCGACGTACCGAACCCCGTCGTGTCGGCCCTGTGCCCACTCGACATCTTCACCGAGATCCGCGAGACCCGCGGGTAAACCGACCACCACCAGGAGGAACCAGAAATGGGCGTTGTCAAGGGCTGGGAAGGCCGCTTCTACGAGGACTTCGAGATCGGCGATGTGTACCGCAGCCGCATGGGCCGCACGATCTCCGAGGTCGACAACACGTGGTTCACGAACCTGACGATGAACACGAACCAGTCGCACTTCAACGCGCCGTTCGCCGAGGCCTCGCCGTTCGGCAAGATTCTCGTCAACTCGGCGTTCACGATCGCGCTCGTCACGGGCCTCTCGGTGACGGACGTCTCGGAGAACGCGATGGCGAACCTCGCGTGGGATGACATCAAGCTGCCCAACCCGGTCTTCGTGGGCGACACCCTGTGGTGCGAGTCCGAGGTGCTGGAGAAGCGCGAGTCGTCGAGCCGCCCGTACGTCGGCATCGTCGGCATCCGCTCGCGCGGCCTCAACCAGCGCAAGGAGGTCATCTGCGAGTTCCGCCGCAAGATGATGATCTACAAGCGCGAGGGCGCCAAGAGCCCCGAGGTCTTCCCCGTCACGGACACGGACTGGACCGTCTGATGCACGACCGGGCACACCTCAAGCAGGCGCCAGGCGCGTACTTCGACGCCGTCGACGCGAAGGACATGGACGGAGCACTGTCGTTCTTCGCGCCGGACGCCACGTTCACGATCCAGAGCGCCCACATCACGTTCGAGGGGCACGACGGGATCCGGAGCATGTTCGAGAACTTCTTCGGCGATTACTCCCACATCGAGCACAACATCACGAACATCGTGGTGGACGAGGCCGAGGGGAAGGCGTCGACGGAGCAATCCTGCCCGCACGTCAAGAACGACGGCGACCTCGATCATGTGATCACGTGCAACTTCTTCAGCTTCGATGAGGCGGGCAAGTTCAAGCGCGTGATCGTGTGGATCGACGGCGCCTCGCCGCTGAGGGACTGATCCATGTCCCTACGTGCACGACTCCAGAGCGGCGAGATCCTCGTCGCACCCGGTGCGTATGACGCCCTCACGGCCCGCCTGCTCGAGCAGGCGGGCTTCGAGGCCGTCTATCGCGGTGGCTACGCGGCGTCGGCCGCGGCCTTCGCTCTGCCCGACCTCGGCATCACGACGTTGACCGACATGGTCGATCACCTGCGCCGCATGACCAACGCCATCGGCGTTCCCGTCATCGCCGATGCCGATACGGGCTACGGCGAGGTACCACAAGTCGTGCACACCGTCCACGAGCTCGAGGCCGCTGGCGCGGCTGCGATCCAGTTCGAGGACCAGGTGTTCCCGAAGCGGTGCGGACACATGGAGGGCAAGAAGGTCATCCCCGCCGAGGAGATGGTGATCAAGCTCCGCGCCGCGCTCGCTGCGCGCCGCAATCCGGAGACCGTGATCATCGCGCGCTCCGACGCGACGGCGGTGACCGGTCTCGACGACGCGATCGCGCGCTCGCGCATGTACGCCGACGCGGGTGCCGACGTGATCTTCATCGACGCGCCGACCTGCGAGGACGATCTCAAGGCGATCGCAGCGGGCGGCATCAATGCCGTGCTGATGGTCAACGTGTCCGAACATGGCAAGACACCCGATCTGGGGGCGCAGCGCTTCCAGGAGCTCGGCTTCGGACTCGTGATCTACCCCTCCTCCACCCTCTTCGCCGCAGCCCAGTCGACGAAGGAACTGGCGGCACAGCTGAAGGCGGATGGCTCCACCGTCGCCTCCGTGCCGCGGATGATGCCGTTCGACGAGATCAATGGAATCCTCGGCAAGGATCAGTGGGATTCCCTGGAAGACGACCTGCGAGGCACCACATGAGCACTGAGCGCATCAGCGTCCTGCACGTTCCCTCGATCGCGCTCGGCCCCGGGGCTGCGCTCGAGGCCGGCCATCACCTGAAGGCGCTTGGCGCGACGCGCGTCTTCCTCGTCACCGACGCGTTTCTGCTGCAGAGCGGCATGGTCGGGCCGATCGAAGCCGCGGTGCGCGCGGACGGCCTCGACGTCGTCACCTATGCGGTGCCGACGGGCGAGCCGACCGAGGACTCGATGCGCGAAGTCGCGGAGGCGTGCGTGGCGAGCGGTGCCAACGGCGTGCTCGGCGTCGGCGGTGGCTCTGCGCTCGATTCCGCCAAGGTCGCGGCGCTGATCGCCACGCATGGCGGCACCCTGCGCGACTGGATCAACGCGCCGCTCGGTGGCGCCCGCGTGCCACCCGGCCCGCTGATGCCCGTCGTCGCCGTCCCGACCACGTCGGGCACGGGCTCCGAGGTCACGGCGGTCGCCGTGCTCGATCTGCCCAGCGACAAGGTGAAGACCGGTATCGCGCACCCCTTCCTGCGCCCGAACATCGCGCTCTGCGATCCCGAACTGACGCTCGGCCTGCCTGCCCCGATCACCGCCGCCAGCGGCATCGATGCGCTGCTGCACGCAGCCGAGGCCTACACGTCGATCTCGTATCTCGAGCGTCCGAAGCCCGAGCACGCCGGCGCTCGCCCCAACTACCAGGGCGCGGCACCGATGGCCGACATCTGGGTGATGGAGGCGATCGCGCTCGTCGGCAAGCACCTGCGCCGAGCCGTCGAGGACGGTTCGGACATCCAGGCCCGTGAGGGCATGATGCTCGCCGCCACTGCCGCCGGTATCGGCTTCGGCAACGCGGGCGTGCATATTCCCCACGCCTGCTCGTATCCGATCGCCGGTCTCAAGCACGCGTGGTCGCCCCCCGGCTATCCGGGCGAGGCGAAGTTCGTGCCGCATGGCCTGGCCTGCGCGATCACGGCACCGGCGGCGTTCCGGCTGATCAGCGAGGCGGTGCCCGAGCGGTCGCGCCGCGCGGCCGAACTGCTCACCGGCCAGCCCGTGGCCGCCGACGACACGGATGCGCTTGCGCGCGCGGTAGCCGAGCTGATGACCGATGTCGGCTGTCCGACCACGATCACCGAGGTTGGCTACACCGAGGGCGACATCCCGGACCTCGTCGCGGGAGCGCTGCTCCAGCAGCGCCTCCTCGCGTGCGCCCCGCTGCCGGTCGGCGAGGCCGAGCTCGAGCGCGTCTTCCGCGACAGCCTCTAGCTTTGCAGAGGGGTCTGGCCCCTTT
>JBILWG010000096.1:0-7149 GCA_044369995.1 Gaiellales bacterium | reverse complement strand
ACCCGCGCCGCTCTCATGAGTGCCCTACCCCAAACCGGCTACTCCATCAGCCCGGTCGCCTCCATGCCGAGCAGCACCACCAGCAGCGCGAACGGCAGCAAGGCCACGAAGCTCACAATCGAACGCTCACCCTTGCGAGCGATCGCGTACACCTGGATCAGGCCACCGAGCGCGATCAGCGCCCACGTAAAGGCGAGTGGGTTGACGCCCTGATCGCGCGAATTGGTGGCGATCAGGACGACCAAGAGTACGAACGCGATGGCGGTCAGCAGCGCTCCGATCGTGCCGGAGCGCGTCGTCGGGAGCACCCTGCGTTGCTCGATCGTCGCCATGGGGCGACCCTAGCGCTCGAGAGATCATCGGCGTCCGGAGATTCCCGCGCATGCCCCGCGGCAACCCACGCGGATGAGGGTGCTTTCACCCGCCGCGCTCCGTGTCCCGTCGAACCTGCTTTATGCAGGTGGGTCCCCCGCTCGACGCGACCGGGTTAGGGTGGCGCCGGGACAGTCAGGGTCCCATTGGATGGAACATCGGCTCGAGCGCAGATCATGGAGCGCAGCGGGATCGAGCCCCCGCAGCGTACACGCGCCTTGAGGTCAGCCGACAGCGACGTGCTCGACGTCGCCAATCGGCAGCTGCAGAAAGCGCGTGCCCTCCTCGCGAAAGGCCTTGACGTCGCCCGTGGCAAGGAAGCGGTACGCCCCGCGATGGTCGTCGCCGCGCTGCCAGCCCTTGCGCATGAGCGTCTCGGCGATCTCCTCGGCGAGCTCTTCGGCGGCGGCGATCGTCTGGACGTCGGGGCCGAGCTCGCGCTGGAGCATGTGGCGGACCAGCGGGTAGTGCGTGCAGCCGAGCACGACGACGTCGACGCCGGCCTCGCGCAGCGGTGCGCAGGCGGTCTGGACAAGCTCGAGCGTGCGCTCGGAGTATGGCTCGCCGCCCTGAATCGATTCGGCGAGGCCCGGGCAGGCGACCTGTGTCACCTCGATGCCGGCGTCGAGATCATGAATCGCCTCGACGTAGCGCTGGCTATTGACGGTCGCCTCGGTGGCGAGCACGCCGACCTTGCGGACACGGGTGGCCTGCACGGCGGCGTGCGCCTCGGGCGTGATCACGCCGAGCACGGGCACGGGCGACTCGCGCTGCAGCACCGGCAGCGCGGCGGCGGTCGCGGAGTTGCACGCGACGACGATCAGCTTCGCGCCCTGCCCGACGAGGATGGCCGTCAGCTCGCGCCCGTAGGCGATCAGCTCATCCCGCGAGCGCGGCCCGTAGGGAAAGCGACCCGTGTCGCCCAGATAGACGACGTCCTCGTGCGGGAGCCGCACGAGCGTGGCGTGCAGGACGGTCAATCCACCCACGCCGGAGTCGAACATGCCAATCGGTGCGTCGGACATCACGCCCACAGGGTACGGGGGACCGGTCCACGCAGGCGCGCCAACGGCGTCAACACGGCGCCGCGCCGGTGGGTCAGCGGCCCCGACGCGACCCGCTCCGCCTGACACGATGGGCCCGGGCCCACTGTGTCATCGACAACGTGCCACGCAATCGCCTCCGCCACGCACGCCGGCCGACGCACACCGCACCAAAGCGCACCGTGCACCACCGCGCAGCGCGCGCAGAAGCGCAGCAACGGCGCGCGCGTGCAGCCGGCGCGCGCATGATGCGCACCTTGTGTGCCGAATCAGGCCTGACAAGGTGGGCCCGGGCCCAGGTTGTCATTTGTGTGCGAAGCGCGCCGAATGCGCACGTACCGCGTCCGAACTGCGCCGCGGAGAGCGCCTAGGATTCCCACATGCCCAACCGTCCTCGAGATCTCGTCGGCTATGGCCGCACGCCACCCAAGGCCAACTGGCCCGGCGGCGCGCGCGTGGCCGTCAGCTTCGTCCTCAACTACGAGGAGGGCGCGGAGCGCACGCCGCTCAACGGCGACCCGGTCAGCGAGACGTATCTGCACGAGATCATGGGCGAGGCGCGCACGACCCGCGACTACAGCACGGAGACGATCTACGAGTTCGGCGGCAAGGTCGGCGTGTGGCGCATCCTCGACGCCTTCGATGAGGCGCAGCTGCCGCTGACGATGTTCGCCTGCGGTCTGGCGACCGAGCTGAACCCCGCTCCCGTCACCGCCGCCGCCCAAGCCGGACATGAGATCTGCAGCCACGGCTATCGCTGGTACGACTACGCGAACGTGCCCGAGGACGTCGAGCGCGACCACATCCAGCGCACGATCCGCGCGATCGAAGCCGCCGGCGGCGAGCGTCCGTATGGCTGGTACACCGGCCGCTTCTCGCCGAACACGCGCCGCCTCGTCGCCGAGGAAGGTGGCTTCCTCTACGACTCCGACGACTACTCGGACGAGCTGCCGTTCTGGACGCGCGAAGCCGGCAAGGACCACCTCGTGATCCCGTACACGCTCGATGCGAACGACGCGCGCTTCTCGACGCCCAACGGCTTCGGCACCGCCGAGGATTTCTCCACGTACGTGATCGACGCCTTCAACGCCCTCTACCGGGAAGGCGCAACAACGCCGCGCATCCTCAACGTCGGTCTCCACAGCCGCCTGATCGGCCGCCCCGGGCGCATCGACGGCCTGCGCCGCGCACTCGAGCACATCAACCGGCACGACGGCGTCTGGACGACGCGCCGCGTCGACATCGCCCGCCACTGGATCGCCGAGCACCCACCCGCGTGAGCGCCACGATCCGCGTCGGCACGTGCGCGTGGGTCGAGAAAGGCCTGATCGCAGACTGGTATCCCAGCACGGCGACCACGGCCGAGGCGCGCCTGCGCTTCTACGCCGAGCACTACGACACCGTCGAGGTTGACTCGTCGTACTACGCGATCCCCGCCGACCGCACGGTCTACAACTGGGGCCAGCGCACACCGCCCGGCTTCGTCTTCCACATCAAGGCGTTCGGGCTGATGACGGGGCACCGCGTGCGGCCCGAGCAACTGCCCGCCGATCTGCGCACGCTCGTCGATGAGGTGACGCCGCACGGCTACGTCGTGCCGAGCGAGGCGCTGCGCGACCGCGTCTTCGCCCGCTTCCGCCGTGCGCTCGATCCGCTGCGCGCGGAGGACAAGCTGGGCGGCGTGCTGTTCCAGCTGCCGCCATCCACGATCCCGGGCCGGCACGCCTGGGAGGTGATCGACCACGCCCGCGCCGCGCTGCCCGACGACGAGCTGCTGATCGAGTTCCGCCAGCACGACTGGCTCGCGCCGGACCTGCAGGACGAGACGTTCTCGTCGCTGCGCGAGCGCGACCTGACCTACGTCGTCGTGGACGCGCCGAAGGTCCACACGGCGAACGTCGCGCAGACCGTCGTCGCCTCCACGTCCGACACGGCGTACGTGCGCTTCCACGGCCGCAACGCCGCGACGTGGAACAGCCGCGGCGAGGGCGCCTCTGCGCGCTTCGACCACCTCTACTCCGATGCCGAGCTCACCGAGTGGATCGAGCCGCTGCGCGAGCTGTCGCGCGCCACGACGAAGGCCTACGCGATGTTCAACACCAATGCCGATACGCAGGGACCCGACAACGCCGACCGGCTGCGCCAGCTGCTGCATGATGCGCATGTGCCCGTCTCGACCGCGCCCGGCCCTGCCCAGGGCGAGCTCTTCCACCTCTGATGCGACGCCTGCTCCCGTTCCTCGCCCTCCTTGTGCTCGTCGGCTGCGGCGGGGCGACCACCGAGACGGGTGAGACGCCGACCACGATTGCACCCGCGACCACCGCTCCCGCCACGGCAACCGCCGACGTCTTCCCCGCCGACGGCGAGGAGCGCGCCACCGTTGTGCTGCTCCACGGCTGGAACGACATCGCGCCCGACGACTACGTGCCGTGGATCGACCACCTCAACGAGACGGGCGTGACCGTCGTCTACCCGCGCTATCAGCGCGGCATCCTGTCGACGCCGGGCCAGATGCTCGAGGGCACGGAGGAGTCGATCCGCGCCGGCTTGGAACAGGCACCGCCGGAGGGGCCCGTGATCGCGGCCGGCTACTCGCTCGGCGGTGGCTTCGCGGTCGTCTACGCAGCGAACGCCGCCGCGTGGGACGTGCCGGAGCCCGCCGCGGTCTACGGCGTGTTCCCCGCAATGCCGCCGACGGTGCCCGAGCCGTTCGGCACCGTGCCGGAGGTGACCACCGTGACGCTGCTGGCCGGTGATCGCGATCAGGTCGTGGGCCGCCTCGGCGCCGACCAGCTGGCGGCTGCGATCGCGCCGCATCCCACCACGCTCGACGTCCTCGCGTCGAACGGGACGACGACGTTCGATCACTTCGCCCCCAAGCGCACGGACGCCTTGGCCCAGGAGGCCTTCTGGCTGCCGCTCGACCGAATCGTGGATCGGCTGGCACCGCGTTGACGACGCTCCGTCCGCGGGTCGCTGCTCGCGCGAAGAGAAGGACGCGATGCCTGCGCTGCTCCCCGCCCTTGCTGTCTCCGCCCTCAAGGCGCCGTGGAGCGATGGCGCGACGGATCTCCATTCGCTGCCGTCCGGCACCGCCGATGTGTTTCGCCCCGTCGGAGACCCGCGCGCCACCGTCGTCCTGCTCCACGGCTGGAGCGACCGGACGCCGCGCAACTACCTCGAGTGGATCCGTCATCTCACGGCGAGCGGCGTGGCCGTCGTGTTCCCGCGCTACCAGGACAGTCTGCGATCGTCCCGCCGGCAGATGCTGGCCGGCGCCGAACTCGGCGTGTGCGACGGGCTCGACGCGCTGGGCGCCGTCACCGGCCCGGTGATCGCCGCGGGCTACTCGTACGGCGCGGGTCTTGCCGTCGTGGCGGCCGCCGAGGCCGAGCGCTGGGGCATCCCGGTGCCAGCCGCGGTCTATGGCGTCTTCCCGTACTTCGTGCGCGGCAACGGCCCGCTCCTCGTCCCGCCGACGACGACCGTCACGATGCTCGTCGGCGACCGCGACCAGGTCGTGGGCACCCGGGGAGCGACGTCGATCGAGCATGGCATCGCCCCGCATCCGGCCGCCGTGCGCCTGCTCGAGTCCAGCGATGCCTTCACCTACGGGCACCTCTCCGTCCTGCAGAGCACGCCGGCAGCCCGCGAGGCGTTCTGGGCGCCGCTCGACCGGATCGTGGACCGGCTCGCGCCGCGCTGACCCACGGAACACCGAGCGCTCGTACCATGGGAGAGCGCATTCCCCGTGCCGCACCCAGCAACCGAGGACACCATGCCGCTTTCCGCCGATACCGCTCCCAAGCTCCAGGCCTACGCCCATCCCGAGCGCCTCGTCACGACCGACTGGCTCGCCGAGCACCTCGGTGACGACAGCCTCGTCGTGATCGAGTCGAACGAGGACGTTCTGCTTTACCGCACCGGCCACATCCCCGGCGCCCACCACGTCGATTGGCACCTCGACCTCAACGACGACGTCATGCGCGATTACGTCTCGCCCGAGGCCTTCGCCGCGATGTGCAGCGCCCGTGGCATCACGCCCGACTCGACCGTCGTGATCTACGGCGACAACTTCAACTGGTGGGCCGCGTACGCCCTCTGGGTCTTCAGCCTGTTCGGCCACGCCGACGTGCGCCTCCTCGACGGTGGCCGCGCCAAGTGGGTCGCCGAGGGTCGCGAGATGACGACGGACGCCACCGTGGCAACGCCGAGTTCGTACCCGGTCGTGCCGCGGGATGACGCGACGATCCGCGCCTTCAAGGAGGACGTGCTGAAGCACATCGGCACCGGCCCGCTCGTCGACGTGCGCTCGCCCGGCGAGTTCTCCGGCGAGTTGCTGCACATGCCCGACTACCCGCAGGAGGGCGTGCAGCGCGGCGGCCACGTGCCGACCGCGCAGAACGTGCCGTGGAAGCGCGCCGCCAACGACGACGGTTCCTTCAAGACCGCCGACGAGCTGCGCGGCATCTACGAGGGCGAGCTCGGCATGCAGCCCGGTGACGACGTCGTCACGTACTGCCGCATCGGCGAGCGCTCGAGCCATACGTGGTTCGTGCTGACGCACCTGCTCGGATTCGAGCACGTCCGCAACTACGACGGCTCGTGGGTCGAGTGGGGCAACGCCGTGCGCGTGCCGATCGAGAAGCCCGCGTGAGCGAACTGCCCCCGCGCCTCGCCGAGATCGTCGGCGAGTTCCAGGAGGTCGACCGCACGGAGCGCCTCGATCTGCTGCTCGAGTACGCCAACGATCTGCCCGACCTGCCCGCGCGTTTCGAAGGGCAGGAGCTCGAGCGCGTGCACGAGTGCCAGACGCCGCTGTTCGTGCAGACCGAGGTTGAGGACGGCGACGTCGTCCGCCTCTATTTCGCCGCGCCCGATGAGGCGCCCACGTCGAAGGGGTTCGCGGGCATCATCCACGCGGGCCTCGACGGCTGCACGATCGACGAGGTGCTCGGCACCCCGTCCGACTTCGCCTCGGGCCTCGGCCTGATCGAGGTCGTCTCCCCGCTGCGCATGCGCAGCGTCGGAGCCATCCTGGCGCGCGTCAAGCGCCAGCTGATGGAACGCGCCGCCGCGTAGGCAGCGCGGCTAGCATCCCCACACCACCAACGTCCCCTTTGAGGTGCATCGAGACATGAGCGCGACCGCAACGAAGATCCTGCCGAACTACATCAACGGCGGCTGGGTGCCGTCCACCAGCTCCGAGCTGCTGGACATCACCAATCCCGCCACCGGCGAGGTCCTCGCACAGGTCCCGCTGTCGGGCGCCAACGACGTCGACGCCGCCGTCCAGGCTGCGCGTGCCGCCTTCCCGGCCTGGAAGGCCAAGAGCACGATCGAGCGCGCCCGCTGGCTCTTCGGCTTCCGCGAGCAGCTCGTTCGGCGTGCCGACGAGATCGCCGCGACCGCGACCCGCGAGATGGGCAAGACGTATCCCGACGCGCAGGCCGAGGTGGCCCGCATGATCGAGATGGTCGAGGCCGCCACCGCGATCCCGACGACGATGCAGGGACGCATCCTCGAGGGCGTCGCCACGAAGATCGATACCGAGACGATTCGCCAGCCCGTCGGCGTCTGCGCCGCGATCACGCCGTTCAACTTCCCCGCGATGGTCCCGATGTGGTTCCTGCCCTTCGCGATCGCCTGCGGCAACACGTTCATCCTGAAGCCGTCGGAGCAGGTGCCGATGACGCAGCAGATCGTGTTCGAGATCATCCACGAGCTCGGACTG
>JBILWG010000095.1:0-7217 GCA_044369995.1 Gaiellales bacterium | reverse complement strand
CGCCCGGAGGCGTGATGCGCGCCTGCGTGCTGACGGTCTCCGACGGCGTCTTCCACGGCGCGCGCGAGGATGGCTCCGGCGACGTGCTCGCCGAGAAGGCCGTGATGAGCGGCTTCGACATCGCCGCGCGTGTGACGGTCCCCGACGAGGCCGACCAGATCGCGGCGCAGGTATCGGCGTGGGCCGATGCCGCCGACGCGCCTGAGCTCGTGCTCGTCACGGGGGGCACGGGCTTCGCCCCGCGCGATGTCACGCCCGAGGCGCTTGGTCCGATCTACGACCGCAAGACGCCGGGCATTGACGAGGCCATGCGCGCTTTTTCGATGCAGGTCAAGCCACACGGCATGCTCAGCCGTGGCGTCTCCGGCATTCGCCGCTCCACGCTCGTGTTGTCGTTCCCCGGCAGCCCGAAGGCCTGCGGCGAGCTGTTCGACGTCGTCCAGCCGGTGCTCAACCACGCGCTCGAGCTGCTGCGCTCGGCACCGACCGAGCACCTCTAGGCGCTACGACAGGTTCGGCGCGATCGGAACCCGCAGCACGTTGCGATGCTCGGGCCCGAGGTGCACGCGGGTTGTCCCGGCGGTCTCGGGCACGTAGCGCGCGGGCATCTGGCCACTGATCGGATTGCGCGGGAAGAGCCAGGTCGAGCGGAGCTCGAGCACGAGCTGATCACCGGCGCGTAGGCGGGTTGCCTGCGGCAGGAGGGGGATCGACAGGTTGACGAGCTCGCCCGGCGCGACGGGCTCGGCGCGCGTGTGCGCATGCACCGGCAGCCAATCGAGCGAGCGTTCCTGGTCGAGCGCACGGTGCGACACGCGGAGCCAGCCGTGCGTCACGACGTCGCGGTCGAATCCGTAGGAGCCTTCGAACGGCACCTCGACGCCGTCGCGGACAAGGCGCACGGCAGCCAAGACGGTCGCGTCAGCAGCGTCGTCGAGCGAGACGGTGAGATCGAGCACCAGCGGACCGATCAGATCGATGTCGCGTGGCGCGCGCCAGGCGAACCGCGTCGTACCGTCGGCATTGGCCCACTCGGCTGTGCCACGGGTCGCGGCTTGCGTGTCGCCGAGCATGCCGCCTGGCTGGAGATGGAGGTCGGTCCACACGACGTCCGGCGGCGGCCAGTCGGGCGCGTGGCGGATCTCGACTGGGTCTGGGCCGCCATCGTGCACCGCGATGCGCACGGGCGGCTCGTCCTCCCAGCCGTTGTCCGCGTCGCGCAGGAAGTGGTCGAAGAACCGCAGTTGCGCGTCCTTGGCTTGAGCCGAATAGAACGTCGACCACTTGCCGCCCCGGTGGGTCCACAGCCACTTGCGCTGCGAGCCCGTGCGGCGGAAGGCCTCGAACGAGCCGCGAGAGTGGAGGAGGTGGTCGGAGAAGCTGCCGCATACGAGCATCGGCACCTCGATCTGTTCCAGCACCGGATTGCGTGAGCGCCACCACTCGTCGATGAGTGGGCGAGCACGCTGCTCGGCAAGTGGATTCTCGGTCACCCGGCCGCCCTTCAGGGTCATCTTGCTCCACATGACGAGGAACCCATCCTCACGCACCCCGCCGGGGCACGCGAAGTCGCGGTACATGTCGGTGAAGCCCTCCCAGGGACAGATCGCGGCAAGGTGTGGGGGCCGCGTCGCGGCGGCTCGGTACTGCGAGATCGCAAGGTACGACACGCCCAGCAGTCCGACGCGACCCGTGCACCATGGCTGCGCCGCGACCCACTCGATGACGTCGTGCTCATCTTCGCCCTGCTGATCCGACAGCAGTTCGCCCGTGCCCTCTGACGCGCCGAACCCACGCAGGTCGAGGTTGACGACGGCGAAGCCCTTCGGAACCCAGAAGGCGGGATCTGGCCCCTCCCATCCGGTCCAGGCGGAGAACTCGATTGGTTCGGGTTGGTGGAAGACCCGGTACTGCATCGGCGGCTGGTACCGCCCGAGTCGCCGTTGGGGGAGCGCATCCTTGCCGTACGGATGCGCGCACATCACCACCGGGACGGGTTCTCCCGATGCGGGGCGGAAGACGTTCGCTCGCAGGATGGTCCCGTCGCGTACGGCGATTGGCACGTTCCAGTCGACGGTCACGCCGCTGGGAGGGTCGGAGATGACCACGCGCGGGCGGATGATGCCGGCCAGGCGCCGGGCGACGCGTGCAGGCGAGACGGTCATCCGCGTCGCGGCGTCCAGCGGAAGCGCCATGAGGCGATGATCAGCCCGACTGCGCCCCAGGCGACGAGGAGCGCAAGGGACCGCCACGGCAGCGTCGTCGCCGGGACGTAGGCCCACGTCGCGACCTTTACGAACGGGGCCACGGGGAGCCACGACGCGATGTTGCCAAGCCAGCTCGGCAGCGACTCGATCGGGACGAAGACGCCGGAGATGAAGTACAGCGGCAGCACG
Organism: Gaiellales bacterium; assembly: GCA_044369995.1. Taxonomy (GTDB): domain Bacteria; phylum Actinomycetota; class Thermoleophilia; order Gaiellales; family F1-60-MAGs149; genus F1-60-MAGs149. Next base: position 4,821 of record JBILWG010000095.1, on the reverse strand, counting down.
ACGACATTGGCCAGCGGCGGCGCGGCCTCGCTCGACGGCGTCAGGGCGGCGAGCATCATGCCGAGGCACGAGAACGCGATGGCGCCGATCAGGACGCTGGCGATCAGCCACGGCAGGTGATCGAGCTCGACGCGGACGCCATAGGCGAAGCTGCCGAGCGCGAGCATCACGATCACCATCAGGATGGCAATCACCAGCGAGGTGACGACCTGGCCGATGATCAGCACCCAGGCCGGGGCCGGGGTGCCGCGCACGCGCTTGTAGGTGCCGGTCTCGCGCCGGTTGACGACGGTGATCGCCAGCGCGACGAAGCTGGCGCTGATCACGCCCATCACCATGAAGGCCGGGACCTGCAGGTACGACTGCGCGATAACGTCGCCGCCGGCCAGCGTGACCGACTGGCCGCCGAAGATCGCCTCGAACAGTACGAGGAAGATGACTGGCAGGAAGACGGTGAAGAACAGCGTCTCGGGCCGGCGCGTGAACGCCAGGAGGTCGGCGCGTACCTGCTCGCGGAGCATGTTCACGACGCGGCCTCCGCGTGGTCGCCCGCGATCGCGAGGAAGACGTCCTCGAGGGTGGGGCGCTCGACCGTGAGGCCCTCGAGTTCGAGTCCGCGGCCCTCGGCCCACGAGCAGAGCTTCGCCAGGTCGGGCGTCGGTGCGGTCGTCTCGATGCGCACCTCGCCCCCGGTCAACAGCGGCGGCTTCGACAGCGTCGGCAGCGCGTCGAGCGCCAGGCCAGCGGGGAGGACGAAGCGGATCTCGACGTCGCCGCGCAGCGCCTGCAGCTCGGCGGGCGTGCCGAGCGCGGCGACCTTGCCGTCGCGCATGACGGCCACGCGGTCGGCGAGCACCTGCGCCTCGTCCATGTAGTGCGTGGTGAGGAAGACGGTGGTGCCGAGGTCGCGGAGGCCCGAGATGACGTCCCAGAACTGCCGGCGCGCGTCGGGGTCGAAACCCGTGGTCGGCTCGTCGAGGAAGACGAGCTCGGGGTTGCCGATCAGAGCCACGCCGACGTCGAGGCGGCGCTGCTGGCCGCCGGACAGTCGACCGGCGCGTTGCGCGGCCTGCTCCTCGAGCCCGACGAGGGCGATCACCTCGTCGACCGGGCGAGGGTGGGGGAAGTACGCGGCGTAGAGGCGGAGTGTCTCCCGGACGGTGAGGGCGCCGAGCGGTCGGCTCTCCTGCAGGACGATGCCGAGCCGCGCGCGCCAGTCGGCGCCGGCGGTCGCCGGATCCTGCCCGAGCACGAGCACCTCGCCGCCGTCGCGCTCGCGGTAGCCCTCGAGGATCTCGGTCGTCGTCGTCTTGCCCGCGCCGTTGCGCCCGAGGAACGCGAGCACCTCGCCTTGGCGCACCTCGAGGTCGAGGCCGTCGACGACGTTGCGGTCGCCGTAGCGCTTGATCAGGCCAGTCACAGAGATGGCGGGAGTCACGAGCGCATCTTACCGCCGCGCCGGATCACCGCGGAGCGCGAAGATCCCGGTGATGGAGTCCGCCGCCCGACCGAGCCTGCCCCGCCGCCTGGCGAACCTCGTGCGCCTCGAGCATTCGCTGTTCGCGCTGCCGTACGCCGTCGTCGGTGCGCTGCTGGCGGCCGATGGTCTGCCGCCGCTGCTCGAGCTGCTCTGGGTTGGCATCGCCATGGTTGCGGCGCGCACGCTGGCGATGGGCCTCAACCGCCTGATCGACGCCGAGGTCGACGCACGCAATCCGCGTACTGCCAAGCGCGAGATCCCCGCGGGGCTGGTGACGAAGGGGCAGGTCGTCGGGCTCTGCGTCGTCTCGCTGGCCGTGCTGCTCGTCTGCTGCTGGAACCTCGCGCCGATGACGCGCTGGCTCTGGCCGTTCGTGGTGATCCCGTTTCTGATCTATCCGTACATGAAGCGCTTCACCTGGGCGTGCCATCTCTGGCTCGGCCTCTGCATCGGCCTCGCGCCGGTCGCCGCCTACGTCGCGATCTCCGACACGCTGCCGCTCGCCTCGTTCTGGCTACTCGGCGTCGTCGGCTTCTGGATCGCGGGCTTCGACATCATCTACGCGACGATGGACGTCGAGCACGACGTCGCCGAGGGTATCCACTCGGCGCCCGCCGACTTTGGCGTGGGCCGCGCGCTCTGGTTTGCCCGCGTGCTGCACCTGCTGAGCATCGTCTCGATGGTCGGCGTCGGCGTCTGGGCGGGCCTTGCCTGGCCGTACTGGGTCGCCGTCGCAGCCTGTGCCGCGCTCCTGATCTACGAGCACGCGATCGTGCGCGAGGACGACCTCTCGAAGGTCAACCAGGCGTTCTTCAACGTCAACGTCATCCTGGCGTTTCTGTATTTGGCGGGCGTGATCGCTGCCCTCGTCGTCGCCTGACCACGATCAGCTTCGGTGCCGCGCTCCAATGAGGACACCAGAAACCCCGGTTTGTCATGCCCGCCTAGGGGAGCGAGCGGCCCTGGATCGCGGCGCGGAGCTAGTCCGCGATCGACAGCTGGAGGCGCGCGCGCAGGTCGGCGGGCAGGTGCTTCGACTCGGTGTGCTCGACGTTCGTGTGGACGAGCACGCCGCGTGCGCTGGCGCAGAGGCGGTTGTCGGACGAGGCGTGCACCGTCTCGCGCAGCGTGATGGATGAATTGCCGATGCTCTCGACTTCCACCTTGACGATCGCGTCGCCGTCCTCCTGCGTCAGCGCGGAGACGAAGTCGATGGAGACGTGGCGCACGACGAACTCGGTCAGCTGTGTGATGCCCTCGCCGAGCGCGTTCGCGAGCCAGGCGTCGCGGCCCTCCTCAAGGTAGTTGAGGTAGACGGCGTTGTTGACGTGGTTGAAGCCGTCAAGGTCGCGCCAGCGGATGGGCACGACCTTGCGGCCGGGTTCGATCGGCGTGGTCATAGTTGGAATTCTCCCCGAGCGACCACCTTGCACGAACCGCCGACGCGCGGGGGCTGGCCCGGCTCGACGTCGACCTCGATGTAGGAGGGGCGCAACATCTCGACGCCCTGCAGCATCGTGATGCGCCCGGGCTCTACGACGCCGCTCTGCAAGAGGTGCGCGCCGAGCGCGCCAGCGGCGGAGCCGGTGGCGGGGTCTTCCGTGATGCCGTCGAGCGGCGAGAACATGCGGGTGCGCATGATCCCGTCCTGCTCCGGGGCCCAGACGTAGATGGAGTGCATGTTGTACTCGGCGAGCGCCTGCATGTTCGGCGTTGCCTTCGACACGTCGGCGACGGGGCAGAGCAGGTGATTGATGCCGTTCGCGGCCTTGGCCGGCTCGCCGATCAGCGGCACGCCGAGTGCGCGACCCAACTCGTCGACATCCACGTCGGCCGGGCCGATCAGCGGGTCGGGCTGCGTCATGCGTCCGCCGACCAACGTGCCGCCCTCGCGCTCGATCTCGACGGGGATGATGCCCATGCCGGTCTCGAAGCCGATCAGGTGGATTGGCGTGGCGCGCGCGATCACCCAGGCCGACCCGAGCACCGGGTGCCCGGCAAAGGGGAGCTCCTCGGCGGGCGTGAAGATGCGCAGCCGTGCGGTACCGCCCTCGGTCGCGCGCTGCAGGAACGTCGTCTCCGACAGGTTCGTCTCGCGCGCGAGCGCCTGCATCGTGGCGTCATCGAGGCCATCGGCACCAGTGAAGACCGCGAGCGGATTGCCCTCGAGCGGCGTGGCGGTAAAGACATCGACGATCACGTAGCGAAGCGTGCGCATGACGGCACGATACCGCGCACGCGTGTGTAGCGTTTTGCACTACACTGCGCTACATGACCGCACCGCTCAGCCTTCGCCTCAATGACAACGCCCTGCAGTGCCTCTTCTTCGAGGCGAGTCTCGAAGGCATTCCGCCCCGTACGCTGGCACAGCGCCTGATCGACGAGGGACTTCGGATGCAGCGACACCCACGCGTCGGCTTTATGAACGGTGCCACGGGTCGTCGCGCATACCTTCTCGGGACGGGTGTCGACATCTGGGAGCTGATCGACATCCTCAAAGCGTGTGGCGGCGATGTCGACGAGGCCATGGAATACACCGGTCGCTCGAGACCCGATATGGACGCCGCCATTGCATATTACGGGGCCTACCCAGATGAGATCGATGCCCGTGTTGAGGCAAATCGCATCGCCGGCGAACGCGGCAAGGCCGAGTACCTCGCCGGCTTGGAGCGGGCCGCCGGTTGAGATTCCTCCTCGACGCGATGATCACCGCAGAGCTCGTCGGAGTACTGGCCGAACGCGGGGTCGAGGCCGAGGCGATCGATGGCGTATCGTCACTGTTCGGACTGAGTGATCCTGACGTCCTGCGGCGTGCTCGGGATGGCGGCCAGGTGCTGGTCACGCACAATCGCGAGGACTTCTGCCGCCTCGGGCGAGCGGCGGTATCCGAGGGGGAAGGGCATTTCGGAATCATCCTCGTCACGGGGCACGTCGTCCGAATCGGCTGGCTGGCAGCGGAGTTGGAGCGCATCGCGCGTGAACCAGGTACGGCCGACCTTCAGAACCGCGAGGTCTGGCTTTAGCGCAAATCTCTAGGAACGCCGAGAACCCAGATGGGGCACAGCACGACATTTAAGACACGAGCGAGCAGGCCGCTGCCGCCGCCCTGCTGGGTGAGGTGCGTGTACTCGCGGCCGCGTCGTTAATCGGTAATCGGCGTTGGTTCAGAAAGCTCTGGTCGTTCCTCGGCTGACGCCGTTTGGGGCGTGCGAATGTGCGCCGGATCACGCCATGGCAGCTGCAGCGGACAGAACGGCGGTGACGCTGCGGGTTGGGCACACGTGTGAAAGGACTGTCGCCTACTTTTTTTGTTTGTATATGCCGTTTTCGGCCCAGGATCG
>JBILWG010000094.1:0-7277 GCA_044369995.1 Gaiellales bacterium | reverse complement strand
TGCCGCCGCTCCTCCTCGCGACGTGGACATCGGCGTGCGGTGACGGTGACGCCGGGTCCGACGGCTACGGCGCGGCGGCGCGCGCAGCGTGCTGCACCGCGCGGATGATGTTCGCGTAGCCCGTGCAGCGGCAGACGTTGCCGCTGATCGCCTGCCGAATCTGCTCCTCCGTCGGCTGCGGATGCTCCGCCAGCAGCGCTGCGGCGCTCATCATCATCCCCGGTCCGCAGTAGCCGCAATGGAGGCCATGCTCCTCGCGGAAGCCGACGGCGACCGGATCGTCCTCCTCCAGTCCGTCGGCGGTGCGCACGTCGACGCCGTCCGCCTGCACGGCGAGGACGGCACAGGACTTGACCGGACGCCCGTCCAGCAGCACGGTGCAGGCGCCGCAGATCAGATCCGCGCAGCCCTGATGCGTGGCCGCGAGACCGAGGTCGTCGCGCAGGACGTCGACGAGCAGCGCCTGCGGAGCGACCGACACCTCGACCGACGTGCCGTTGACGCTGAGCGAGATGCAGCGCTCCTCGCTCATGCGGTGGCCTGCGCCCGCTCGGCGGCACGGCGGAGCGCGCGCCGGACCAGCACCACGAGCAGCTGCCGCTTATCCGCCGCGGTTCCCCGCAGATCGGTGCTCGGCTCGGCGCTGTCCCCGGCCAGACGCGCCGCAGCGGCAAGCGCGTCCTCATCGTCGATGCGACGTCCGATCAGCGCCGCCGCCGCAGGGGCGTTGAGCGCACTCGGGCCCGCGTTGGCCAGACCGATCGACGCCGCAGTGATGACGTCGTCCACCAGGGTGAGGCACACCGCCGCACCGCCGACGGCGTAGTCGCCAGCGCGCTGCTCGATCTTCACGTACGCCGCGCCCTGCCCGGGCTGCAGCAGCGGAACCCGCACCTCGACGATGAGCTGATCCGGGCGGAGCCGGGTCTGAAACGGACCCACCTGCAGGCCGCGCACGGGCAGCGTCGCGGAGCCATCCGGACCGGCGACGTCGATGCAGGCGTCGAGCACCGACAGCACCGGCGCCCAGTCGCCGGCTGGATCGCCACTGGCCAGCGAACCGGCCACCGTGGAGCGACTGCGGCTGAGCGGGTCCGCCACGCGCCGCACCGTCTCGAAGAGCAGGGGGTGGCGGTCGCGGATCAGCGACGAGCGCTCCAGCTCCGCGTCGCGGACCAGCGCGCCGATCCGGAGCATGCCGTCCTCTTCCGCGAGGACCGACAGGCCGGGCAGGCGATTGATGTCCACGACCCGGCGTGGCTGTGACAGCCCGAGGCGCAGCTGGGGAATCAGGGTCTGGCCACCCGCCAGGATGCGCGCGTCGGGGCCGAGCGCCGCGACGGCCTCCGCGAGCGTGCGCGGCGCGACGTAGGACCATGCCGCGGCCGCCGGCGACGCGCGGGTCGGCTGCGGCGCAGGATGCCCGACCGAACTCAGCGCCTGCACCCGACGTCGTGGTCCTCGGAACGGTCCTGCGTCAGGTCGGCGATTCGGGACACCATCCACACGATAGTGTCAGCCGACGCCCCGCGGCAGCCGCAGTCACCAGCGGCGGTGCGCCCGCCGCACCGCCGTGCGGTCGTCCAGCGCCGGCGGGACGGGTCCGCACGGAGCGCTGCCGACGGTGTCCCACGGAGGCGGGCATTCATCTGCGGGGCATCACGGATCGAATCCGGGGAATGGCAGTAGGCTGAGAAACGTTGAGTCCTTCAGAAGCAGATTTTTCGCACCCTCCACCCACCCGCACCGCCGAGGAACCTCCATGTCCGACACCTCTTCCAGCCCCGCACCCCCCGCGTTCACCCCCCTCACGCTCCCGCTGATCCCGCTCGACGACGCCCTTGTCCTGCCCGGCATGGCGCTCAGCGTCGACCTCGCCTCGCCCGAGGCCAACGCCGCCGTCGACGAGGTCGGCGATGACCGCAAGGTCGTGCTCGTCCCGCGCGTCGACGGACGGTTCGCCCGCATCGGCGTGATCGCCGTGCTCGAAGGCGAGCCCGCCATGCTGCCCGGCGGCAGCCGCGGCATCACCCTGCGCGCCCTCCACCGCGCCGAGCTCGGCCGCGCCGAGGCCGCCGGTGGCGCCCTGCGCATCGAGGTCACCGAGCGTCCCGACCCCGAAGCCGACGAGCACGTGCAGGAGCTCGGTCGCGAGTACCGCGCCGTCGTCGAGGAGATCCTCGAGGCGCGTGGCAACCGTCCCGTCATCGCGATGCTCCGCCAGGTCGACGAGCCCGGCGCGCTCGCCGACACCGCGGGCTTCTCGCCCGACCTCTCCTACGAGCGCAAGCTCGAGCTGCTCGAGACGATCGACGTCGCCGAGCGCCTGACCAAGGTGACCGGCTGGCTGCGCGACGTGCTGGCCGAGATCGCGGTGCGCGAGCGCATCCGCGAGGACGTCAACGAGGGCATGGAGAAGTCACAGCGCGAGTTCCTCCTGCGCCGCCAGCTCGACGCGATCCGCAAGGAGCTCGGCGAGCTCGAGGGCGAGGAGGGCGACGAGATCGCCCGCTACCGCACCCGGATCGACGAGTCGAAGCTCTCCGACGAGGCGCGCAAGGAGGCCACGCGCGAGCTCGATCGGCTCGAGGCCGGCGCACAGGGGCCCGAGTCGTCCACCATCCGCACGTACCTCGACACGCTGCTCGAGCTGCCGTGGGGCGAGTACACCGAGGAGTCGGGCGACGTCCAAGGCGCCCGCGCGATCCTCGACGCCGACCACGCCGGCCTCGACGACGTCAAGGAGCGCATCGTCGAGTACCTCGCCGTCCGCAAGTTCCGCAAGGAGCGCGAGATCGAGGACGGCAAGAGCGGCGTGATCCTCGCCCTCGTCGGCCCTCCCGGCGTCGGCAAGACCTCGCTCGGCGAGTCGATCGCGCGCGCCCTCGGACGCGAGTTCGTCCGCGTCTCGCTCGGTGGCGTCCGCGACGAGGCCGAGATCCGCGGCCACCGCCGCACCTACGTCGGCGCGATGCCGGGCCGCTTCGTGCGCGCCCTGCGCGACGCCGGGACGATGAACCCCGTGATCCTGCTCGACGAGGTCGACAAGCTCGGTGCCGACTTCCGCGGCGATCCGGCCGCGGCGCTGCTCGAGGTGCTGGACCCCGCGCAGAACTCCACCTTCCGCGACCACTACCTCGACGTCGAGGTCGATCTGTCGCAGGTGCTGTTCATCGCCACGGCCAACATGGCCGACCAGATCCCGTACGCGCTCTACGACCGCCTCGAGGTGCTCGACCTCGACGGCTACACCGACGACGAGAAGGTCGCGATCGCGGCTGGCTACCTGGTGCCGCGCCAGCGCACCCGCAACGGGCTGCTGGAGGACGAGGTCACCGTCTCCGAGGACGCCATCCGCAAGGTGATCCGCGAGCACACGCGCGAGGCGGGCGTCCGCACGCTCGAGCGCACGCTCGGGACGCTGCTGCGCAAGGCCGCCACACGGCTCGCCGCCGGCGAGGCCGAGGCGCCGATCGCGATCGGCGTCGAGCAGGTCGATGAGGATCTCGGACGCGCCAAGTTCCACGACGAGGTGGCGGAGCGCACCGGCGTGGCCGGCGTCGCCACCGGTCTGGCGGTGACGAGCGTCGGCGGCGACGTCCTGTTCGTCGAGGCCTCGAGCCACCCCGGCTCCGGCGCCCCCACGCTGACGGGCCAGCTCGGCGACGTCATGCGCGAGTCGGCGACGATCGCCCTCAGCCACGTGCGCTCCAACGCCGCGCACTACGGCATCGACAGCCGGCAGTTCGAGGAGCGGCAGTTCCACCTGCACGTGCCAGCCGGCGCCGTGCCGAAGGACGGACCGTCCGCGGGCGTCACCATGAGCACCGCCATCGTGTCGCTCCTGACCGGACGCCACATCCGACCGAACGTGGCCATGACCGGCGAGGTCACGCTGCGCGGCCGGGTGCTGCCCGTCGGCGGCATCAAGCAGAAGGTCCTCGCTGCGCACCGCGCGGGCATCACCGACGTGATCATCCCCAAGCGCAACGAGGGCGACCTCGAGGACGTGCCGGCCGAGGTCCTCGCCGAGCTCACCGTCCACCCGGTCGCCACGCTCGCCGAGGCCCTCGCCATCTCGCTCGAGCCGAGCGTGCACTGGGAGGAACTCGCGGTCTCGTGAGCCAGCGACGACTCGGGGGAGGACGTCGCACCCGCGCAGGTGCGACCTCCTCCCCCGTCGCGAGCCGCCCCGGATCACGCGCTTCGGGTAGCCTCCAGCCAGTACGCGTCTGAGGAGACCACCCCAATGCTCGAGCCGCTCGCACCCTTCGGCAACCACCTGCCCATCCGCATCCGCTTCGGCGACGGCGAGATCAGCCGTCTGCCCGGGATCCTCGCGGAGGAGGGCGCCAAGAGCACCGTCGTGATCATCGATCGCGCCGTGGCCGAGCACCCCGCGATCGTCAAGGCCCTCAACGAGTCGCCGGGCACGATCACGACGTGGATCAAGGAGCCAGGCGAGCCGACCACCGACGACGTCGCGGCGAGTGCCGCCGTCCTCACGGACGTCAACGCCGACGCGCTGATCGCCGTCGGCGGCGGCTCCGCGATGGACACCGCCAAGGCCGCACGCCTCGTCTACGGCAGCGGCATCCCCTACGCCGACTGGGTGGCGGGCACCGCGACGTACACCGAATCGCCGGTGCTGTTCATCACCGTCCCGACGACGTCGGGCACCGGTTCGGAGGTCTCGGGCGGCATCGTCGTGACCGACTCCGAGACGCACCTCAAGAAGGGCATCGCGCACCCGACGGTGCGCGCCAAGTACGCGATCGTCGACCCCGAGTTGACGCACGGCCTCCCGCCCGCGCCGACGATGTACGCCGGCATCGACGCGATCGCCCAGGCCATCGCCGCCGTCGCCGTCACGGCGCGCTCGCCGATCGGCAACGGCATCGCCTTCGAGTCGATCCGCTACGGCGTCGAGGCGCTGCCGACCGCCATCCGCAACGGCGCCGACGCGGGCGCCCGCTCGCGCATGGCGGCCTGCTCGCTGCTCGGCGGCATGTGCATGAACATCGCCGACTGCGGCTCCGAGCACTCGATCGCGCAGGCGATCGGCGGCAAGTACGGCCTGCCGCACGGCCTGACGATCGGCCTCGTGATGGCCGAGACGATGGACATCGACCGCACCGCCGAGCCCGAGCTGTTCGAGCGCATCGCCGACGCCATGGGCGCACCCGAGGACGGCACCACGGACGGCTCGCGCGCCGTCAAGGCCGCCAAGGCGCTGCTCAAGGAGATCGACTTCCCCACGCTGCGCTCGACGGGCGTCCAGGAGGAGGATCTCCCCGCGCTGGCCGAGGCCGCCATGGACGATTACTTCATCACCGTCGCCCCGCACACGTGGACCGTCGAAGACGTCCTGCGCTGCTACCAGGCGGCGTGGGCGATCGAAGAGCGCTGACCGGTCGGCGGGGCGCACCCCGCGGCAGGATCAGACGGAGGGCTCGTCCGGGAGCAGCGCCACGAGCGCCTGCCAGCGCTCGATCTCGCAGCCATTGACGCGGGATAGGCGCGCGTCGACGGGCTCGCCATCGACCGTGCCCACGATCCGCGCCTCCGCCGGGCCGCCGTACAGCTCGGTGCACATCCGATCGGGGCCGAGCGGGTCGAGCGCGGCACGTCCCGCCGGCGAGGCGAGCGTCGTGCAGGCTGCGGCGGCGTCGGGCAGGTCGCCCGCCGGCGGATCGCACGTGACCTCCACGATCGTCGCCGCGCCGGTGTCCGCACCCTGCGGCCAGAGCGTCACCTCGACGGTGGTCGGTCCGTCACCAGCCGCCGAACCGCCTCCACCGCACGCGACGGCAATCAGGGCGACGAGCAGAAGTGGAATGGCGATGCGCACCTGCTGAATCTACGCGCTGACGGCAGCCGCACCGGATCGCGATCCCGCTGATGGCGAAACGGAACCCCGTTGGCGCAGCTACTTCTTCTTGGGCGCGCGCTTCTTCTTGCCGCCACCCGCCGCACGGCGGTCGGCCAGCAGCTGCGCGGCGAGCTCCGGCGTCACGGAGCCGGGATCGAGATCCTTCGGAATGCTCGCGTTCGTCTCGCCATCGGTGACGTACGGGCCGAACCGTCCGGACTTCATCGCGATCGTGGCACCGGTGACCGGGTCGGGGCCGAGCTCGGCCATCGTCGCGGGCTGCGAGCGGCCGCGACGCTCCTTCGGCTTGGCGAGAAGCTCCTCGGCCTGCTCGAGCGTGAGCGTGAAGAGCTGCTCCTCGCTCTCGAGCGAGCGCGTATCGGTGCCCTTCTTGATGTACGGACCGTAGCGACCGTTGGCGACCATGATCTCCTCGCCGTCGGCGGCCATGATCGTGCGGGGCAGCATCAGCAGGCGAACGGCATCGTCGAGCGTGACGGTCTCGAACGTCATGTCCTTCATCAGCGACGCGGTGCGGCCCTTGGCCTTGGCCGGTGCATCCTCAGGCAGCGCCTCCGTCACGTACGGGCCGTAACGGCCGATCCGCGCCGTCACCGCGAGACCGGTCTCCGGATGCGCGCCGAGCTCGCGGACGCCGGCTGCGGCGAGCGTCGCCGGATCGATCTTCTGGCGAACGAGCTCCTCCGCCTCCTCCGGCGTGACCTCCTTCGTGCCCTGCTGGCGCCACAACGTGTAGCCGCAGCCCGGCTCCTTCTTCGACTTGTACGACGTGCACGAGTACGACACGGGCATCTCGACGATCGTGCCGTCGCACCAGGGGCACGGACCGATCTCGCGGCGCTCGATCTTCATCGCGTCGCGATCCTTATCGGCGAACCAGTCGACGATCTTGGTCGTGTACGCGCGGATGTCGCGCATGAACGCCTCGCTCGACTCCTCGCCCTCCTGGATCTTCTGCAGGCGATGCTCCCACTCGCCCGTCAGCGACGGACTCGTGATGTCGAGATCGCTGAGCATCTTGATCACGGCCAAGCCCTTCGGCGTGGCGCGCAGCTGCCGTCCCTCGCGCTCGATGTAGCGGTTCGAGATGAGATCCTCGATGGTCTGCGCACGCGTGGCTGGCGTACCGAGCCCCGAGTCGCGCATCGCCTCGGCGAGCTCCTCCTCATCCACCAGCTTGCCGGCGGTCTCCATCGCCTGCAGCAGCGAGTTCTCCGTGAAGTGCCGCGGCGGCGACGTCTCCTTGGCGAGCACCTGCACCTCGCCGATCGCGCTCGTCTCGCCCTCGGCCAGCGCAGGCAACAGCGTCTTCTCGCTCTCGGCCTCCTCGCTCGACTCCTCGGGCTCCGCGTCGCTCGCGACCTCGGGCTCGACCGGAGCCGCC
>JBILWG010000093.1:0-7397 GCA_044369995.1 Gaiellales bacterium | reverse complement strand
ACGACGGTGCCGTCGATCGGCGAGACGCAGTCAAACGTGTCGCCACTGAGGGCGTCGACGTACTGGCCGTCGATGAACGCGCGGCCCTCCGGCTGGAGGCGCTCAGCGGCGTCGGCGACGGACGATGCGGTGGGGATAGCGGTGGCGCTCATGATCTCCAGGGGTCGGTAACGGTGGTGTGCGAACGGTAGGCGAATGCCGTTTCGCAGGACGCGGCGACCAGGGCCTACTCGCGCTTCCTGACACGATGGGCCCGGGCCCACCTTGTCAGGAAGCGATCATCGCCACCGCGCGCTTGCGCGCGTCACGCGTGCCATTGCGCCACATAGCGGATTGCCCGAGAGCATCGCACGCGTCAAACCGCGTGCTTCCGAATCGCTTTGGCGAGCCGTACTTCACGCGCTCCACGCTGAAATGGTCTGCATGGCAAAGGCGATTCGACAAGACGGCGGCGGCCGCATGCTCCACGTGATTGGCAGATGCGTGAGCCGTGACCTGATGTTTGCCGGCGACGATGATGCACAGCGGTTCTGGAGCGAGGTCGGCTACCGGTCGCTCGAGTTCGGCGTGCAGATCCTCGCCATGTGCCTCCTCGGGAATCACTATCACCTGATCGTGCGTGGCAATGCCGAGCCTCTTGCGGACACGATGCACCGCAGCCTTTCCAAGCTGGCCAACATCCGAAACAAGCGCGAGGGTCGTCGTGGTGCGCTCGTTGGACGCCGGTACCAGGTTGTGCATCCTGAGGATGCGCTCCACACGTCTCGTCTGATTCGCTACGTACCGATGAATCCGGTCGTGCACAAGCTCGCAACCGACCCGGCGAGGTGGGTGTGGAGCACGCACGCGATTCTGCTGGGCAAGCGCGTGGCGCCAGAGTGGTTCGATCGCGACGAAGTCCTGCGAGCCTTTGGCTTCGTCGACGCGGACCAGTACGAGCGGTTTGTCCTGGCGGGAACGCCGATCGTGCCACCGCCGATGACGCGGCTCGAGTTGAAGCATCACCGCGTGTTGGTGATGGCGCAGGCAGGCATGCCACTCGAGCAGATCGTGGACATGAGCGGTTACTCGGAACGGCACGTGCTGCGGTTGATTGCCGACAGTGCGGTTCGGTCTCGGTTCGTCTGACGAGGCAGCGCAGGAATCGAACCTACCGACCGACGGGTTACGCCGGCCTGCGCGTTTTGAAGACGCGATCCGCCACCAGACGGTTGCCGCCCCACACGCGAGGGTAGCGAAAGCGCACGAAATCGGGATCGCGTGTGCTGACACGATGGGCCCGGGCCCATCGTGTCCGGGAGTTGATGCCGGTCCTGATTGGATTGCGCGTCGGGACGGCACGCCGACGCGTGCTCTGCGGTCGCGTGCTCGCGTGTCAACCGGTCGCATCCTCCTGCGCGGTGAAGGTCACGTCGGCCTGTGCCTCAGGTCGGTGCTCTGCGAAGGTACGGGCATGGAGCTGCCCGACGCACTCAGGATCGCCGTGTCGAACACCGTTGGTGCCAGCTGGCAGCTCGACCTGACGAGCGCGGCGATCGCGGCGGATCCGGATGCGTGGACGGACAACCCCGTCGAGGATCCGGAGCCGGTGATCGGACCGATGCTTGCCATCGGCTCACTGATCGGGCCGGTCCTGCGCTACCGGGAGTGGGATGAGAGCGGGCTCGTCGACGTCGCGATCTACCAGCCCGACCCGGACGTCTGGCGGCGATTCGACGAGGCGCTACGGCGCCTGCACGTCTGGGACTGGCAGGCGCCCGCACCACCCGGACGCTTCGACGGCGGCGCCTGGGCCGTCGGCCTGATCTGGCAGCGACGCACCATTGACATCCAGGGCATCGGCGCGTGGCCGCCCCAGCACACCGCCGAGCCAGGTCCCGAATGGACGGGCTTCATGCGCGCCGTGCACCGCCTGGCGGGCGGGCGCGGGTTCGATCCCCATATGCTTCGCGACATATGAGTGAACGCCCCCTCGCAGTCATCACCGGAGCCTCCGGCGGCATCGGCCTCGAGCTCGCACGCTGCGCCGCAGCAGACGGCTTCGACCTCGTCCTCGTCGCGCGCCGACGCGAGACACTCGAAGCCGTCGCCGGCGAGATCCAGTCGCGCTACCGCGTCTCCGCCGCCGTGATCGCAGAAGACCTCGGTCAGCCCGGCGCGCCCGCGCGCATGCTCGCGCAAATCGAGCGTCCGATCGACGTGCTCGTCAACAACGCCGGGTTCGGCATCTGGGAATCCTTCGCGGAATCCGACGCCGCAGAGCTCGACGCGATGGTCGCGCTCAACGTCGCAGCCCTGACGACACTGACACGTGCCGTACTCCCCACGATGATCGAACGCAGGAGCGGTGGCATCCTGAACGTCGCCTCCGTCGCCGGCTTCATGTCCGGCCCGCACGCCGCCACCTACTACGCCACCAAGAACTACGTGCTCGCCCTCTCTGAGGGCATCGCGCAAGAGGTCGACCAGTTCGGCGTCACCGTCAGCGCGCTCTGCCCCGGACCTGTCGCCACGGGCTTCCAAGACCGCTCCGGCCAGGGTGAGAGCCTCGTCAAAGGCCCGCTCGTGATGCAGGCCGACGAGGTCGCGCGGATCGGGTGGAAGCTCTTCCGTGGCGGCCGCCGGATCATCGTGCCCGGTCTCGGGAACAAGGCCCTGACGCAACTGCCGCGCATCGCGCCGCGCGGACTGCTGACGCGCATGATGGCGCGCGTGCAAGATATCTGAACCAGCCAGACAGCCAGCAGCCGCTATCCTGACGACGCGATGGAAGGGAGCGCGGTGTGTCCGAACTGATGGCAGCACGAGTCCAGATGGGCTCGTCGCTCGCGTTCCACATCTGCTTCGCGGTGCTCGGCATCGGCATGCCCGTCCTGCTCGTGATCGCCGAAGGCCTCTGGCTGCGCACGAAGAACGACATCTACCGCCAGCTCGCCCGCACCTGGTCGAAGGCCTTCGCGGTGACCTTCGGCATCGGCGCCATCTCCGGCACGATGCTCTCGTTCGAGCTCGGGCTGCTCTGGCCGCGGTTCATGGAATTCGCCGGCGGCATCATCGGCATGCCGTTCAGCCTCGAGGGCTTCGCCTTCTTCATCGAGGCGATCTTCCTGGCGCTCTACCTCTACGGCTGGGATCGCCTCACACCACGCGCCCACTTCCTCTGTGGCTTCCCGCTCATCATCGGCGGTTTCGCATCGACGTTCTTCATCGTCTCGGCGAACGCGTGGATGAACACGCCGACGGGCTTCACGCTCGACGCAAGCGGCGCCATCACGGACATCGATCCCATCGCAGCGATGTTCAACCCCGCCTTCCCCACGCAGTACCTGCACATGCTGTTTGCGGCTCTGGTCTGCTCGGGCTTCGCCGTCGCATCCGTCTATGCCGTCGGCATGCTCA
The DNA here is from genome assembly GCA_044369995.1 of Gaiellales bacterium. Taxonomy (GTDB): domain Bacteria; phylum Actinomycetota; class Thermoleophilia; order Gaiellales; family F1-60-MAGs149; genus F1-60-MAGs149. The sequence goes on along the minus strand of JBILWG010000093.1, from coordinate 3,998 downwards.
AGGGGCGACGCGACGAGTATCACCGCAAGGGCCTCGCGATCGGCCTGGCCTTCGCCGCGATCGTGATGCCGATCCAGCTCGTCACGGGCGATCTCATCGCCGTGATGGTGACGAAGGAACAGCCGCTCAAACTCGCCACGATGGAGGGGCTGTACAAGACGACCAAGGGCGCGCCGCTGACGCTCTTCGGCATTCCCGACGACGAGAAGCAGGAGGTGGTCGGCGGCATCGAGATCCCCTACCTGTTGTCCATCCTCGCGTACAACAACCCGAATGCGACGGTGCAGGGGATGGAGGAGTTCCCCGAGGAGAACTGGCCGAACACCATGCTCGTGCACACAGCCTACGACCTGATGATCACGATCGGCTCGGCGCTGATGCTGCCCGGCCTGATTGCGCTGTACGCCTGGCGACGGCGCCCGCACTGGTTCGAGAAAAAGGCGTTCCTCTGGATGATCGTCGCGACAGGGCCGGCCGCGTACATCTGCATGGAGGCGGGCTGGATCACGACTGAGTCGGGGCGTCAGCCGTGGGCGATCTACAACGTGCTGAAGGTGGAGGACAGCGTCACGACGGCGACGGGCATTCTCGGGTGGTTCATCCTCTTCAGCATCGTCTACGTCGTCATCACGGTGCTGATGATCTCGATTCTGCTGCGCATGGCCAGCAAGCGCCGGCAACGGCTCGCTGCGGCTGGCCCGGGTGGGGTGGTGTCGCATGACGACTGACCCGACGCTTGTCGCGCTCGCCGTTCTCTCGCTGCTCGTCGGGCTCAGCATGTACGCGGTCTTCGCCGGTGCCGATTTCGGCGGTGGAGTCTGGGACCTGCTCGCGATGGGCGAGCGCAAGGATGATCAGCGCAACGCGATTGCGCGGGCGATGGGGCCCGTCTGGGAGGTCAACCACGTCTGGATCATCTTCCTGATCGTGGTCCTGTTCACCGCGTTCCCCGCTGCCTTTGCGGCCCTCTGCATTGGGCTCTTCGCTCCGCTCAGTCTCGTGCTGCTGGGCATGATTTTGCGGGGTGGTGGCTTCGTTCTGCGCGCGCACGCCGAGGATGAGCCGCTGGTGCAGCGCTACCTCGGTCTCGTCTTCAGCGTGTCGAGCATCATCACGCCCTTCGCGCTCGGCTGGTGCGCGGGGGTCGTCGCCGCGGGTGCGCTCAAGCCGGACGGTCAGGGTGGCTGGCTGATGGTGCCGTGGAGCGAGTTGCTGGCGCCGTTCCCGCTCGTGACGGGCCTGCTCGCGGTGAGCATCTGCTCGTACATCGCGGCCGTGTTCCTGACGGCAGAGACCGATGGCGCGTTGCGCGAGGACTTCCGCCGGCGGGCGCTGATCGCCGGCGCGGGCGTCGCGCTGTTCTCCGCCCTCGGTCTACCGCTGGCATGGAGCGAGGCACCCGAGCTGGCGGGCGAACTCCTGAGCGGACGCGCATTGCCGCTCGTCGCGCTGGCTGGCGTGCTGGCCATTCTGGGGTTCGTCGTCACCGCCATCGGCGCCTGGTCGCTGATGCGGCCAGTCGCGGTCGTCTTCGTGCTGGTCGTGCTCTGGGCGTGGGGCGCGGCGCAGTGGCCGTACGCGGTCACGCCGTACCTGACGTTCCAGGAGTCTGCTTCGTCCGACGCGATGCTGAAGGTCTATCTCGCGTGTCTCGCGATCGGTGCCGTCATCCTCGTGCCGGCGCTGATCTATCTCTTCCGGGTGTTCAAGGGCAGCCACCCCGAGGCGGGCAGCTGGTGAAGATCGATGCGATCGTGGCGGGCGGGTGCGCCGTTGCGTACGGAGCGACGGCGGTCTGGGCGGGGCTCAGCTCGAATTTCGTGCCGCCGTTCGATGTGATCGTCACGGTCAAGGATGGGCTGATTGCGGGCATCTGTCTCGCGTGGTTGGCGGCTGAGCGCAGCGCCGGCCCGGCCCGCGCCTCGGGAATCGCGCTGGTGACGTCGCTGATCATCTTGGTCGATGCGGTGCTCGCGCTGATCGGCGGTGTAGGCCCCTGGCGCGCCGACATCTCGGTCAATCCGTCGCAGACGGGTGGGCTGATCGCCGGCGTCTTCCTGCTGGTCATCAGCCTGGCGCTGGTGCGGTTCGTACGGCGTCCGGTGTTGCCGACCGGATGACGATTCCGGCGGTGATGCGCGCCGCGCTGCTCACGCGGCATGGCGATCTCGATGCGCTGACGCTCGTCGCCGACCACCCGACTCCGCAGCCGGGTCCGGGCGAGGTGCTTGTGCGCGTGGATGCATGCGCCATCAACAACACCGACATCAACACGCGCGTCGGCTGGTACGCGCAGAGCGACGAGGATGCCGGAGCGTGGGGTGGAGCGCTCGACTTTCCTGTGGTACAGGGGGCGGACGTCTGCGGCCTGATCGCTGCAGTTGGGGTGGGCGTTGCCCACGAACGCGTCGGCGAGCGCGTGCTCGTGGATCCGTGGGTGCGTGACGCAGCGGCGCCTGATGATCTCGAGCGGGCCGGCTACCTCGGCTCTGAGCATGACGGCGGGTATGCGGAGTTCATGGTGGCGCCGTCCGTCAATGCGCATCCCGTCTCCCGACGCCTCACGGCCGTGCAGCTCGCCTCGTTCCCGACCTCGGCGGGCACGGCGCTCGACATGCTGCGGCGCGCTGACGTGCAGCCGGGTGAGCACGTGCTCGTGACGGGCGCATCCGGTGGTGTCGGCGGCTACGCGGTGCAGATCGCGAAGGCGCTTGGCGCGATCCCGATCGGCGTCTGCGATCCGGCCAAGGCCGATGGAGTCCGCGCACTTGGGGCGGCCTTCGTGATCGATCGTGATGCCGATCTCGTGCCGGCGCTCGCCGACCACGGCATCGGCCGCGTTGAGGTGGTCGCCGATGTCGTGGGCGGGCCTCAGTGGTCGAGCTATCTGGCGGCGCTGCGGCGGGGTGGTCGCTACGTCATCTCCGGCGCGATCGGTGGGCCGCTGGTCGAGCTCGATCTGCGCACGCTCTACCTCGAGGACCTCACGCTGATCGGCGCGACGATCACCGAGCCGCGGGTGTTCGCCGAGCTCGTCGAGCTGATCGAGTCGGGGGCCATCACGCCTGCGGTCGCCGCGACGTTCCCGCTCGGCGACGTCAAGGCAGCGCAGCAGGCGTTCATCGCGAAGGACTTCGTCGGGAAGATCGTCCTCGACGTTGCGGCAGGGTAGGGTTCCGCGTATGGATACCGCCCTGCGCGATGAGGCTGTCGCGTTGATGCGCGACCTCGTGCGTGTCGACTCGTCGAATCCACCGGGCCGCGAGACGCCAGCCGCGATGGTCGTCAAGCAGTATCTCGAGGCGAACGGCATTGCGTGTGAGCTCGTGGCGCGCAATCCCGACCGCGCCAATCTGATCGCACGTGTACCGGGTCGCGGCACGGGCCCGTCGCTCGCGCTGATGGGGCACACCGATGTGGTGCCCGCCGACGCGCAGGACTGGACGCACCCGCCTTTCGAGGCGCAGCTCGACGCCGACGGCTTCGTGTGGGGCCGCGGCACGTGCGACATGAAGAACGAGCTCGCGACGCGCTGCGTCACGATCGCGCACCTCGTCCGCAGCGGCTTCCAGCCGAGCGGTGATCTGCTGCTGATCTCGCAGGCCGACGAGGAGGATGGCACGGAGGTGGTCGGCATGCCGTGGCTGCTCCAGGAGCGCCCCGACCTCAAGTGCGATTACGCGATCGACGAGGGCGGCGGTGCACGGCTCGAGCTGGTTGACGGCCGCGTCGTCTACACGCTGCAGGTGGGGGAGAAGGCCACGTTGCCCGCCACGGTCACCGCGCTCGGCGAGGCGGGGCACGCGTCGATTCCCACGCTCGGCCGCAACGCCGTGCCGATGCTGGCCGAGCTGATCACGCGGCTCGCGACACACCGCACGGAGAAGCGCCTCGTGCCCGCGATCCGCGGCATGGTCGAGGCGCTCGGTATCGATCCCGACCAGGAGCTCGACCACGTCGCCGCGCAGGTCGGCGCGTTGCATCCCATGTTCGCGGGA
>JBILWG010000002.1:0-52015 GCA_044369995.1 Gaiellales bacterium | reverse complement strand
GGCCCGACCGCCTGCGACTAGACCAGGTCGAACCGATCGAGGTTCATGACCTTGTCCCACGCGGCGACGAAGTCGCCGACGAACTTCGCCTGCGCGTCGTCGGAGGCGTAGACCTCGGCGAGGGCGCGCAGCTGCGAGTTCGAGCCGAACACGAGATCGACGCGGGTGCCGGTCCACTTGGCTTCACCGGTCGCCCGATCGCGACCCTCGAAGGACTGCTCATCGCTCGAGGTGGGCTGCCACGCGGTGCTCATGTCGAGCAGGTTCACGAAGAAGTCCGTCGTGAGCACCTCCGGCCGCGTCGTCAGAACGCCGTTGATCGCCCGCAGGCCGCCGATCAGGACCGTCAGCTCCGGTGCCGTCAGCGTCAGCAGGTTGGCGCGGTCGATCAGCTGGTGCTCCAGCGGACGCGGATCCCAGTTGTTCACACTCGAGTAGTTGCGGAACCCGTCCGCCATCGGCTCGAGCACCGCGAACGACTCGACGTCCGTCAGCTCCTGCGTCGTGTCGGTGCGACCCGGCGCGAACGGCACCGTGACCTCATGTCCGGCAGCCCGCGCGGCCAGGTCGAGCGTCGCGAACTCCGCGGCGTAGTCGAAGTCCTCGCCCATCGGATCGGCGGGCGCTGACGCACGGTGGTCGGACGTACCTTGACGATGGTACGGATCAGCCTCGCGCGGCTCGCTCGAGGCACGAGTCCTGCACCCCCTCGATCGCGAACGACCGGCGTCCAACCCCAACGGAAGGGACGGGCTCCTCGGCAGGTCCCGTCCTCATGGCGCCACCGCGGCGTGCAGGCGGCGCTCGCTGATCCCGCGTCGACCGCCAGCGCGGCGCCGCTTACCGCCGCAGACGCCGCCGCGTGAACACGGTGAACAGTAGGGTCATGATCACGGAGGCGATTGCCACCTGGACGAGGTACCGGGCATCGATGGCATCGCCGAAGATCCACTCGAACAGGAGTTGGAACAAGGCGACGATGACGAAGAAGATGACGGCGCTGGCGACTTGCCGAGCGGGACTCTGGGTATCAGCCATATGGTGAAGACTACCGCGACCCCATGACGGTCCGGACACCGTGCGGACGGCGTCCCCGCCCACGGGCGCGCACGCGTTCCGTCTCCCGTCGCCCTGACGGTCGCCGGTGATCAACCCGCCCGTGCACCGGGCAGCAGCCCAGGCGACCCGCTAGCCGCGCTCGACCTTCGAGCCGCCCACGATGTCCTCTGAGCCATCGGCCCAGCGCACCAGCGCCTTGTGGCCGCCGTCGTAGTCGGGGCCCCAGACGAGCAGCGTGGCCGGGTCGCCCCAGGCGGTGACGGGCTCATCGAGCGCGGCGTCCTCGCCGCGGAAGTAGCGGACGAAGGGGTTCGACGCGCGCTCGGCGCCGATCGTCGTCGGCACCGTGTGGCCCGGATGCACGACGACGGCGTCGTCGAGGGCGAGCAGGCGGCCGAGCGAGGCCTGCAGGTCGGCGAGGTCGGTGTGCCCCGGCGCGCGCGTGCCGCCGACGGTGCCGTGGAACAGCACGTCGCCGGTGAACACATCGGTGCCATCGATCAGGAACGCGAGATGTCCACCCGCATGGCCCGGGGTCGGAATCGCCTGCACCTGGAGCCCCGCCAGCTCGAAGGCGCCATCTTCGGCGAGGACATGGGCGATGTCGCCGGTGAAGTCGCCGTCCTCGCGGATCAGCTCGATCGCGCGGGCGCTGGCCGCGGCGTCGACGCCGTAGCGCTCCAGCACCTCGTCGAGCCCGTAGATGTGGTCGATGTGGTGGTGCGTGAGCAGCACGCCCTCGATCGTGAGGTCGTTCTCCTCGACGAAACGATGCAGATCGTCATGGGCGCCGTTGCAGTCGATCCAGATAGCGGGGCCGCCCTGCTCCTTGGCGACGACGTACGCGTCGGCCAGCCACTGGGGGTCCTGGGTGTGGTGGATCAGCATGGGAGCCTCCTACGAGAAGCGGTTGGTGATGGGCATGCGGCGGTCACGGCCGAACGCGATGGGATGGACCTTCAGGCCCGGTGCGGCCTGACGGCGCTTGTACTCGGCACGATCGACCAGCCCCGCGATGCGCGTGGCGGTCTCGAGATCGACAAGGCCCGCGGCAGCGATCTCGGCGGGCGAACGGCGCTCCTCGATGTACGCGTGCAGCACCGGATCGAGCACGTCGTACGGCGGCAGCGACTGGTCGTCGCGCTGCCCCTCGCGCAGCTCGGCCGTCGGCGGCCGCTCGATCGTCGACACCGGGATCACCTCGCGGCCATGGACGGCATTGACGTGGCGGCTGAGCGCGAACACCGTCGTCTTCGGCACATCCTTGATCGGCGCGAACCCGCCGACCGAATCGCCGTACAGCGTCGAGTAGCCCGTCGCGACCTCGCTCTTGTTGCCCGTCGTCAGCACCAGCCAGCCATGCTGATTCGACAGGCTCATCAGGAGCACCCCGCGGATACGCGCCTGCATGTTCTCCGCCGCCAACCCGTCGATCTCGGGCAGCAGCTCGTGAAACGCCAGCCGCAGGTCCTCGATCGGCAGCTCGCGGAAATCGATCCCGAGATTCTCCGCCACCACCTGCGCGTCGGTCCGCGTCTCCGACAGGTTGTACCGCGTCGGCATCGACACCGCATGCACGCGATCGGCCCCCAGCGCATCCACGCTGAGCGCCGCCACGAGCGCCGAATCGATACCGCCCGACAGACCGAACAGCACGCCCTTGAAGCCGTTCTTCTCCACGTAGTCGCGCAGGCCCAGCCGCAGCGCAGCCCATAGCTCGGCATCGCGGCTCGCGGGAAGTGGCGCGACCTCACCCGCCCCACCCGGCACATCGCACACCACCAGATCCGTCGCGCAGTACACGCCCCGCGCCAGCAGCACACCCGCCGCGTCGTAGACCAGGCTACGACCATCGAACGCCAGCTCGTCCTGTCCGCCGACGAGATTGGCGTAGCCGACGGCGACACCGTGGTCGCGGGCGAAGGTGGCGACGAGCTCGTCGCGAATCTCGCCCTTGCCCACGTGGTAGGGCGAGGCGGAGAGGTTGACGATCAGCGTCGCACCGTCGCGCGCCGCGGCGTGCGCCGGGCCGTCACCGACCCAGATGTCCTCGCAGATCGAAAGACCCACGCGCTCACCCGCCACGTCGACGATCAGCGGGCCAGAGCCGGGCACGAAGGTCCGCTGCTCGTCGAACACGCTGTAGTTCGGCAGCGCCATCTTGTCGTAGCGCGCAGCGACCTCGCCGTCGCGCAGCAGGTACGCCGAGTTGCAGACGCCGGTCGGGCCCGCGTGCGGCCCCCCGACGATGACCGGAATGGGCAACCCGGCAGCAAGCTCGGCCACCGCCGCCTCGCAGGCCGCGACGAACGTGGGCCGCAGCACGAGATCCTCCGGCGGATAGCCGCAGATCGCGAGCTCGGGCGTGACGACCAGCTCGGCACCCTGCGCAGCCGCCGCCTCGACGGCAGCGCGAATCAGCGCGGCATTGCCGGCGAGGTCGCCGACGGTGGGATCCAGCTGGGCCAGCGCGAGGCGCATGGCCGCAGTCTATTGCGCCTCGGCCGCCCGCCCCGCCGCCTGCGCGAGCGCGACGGAGACCGCGGCGTCGAGCGCCACCGCGCCGTGCAGGCACGCGGCCTCCGGCGTCTTGGCGCGATCGGCGTCGATGCAGTGCAGCACGGCGACGACGCGGTCGCGCGAGGTGCCGAGCCGGTCGGCGGCCTGCTCGATGCGTCGCGTCGACAGCCGGGGGATGCCCAGCAGGCGCCCCTCCTCCGACTGCACCAGGACGGGGCCGGGCACGAACGCGTCGGCCGCCCCCACCGCGAAGAGCAGGGAGGCGGCGGCGACCACCGATTCGTCGAGGCGCGGATGCAACAGCCAGAGCTCGCGGCAGGCGGTGGCCACGGCGACGGTGTGCTGCAGCGCGCCGCCGGCGTAGGCGTGGTGCTGCTCGACGCTCATCGGCGCGGCCCGGAAGGCGGTGCGGAAGGGACCGTCGTTGAGGACGGCACGCGTCAGGTTGCGCAGGCCCTCATCGGGGATGTCCTCGGCGAGGAATTCGAGGAACCCCTCGAGGTCGTCGACGTCGCGGCGCGCGCCGGGCGTGAACTCGAGCGCGTCGGGCGCGACCTCGGTCTGCTCGACGGAGCGCACGACGATCTGCGGGCGGCCACGGTACTCCTCCACGCTGCCGAGCACGCGAATGACGTCGCCGACCTCGAAGCGCCCGTCCAGGATCGGCGCGTCGTCGAAGATCGTGGCCTTCACGCGGCCGGTCTTGTCCGCCAGCTCGAGCGCCAGGTACGGCGAGCCCGTGCGCGTGCGGCGACGGTCCTTGCGGATGACCGCGAACGTCGAGTCGACGAGCTGGCCCTCGACCAGATCGCGGACGGCGGTGCGTGCTTCTGCGCTCACACGGGTGAGTCTAGTCGGCGGTGTGCTGGCTGCGGGCGGGATCCGGGGTGGGTGGTGCGCGGAAGAGGATGTCCCAACGGGGTCAGACCCTTTTGGGACATCCGACGTCGGCATGCGCGGGACATCCGCGCCTCCAGCGCGGGCCGGGACGGAATGCCTGCAAAGCCCGATACGATGCCCCGCGCATGCCGACGCCCGAGCACCTCGACGTCCGTCCGTTTCGCGGGCTGCGTTACGACCCGAAGCGCCACCCGGCGTACAGCGTGGTCGCGCCGCCCTACGACGTGATCCAGCTGGCCGACCGCATGCGCCTCGTGGCGCGCAGCAACCGCAACGTCGTGCGCCTGATCCTGCCCGACGTCGGCCGCGCGGAGAACGCCCGCCGCCTGCTCGACGAGTGGCGCGAGGACGGCACGCTGCGCGAGGAGGACGTGCCCTGCCTCTACCGCACCGAGGAGACGTTCACGGGACCCGACGGCGTCACGCGCGTGCGCACGGGGATGATCGCGCTGGTCGGCCTGCCGCGCGGTGAAGGCACCATCCTCCCGCACGAGCGCACGATGCCGAACATCGTCGAGGATCGTCTGCGTCTCCTGCGCACGACCCACGCCCAGCCGTCGCCGATCCTCGTCACCTACGACGACCCCTACGGCGACATCGATGCCGCGCTGCGGCTCGGCGCCGAGCCGCTCCCGATCGTCGATCTGACCGACGATCACAGCACCCACCTGCGCATGTGGCGCGTCACGGACGAGCCGCTGCAGGAGCGCATCCGCGAGATCCTCGCCGAGCGGCGCCTGCTGATCGCCGACGGCCACCATCGCTACGCCACGGCCCTCGCCTACCGCGACGCGTACCCGCAGGACCCCTCCGCGAACTCGATGATGATGTTCCTGACCAACGGCGCCTCGCCGGGCCTCGTCATCTTCCCGATCCACCGCATCGTCAGCGGCGTCGCCGCCACCGTGCAGGCAGCGCTGCCCACCATGCTGCGCGCCGCGGGCTTCACCGTCGAGGAGGCCGGCGACGGCGTCGCGCAGCTCGAGACCGCGATGGCGAAGATCCCGCACGATCACGGCGTCTTCGGCCTGGTCCGGCAGGGGCTGCCGCCACTGCTCGTCTCCGCACCCGATACCGACGCCGGCACCGCGGACTCGCCGCTGAGCCGCATCGACGCCGTGATGCTGCAGGAGCGGGTGCTCGGACCACTGCTGGATCTCCCCGCCGACGTCGTGGCGAAGACGCACCGCATCCGCTACACCGCCTACTCCGACGACGCCGCCGCGAAGGTCGAGGAGTCGGGCGACGTGGGCTTCATCCTGCGCGCACCGACGGTGCGCGAGGTCGAGGCCGTCGCCCTGGCCGGCGAGGTCATGCCGCAGAAGAGCACCTACTTCTATCCGAAGACGCTCGACGGGCTCGTGATCCGCACGCTCGACGGCCCGCAGGACTGACTCCGGCTAGCCTTGCTGCCATGGCGCTGACCGAAGACCAGATCCGCGAGGCCCTGACCCGGGTGATCGATCCCGAGCTGAAGCAGGACCTCGTCTCGCTCGACATGATCAAGAGCATCGCGATCGACGGCGGCGACGTGACGGTCGGCGTGACGCTGACGATCCCCGGCTGTCCCCTCAAGGCCACGATCAACGACGACGTCACCCGCGAGGTGAGCACGGTCCCCGGGGTCGAGCGCGTCGCGATCGAGTTCGGCAGCATGTCGGAGGACCAGCGCGCCGCCCTCGCCACGAAGCTGCGTGGCGGCCGCCCGGCGCGGCCGGCCGGAGAGCTGAGCGTCTCCCCCACGACCCGCGTGATCGCCGTCGCCTCGGGCAAGGGCGGCGTCGGCAAGTCGTCGCTGACGGTGAATCTCGCGATCGCCTTCCAGCAGCTGGGCCTCGAGGTCGGCGTGATCGACGCCGACATCTACGGCTTCTCCATCCCCGGCATGCTCGGCATCCACCAGCGTCCCGTGACCGTCGACAAGATGATCGTGCCGCCCGTCGCGCACGGCCTCAAGACGATCTCGATCGGCTACTTCATGGAGGAGGGCGGTGCCGTCCTGTGGCGCGGCCCGATGCTCCACAAGGCGATGCAGCAGTTCCTGTCGGACGTCCACTGGGGCGAGCTCGACGTGCTGCTGATCGACATGCCGCCGGGCACGGGTGACGTCGCGATCTCGCTCGGCGGCCTCGTGCCGAACGCCGAGGCCGTCGTCGTCACCACCCCGCAGGCCGCGGCGCAGCGCGTGGCGGAGCGTGCGGCGGCCGTATCCGAGCGCGTCAACATGCGCGTCGTGGGCGTGATCGAGAACATGTCGTACCGCGTCTGCCCGTGCTGCGGCGAGCGAGACGATCTCTTCGGCTCCGGCGGCGGTGCCTCGCTGGCCGGCCATCTCGAAGTGCCGCTGCTCGCGGAGATCCCGCTCGAGCCCGCGCTGCGCGAAGGCGGCGACATCGGCGTGCCGTTCACCATCAGCGCGCCCGACTCCCCCGCCGCCGTCGCCATCCGCGCGCTGGCCGAGCGCCTGCACGGCATGCGCACGCAGGATCCGCTCGCGCGGATCAAGAAGCCGCTGAAGGTCCTGTAGAGCGCACGTACTTCGACGCGAGATACGCGTCGACCGCTTCGGGTGTGCTGCGCCAACGGCCCGTATCGTCCTGCAGTGCGCGAAGCCGCCCGCGGCGGGCTGCCATCTTCAATGCATCGGCGCTCATCCGGTCGTCCGCCAGAGCCGCCAGCGGCACCATCGTCTCGGGCTCGGGGCTCACGGACATGATCAGGCGCTCTGCCGCCTCGATGATGCCGCGGGCGATCAACTCGCCAAGCGTTCCGGGCCTCCCCCCGTCCGCCTGCGCCAAGGCGCGGAGATAGGCCTTGCGCTGACGACTGCGGAGCACGATCGGTGGATATCCGCTGCGCACGAGCAGCAGATTCAGCACGAGCCGTCCGGTGCGTCCATTCCCATCGAGAAAGGGGTGGATCCGCTCGAACGCGGCATGCACCTCCGCCAATCGCTCAGGCAGGAGCGGATCCAGCGAGCCGACCGCGGCGTTGGCCGCGCGAACCCAGTCCGACATCCGCTGGGGCACCTCCGTCCAATCGGGCGGACGCATGCCGCTCGGAAACGCCAGGGTGTCGTGCCGACGCCATCCCCCGGGTGCCTCCTCGGGGAGTGCGTCAGGGTGCGGATCCCATTCCCAGACAGCCCCCATTGCGAGCTGGTGCAAGCGGCGCACGTCGGTGACGGTCACTGTCGCGACCTTCTCGGAGGGTACGGCGCCGTCGAGCTCGTCGATGATGGTGCGGGCAGCGGCGGCATAGCCGAGCACCTCGAGGTAATCCCTGAGTGGTCGCCGCCCAGACGTCTCACGCGCCTGCAGCAGCTCTCGCACCTGCGCGAGGACGAGCGTGTTGCCTTCAATGGCCGTCGAATTGTGCGCATCGGCGATCCACAGCTCCTCCCAGGCAGCTCGAGCCGATACCGGGGTTGGCAGGACGCCGTACGTCGCCAAGACCTCCGACATCACCGCGTGCGCGCGCTCATGGACGCCAGAGCGCGGAGGTCTACCCCGGAGCAATTTTTTGTTCTTTGGCATAAAGCAAATGCAACAGAACAAATCTGCACGGGCTGCGAACGGTCCCGCGCCGGTCTCGCGCGGACACGGGTCAGCTGCTGGCGAGCAGCTGCTCGAGCACGACCGGGTCGATCCGGTCGCCGCCGTTCCAGCGTCCATCGAGACTGGCGTCGAAGACCCATGCCGCCAGTGCGGCCTCCAGCTCGTCGTCCCAGCCACCTGCGGCGCCGACGCTCCCGCCCGTCGCGCGCAGCGCCGCGCGCAGCTGGCCGGCGACAGTCGCGTCGACGGTGATCCACTCGCTCGTCGGCGTCGTCCCGTAGATTAGCTCGAACACATCCCGCAGGCGATCAAGCTCGTCCAAGGGGACGGGATGATCATCGACGCGGAGATCCACCGGATCGCCGCCTGCCGCGCGGCGCACGAGGATCGCGGCCGACTGCCGACCACGACGGTCGCCACCGGTGGCGTCTCCCGCTCTGAGCACGGCCAGCAACCGACGATCGAGCGGTTCGCCCTCCGAGGCCTGCCACGCCTGCTCCATCGCGTCGAGCACGACTGAGCCGACCAGGATGTTGCCCTGGATCACGGCGTCGGCCAGCACGCGCCCACCAGCCCAGTCGAAGCACTGGCTGCCGGTGAACGTCGCGCCCCGGCCGGCGACGTCGACGGCACCGACCTGCCGATCCTCGCGACCGGCGTCTGCTGCTGTCGCCGTCGCCAACGCATCGGCGGGGGCGGTGCCGGCGCGAAGCAGGTCGAGCACCTCCGGTCCGTACTCGATGCGCGCCATCGCCTGCGTGCAGACAGCGCCGACGCCGAGCTCCGCCCACAGCACGCCGGCCCCGACGGCGAGGAACCGGGTGGTCGCGGCCGCGCCGACATCGCCCGTGGCGCGATCGACGGCCGCGATCGAGAAGGTCACGTGGCTAGAGCGACTCGCCCGGCGCCAGCTCGTGGACGGTGACGTCGCCGAGACCCAGCTTGTCGAGCTCCTCGCGCAGCTTGGCCGGCGTGCCCGTGAGCGCGTCGAACGTGCCCCAGTGCGAGCCGAGTACGTGCTTGACGCCGAGCAGGCGCGCGGCATGCGCGGCCTGGAACGGCCCCATCGTGAAGAGATCGCCGATCGGCAGGATCGCGATCACCGGCTGGTACAGCTCGCCGATCAGCGCCATGTCGCCGAAGACGCCCGTGTCGCCGGCGATGTAGATGCGCTGCCCGGACTCGAGCTCGATCACGAAGCCGACGGGATCGCCGCCGTAGGAGCCGTCCGGCAGTGCGCTGGAGTGGAAGGCCTGCGTCATCGTGACCTTGAGGCCGTTCGTCTCGACGGTGCCGCCGGTGTTCATGCCGATCGGATTCGTCGCCCCCTGCTCGCCAAGCCAGTTGGCGATCTCGTACTGGGCGATCGTCGTCGCGTTGCCGCGCTGGGAGACCGCTGCGGCATCGGCGATGTGGTCGGCGTGTCCGTGCGTCACGAGCACGACGTCGGCCGAGGACTCGTGCGCCGCCGCGGGGCACGTCGGATTGCCGGACAGCCAGGGATCGACCAGCACGTCGACGCCGCCGGGCGTCTTGATGTGCCAGGTCGCATGACCAAGCCAGGTGATCGTGGTGTTCTCGGGCATCGTGTCCTCCTCGGCGGGCGTTCGCGGAAAGACTAGGCGCTACTTGACGACGGCGAGGAACGCCGAGGCCTGGCCGGACCAGTCGAGCAGCACGCCCGGCAGGATGCCGCCGAGCAGGACGACGGCGAGGCAGAGCAGGATCACGACGGTGGCGCCGCCGAGACCCGGCGTCGCCGGCAGGCCGACGTCGCTCTTGCGCGAGCGGTCGTACAGCGAGAGGATCACGCGCAGGTAGTAGCCGAGGCCGATCACCGAGCCGATCGCGCCGATGATGGCGAGGTAGGCATAGCCGTTCGTCACCGCGGTGCCGGACACGACGAACTTGCCGATGAAGCCCGCGGTGGGCGGGAAGCCCGCGAAGGCCAGCAGGAAGACGACCATCGCCATCGCGGCGAACGGGCGGCTGAAGCCCCAGGCGCGCATGCCGTCGAGGGTGGCGTAGCCCTTCTCGCGCACCTGATCCCGCTCGAACACGGCGATCACGGCGAAGGCGCCCATCGCGGTGAACGCGTAGGCGGCCAGGTAGAAGACGAGACCGCGCAGCCCCTCATCGCCATTCACGATGACGCCGATCAGGGCGTAGCCGGCCGCGCCGACGCTGGACCACGCGATCATGCGCTTGACGTTCGTCTGCACAAGGGCCGCGATGTTGCCGCCGATGATCGTGACGATGGCGCCGATGATGAGCACCGGCGACCAGAGGTGCTCCTGCGACGGCAGGGCCTCGAGGACGACGCGGGCCAGCGCGACGAACGCGACGAGCTTGGTGGCGCCGGCCATGAAGCCGGTGATCTGCGTCGGTGCGCCCTCGTAGACGTCGGGCACCCACATGTGGAACGGCATCGCGCCGACCTTGAACAGCAGGCCGACGAGCACGAGCGCGGTGCCGAGCGTGACGATGGTGTCGTCGGCACCGCCCTTGGCGAGCGCGTCGGCGACGCCGCCGTACATGAACGAGCCGGTCGCCCCGTACAGGAACGCGGCGCCGTAGACGAGGACGACCGAGCCGATCGTGCCGAGCACGAGGTACTTGAAGCCGGCCTCGAGCGAGGCCCGGCTCTTGCCGTCGAACGCGACCAGCACGTACAGCGAGAGCGAGAAGAGCTCGAGACCGACGAACAGCGTCACGAACGACGTGGATCCCGCGACGATGCCCATGCCGGCGCACACGAGAAGCAGCAGGGCGGTGAACTCGGAGCCGTGCTCGCGGAAGCGCGCCCAGCCGACCGAGAGGAGGATCACGAATGCGGCCATGATCGCCACGGTGATGCGCACGAGCTCGGTGAGATCGTCGACGCGGAAGGCGTCGGCCATCGTCACCACCGGCGCATTCCCCCATGCCGCCACGGCGAAGCCGGTCGAGACGCCCAGCGCGGCAAGCCCCAGCACGATGCTGAGCCCACGCTCGTGGGACTTGGCGATCGTGGCGAGGATCAGCAGCAGGAATGCGCTGCCGATCAGGATGACCTCGGGCGCGATCGCGAACCAGTCGACGGAAGGACCTTGGATCATCGTCCCGCCTCCTCAGCCGCCATCGTGACCATGGCGGTCGCCGCCGCGTCGACGCGATCGGTGAACTGGGCGGGCGCAACGCTCAGCCCGATCAGGCAGAGCACGATCGGCAGGATGCAGACCAGCGCGCCACGGCGCAGATCCGGCGGGTTGAGCGTGCCCACGAAATCGCCCTCGCGCTCGTGCAGCACCGCGGAGATCCAGCGCAGCATGTACATCGCCGCGAACACGACGCCGAGCGCGACGATCGCCCCGAGCCACCAGGAGTGCTCGAACGCACCGAGCATGATCAGGAACTCCGAGGCGAAGACGCTCGAACCGGGCACGGCAAGGGCGGCCATGCCGAGGATCAGCGCGGTCGTGGCGAGCACGGGGCGGCTGCGCGCCAGCCCACCCAGGTGCTTGAAGGAGCCGGAGCCGGCCTGCGTCTCGAGCCAGCCCGCAAGGAGGAACAGCCCCGCCGACACAAGCGCGTGGTTGACCATCTGGAAGGTGGCGCCGGTGGCACCGCGCGAATCCAGCAGGAAGACGCCGAGGATCACGAAGGACATCTGCGCCACCGACGAGTAGGCGACGACGCCACGCCCGTCGGGCTGGCGGAAGGCGAGGAACGCGCCGTACAGGAAGCCGATCGTGCCGAGGGCGATGAAGATCCACGCGTACTCGGCGGCCTGCGCGGGGAACAGCGGGATCAGCACGGCGAGGAAGGCGAAGCCACCGGCCTTGGAGGCGACGCCGGACAGCACCGCCGCGACCTCGGGCGACGCCTCACGGTAGGCCGGGAGCACCCAGCCGTGGAACGGGAACAGCGGCGACTTGATCGCCAGCGCGAACGCGAAGGCGGCGAAGACCCAGTCGTTGCCGCGCCCGATCGCCGCGGCCATGTCGAAGTTCGGTCCACCCGGTGCCGTGAACCCGAGGTAGGCGATCGCGAGCAGCATCAGCAGCGTGCCCATCGCCGTGTAGGCGATGACCTGCACCATCGCCGCCTTGCGCCCCTTGCCGCCCCAGGCGGCGAGCAGGACCAGCAGCGGAATCAGCATGCCCTCGAAGCCGACGTAGAAGACGACGAGATCCTGCGCGGTGAACACGATGATCAGGAACGCCTCGGTCAGCAGCAGCAGCGCGTACGAGGCATGGGAGCGCTCGCGTCCGGCCCACATCCCGTAGCCGATCGCGCAGCACGTGATGAGCGCGGTGATGGCCACCATCGCGAGCGAGACGCCGTTGACGGCGACATGCCAGCGGACGCCGAGCGACTCGATCCACGCGACGTTGTCGCCGAACTGCGGACCGCCCAGCGGCACGAAGCGGTAGATGAAGCCGATCACGGCACCGGCGACGGCCAGCGAGACGAGCAGCGCGAGATACCCGGCCGCCTTCTTCCCGAACGGCAGGAGCAGGAGCAGCACGGCGGCGATGGCCGGCACGGCGATGAGCCAGGAGACCGTGATCATCCGCCACGCACCAGCAGGAAGAGGATCAGGGCGCCGATGCCGAGCGCCAGCACGAGCGCGTACATGCGCACGATGCCGTTCTCGATGATCGCGAACGAGCGTCCGAAGAAGGCCGTCAGCTGGCCGAGACCGTCAAGCGGCGCCCAGCGGAATGCGGTGCGATCGACGTCGCGGTTGAGGAACGCCGCGCCCCACTGCAGGGGCTTCTCGAAGGTCCACGCGTAGAGGTCGTCCCAGTAGACGCGCCGCTCGAGCGCATGCTGGAGCAGGCGGCCGCGGCCGAGGCGGATCCGCTCGGTCGCGTCGCTCTCGCGGGCGTACAGGTGGTATGCGATGGCGATGCCGACCAGACCGATGACGGTGCCGAGCAGCGTGGTGAGCCATTCCTGGCCGGCGGTCGGCTCGATCATGCCGTCCGGGGCGATCGGCTCGAGCCAGCTGAAGAAGACGTGGGTGACGCCGGGGATCTGCAGCAGCCCGGTGAAGGCCGCGCCGACGGCGAGGATGTAGACGGGCCACAGCATCGAGCTCGGTCCCTCGCCGTGGTGGGCGACGGAATGCGGGATGACGCGCTCTGCGAACGGCGAGGCGCGGCGGTGGAAGACCATGAACATCAGTCGGAACGTGTAGATGCCGGTCAGCAGCGCGCCGAGCAGGCCGCCGACGTACGCGATCCACCCGATCGGCGAGTCGACGTGCAGGCCGGAGCTGAGGATCGCGTCCTTCGAGAAGCCGCCGGAGAACGGGAAGATGCCGGTCAGGGCAAGCGCGCCGATCATCATGCAGAAGTAGACCTTCGGCAGCTGCTTGCGCAGGCCGCCCATGTTGCGGATGTCCTGCTCGCCGTGCAGCGCGTGGATGACGAGGCCGGCGCCGAGGAACAGCAGCGCCTTGAAGAACGCGTGCGTGAAGAGGTGGAAGATGCCCGTCCAGTACGCCATCAGGCCGACGCCGACGAACATGTAGGCGATCTGGCTCATCGTCGAGAAGGCGATGATCCGCTTGATGTCCGTCTGGACGATCGCGATCAGCCCCGACATCAGCAGGCCGACGACGCCGATGATCACGATCAGGTTGAGCACGAGCGGCGCGTGGACGAACAGCGGGTTCATGCGCGCGATCAGGTAGACGCCAGCCGTCACCATCGTCGCCGCGTGGATCAGGGCGCTGATCGGCGTCGGGCCCTCCATGGCGTCAGGCAGCCAGGTGTGGAGCGGCAGCTGCGCCGACTTGGCGACGGCGCCGACGAGCAGGAGCAGACAGGCGATCGAGGCCTGCGTCTCCGTCAGCTTGCCCGCCTCGGCGAAGACGCCGCTGTACGAGACGGTGCCCAGATCCACGAACAGGAGGAAGATGCCGAGCGCCAGCCCGACGTCGCCGATGGCGTTCATGATGAACGCCTTCTTGGCCGCCTTGATCGCCTTCGGCTTGTTGTGCCAGAACCCGATCAGCAGGTACGAGGACAGGCCGACGAGACCCCAGCCGACCAGCAGAAGCACGAGGTTTGCGCTGACGACCAGCACCAGCATCGAGAAGACGAAGAGGTTGAGGTACGCCATGAACCGGCGCGACTGCGGATCGCCCTTCATGTAGCCGATCGAGTACACGTGGATCAGGAAGCCGATGCCGGTGATCACCAGCAGCATCACGGCCGTCAGCTCGTCGAACCAGATGTCGAGGCCCACGGAGAAGTTGCCGGCGGTCAGCCAGGTCCAGGCGACCTGCACGACCTGCCGCTCCTCCTCGGGGCGGGCGGCGAGCATGATCGTGGCGATCGCCGCGCAGACGAAGGCGGCGAGCATGATCAGCGAGGCGAGCCAGCCGGCACCGCGGGCGGGCAGCCGCATGCCGAGCACGGTGAGCAGCACGACGCCGACGAGGGGCAGGGCGAGGGTGATCCAGACGAGTTCGGTCATGGCTAGCCGTTCAGCGTCCTCAACTCGTCGGTATCAAGCACCATCTCGCGGCGCGTCATGGCGACGACGAGACCGAGGCCGACGACAACCTCTGCCGCGGCGATGCCCATCACCACGAGGGCGAAGACCTGGCCGTCGGAGCCGCCGATCTCGCGCGAGAACGCGACGAGCGTCAGGTTGACCGAGTTGAGCATCACCTCGAGCGACAGCAGGATCGTCAACGGGCTGCGTCGCAGCAGGACGCCGACGAGGCCGACCGAGAAGAGGATCCCGCTGAGCGCGAGGAAATGCGGCAGACCGACGCCCATCAGCGGCTCTCCCCCATCGAGTCACGGGCCGCGTCGAGCACGGCACGCGAGGCCTCGCGACGACGCTGCTCGGCCGACTCGGATTCCTTGGCCAGCACCTCGTCGGTCGAGAGACGACGCGGACGGCCACCGGTGCCGAAGATGACGCCGGCGACCGCGCCCATGAAGAGGATCACGGACACGACCTCGAAGGCGAGCAGGTAGTCGGTGACGAGCGCCTGGCCGACGGCGGCGGGCGAGCCGTAGTCGCCGTCGATCTGCGCCCAGTCCTCGAACGTCGCGCCGTACGTGACGACGACGACCTGGATCGCGATCAGCGCGCCGGCGAGAATTCCGAGCCAGACCTGCCACGGCTTGCGCACACCGGGGCCGATCTCGCCGCGTGGCCCGACGTAGGCGATCACGAACAGGAACATCACCATCACCGCGCCGGCGTAGACGATGATCTGCGCGATCGCGACGAACTGCGCCTCGAGCAGGAGCATCAGAACCGCAAGCGACACGAGGTTGCCGAGCAGCGCCAGCGCCGACACGAACGGATTGCGCTGCGCGACGACGGCGACCGCCGAGGCGATGGCCGCGGCAGCGGCGACGAAGAAGACGACGATGCCCACTTAGGCCTGCGGCCCTTCCGGATCGGTCGCCGTGACGATGTCGTACATGCCGAGCACGTGCTCCTCGCCCTGAGCGGGCACGTCGTACGGATCGATCGCCTCGGACGGCGTGCGCAGCGCGGGCTTCTCGAGCAGCATGCTCTTCGTGTAGACCAGCGCCTCGCGCGAGATCTCCGACAGCTCGAAGTCGTTGCCGAGCGTGATCGCGTCGAACGGGCAGGCCAGCTCGCAGTAGCCGC
Source organism: Gaiellales bacterium (assembly GCA_044369995.1). Classification (GTDB taxonomy): domain Bacteria; phylum Actinomycetota; class Thermoleophilia; order Gaiellales; family F1-60-MAGs149; genus F1-60-MAGs149. The sequence continues at coordinate 36,347 of JBILWG010000002.1, read as the reverse complement.
AGAAGATGCAGCGCGCCATGTTGATCTCGTAGATACGGGCGTGGCGCTCGCCGGCGGACACGCGATTGTCGGGCGTGTTCTCGGCTGGCACGACGCGGATGCAGTCGGACGGACAGGCCGCGGCGCAGAGCGAACAGCCGACGCACTTCTCCAGCCCGTTGTCGTGGCGGTGCAGCTGATGCCGGCCGCGGAAGCGCGGATAGACCGGTCGCTTGTACTCGGGGTACTGCTGGGTGATGGGCTTGTGGAACAGGTGACGGAACGTCGTCGAGAAGCCCTTGACGGAATCGAGCATCGCCAGCCTCCTACGTGTAGACGACCACTGCCGCGGTGAGCAGCAGGTTGAGGGTGGCCACGGGCAGCAGGACCTTCCAGCCCAGCTTCATCAGCTGATCGAATCGCACACGCGGCAGCGTGGCACGGATCCAGATCAGGACGAACAGGAAGGCGCCGATCTTGATCAGCATCCAGAGCGGACCCGGCAGGTACGGGCCGCTCGGCCCGCCGAAGAAGAGCACGGCACCGAGTGCCGAGAGGGTGATCGCGTTGACGAACTCGGCGGCGGCGAACATCGCGTACCGCATGCCGCCGTACTCGGTGTGGTAGCCGGCGACCACCTCGCCGTCGGCCTCGGTCAGGTCGAACGGCGGGCGATTCGACTCGGCGACCGCGGCCACGAAGAAGACGAGGAAGCCGAGGATCTGCGGGATGAAGTACCAGAGGTTGTCCTGCGCGTTCGAGATCGTCACGAACGAGAGCGAGCCGGCCTGGATGATCACGCCGATCACGGCGAGGGTGAATGCCACCTCGTACGAGACGAGCTGCGCGATCGCGCGCATGCCGCCGAGCAGGGCGTACTTCGAGGACGACGCCCAGCCGCCGATCAGCAGGCCGTAGAAGCCGAGCGAGCCGATCGCGGCGACGACGAGCAGCGAGACGGTCGTGTCGGCGATGTAGAGGTGGAACGTGTAGTCGGTGAACGGCAGCGTGGCCACGTTGCCGAACGGCATCAGGCCGAAGGCGCCGAGTGCACAGGCCATCGCGATGAACGGCGCGAACATGTACAGCTTCGGTCGCGCGCCCTCGGGGACCATGTTCTCCTTCTGCAGCATCTTGCCGAGGTCGGCGATCGGCTGCAGCAGGCCGTACGGGCCGACGCGGTTCGGGCCGTAGCGCGCCTGGAAGCGTCCGATCAGCTTGCGCTCGACCCACGTCATGAAGGCGAAGAACACCATCAGGATGTTGATCAGGACGAAGCCCTTGATCAGCGTTGCGATGACCCCGTCGACCATGCCGCTACTTGGCTCCCAGGGTGGCGGACAGGCCGGTGCCGGCGGCACCGCTCCAGTTGATGCGCACGGTGCCCGGGTGCAGGCGTCGCGAGATGCGCGCGGTACCGAGGTGCTCGCCGGCGGCGTGACGCACGACGACCTCGTCACCGCGGCTGATGCCCTGCTGCTCGGCGTCGGCGTGGCTCACCATCACCCAGGCCGCGCGCTGGTGGGCGAGCGACTCGGTACGGGCGACCGCGGCGCCGCTCATCAGCGGCCGCGGCGCGATCAGGCGCAGCTGGCCATCGGCGGCGGTCGCCGGCGCAGTCGGCGCGGGCACACCACTGGGCGCCGCTGCCACGGGGCGGGACTGGTCCAGGTCGGCGCGCTCGCCGAGCTCCTTCCAGGCGAGGCCGCCGAAGGCGGGACGCGTGGCGGCCAGCTCGTCGAAGGCCTTGCCAGGATTGCCCTGCACGGCCACGTCGAGGAATCCGCCGAGCCGGCTCGTCCACTCGATCAGCGGCACGCCGGAGGCGGGCGCCAGCGAGGGGCGGATGCGCTGGATGCGTCCCTCGAGGTTCGTGATCGTGCCGTCGCGCTCGTGATCGACATCGAGGGGCAGCACGAGCTGCGACTGCGAGGTGACGCCGTTGGTGAACGGCGCCACGGAGACCACGAGCTCGGTCTGCGCGAGGGCCATCTGCCAGCGCTCGCTGTCGGTGCTCTCCATGACGGGGTCGGCGCCGACGAAGACGATCGCCTTGATGTCGCCGGCCTCGAGCGCCGGGAGGAGCTCGTCCCAGCCGCCGACCAGGCCGACGGCACGCTCGCCGCGCTCGTTGGCGCCGATCGGGAGCGGCACGACGCCACCCTCGGTGCGATCGAGACCGAGGACCCAGGCCAGCGCCTCGATCTCGGCGACCGCCACGTGGTCGGTGATCAGCAGCACGGGTCGCTCCGCGGCGACGAGCACGCCCGCCAGCTCGCGCACCTGCGCGACGTCGGCGCCCGCCAACTGCGCGAGCGTGTCGACGGAGCCCGCGGCCGTGGCGTCGGTGCGGATGCGCTCTCCCCCGGCCTCGATCACCGCGGCGGTCAACGCCGCGAGCATCGCCGAGCCGGCGCCCGGCTGCGTGCGGATGAAGGAGCGGGCATCGGCCTCGAGGCTCGAGCCACCCGGGCCGACGATGGCGAGGTGGGCACCGTCGCGACGGGCCTTGCGGATGCGCAGCTCGACGGTGCCGGCGCGATCGCCCGGCTCCTGATCGCCGATCACGAGCACCGCGTCGGCGGTGTCGATCGCGGCCAGAGGCGCCTGATAGGCGGCGACGCGCTCCCACTCGGCGGCGGCGGCGATCGGCGCAGAGGCGGTACGGGCCTTGAGGTCGGCGGCGATGGCGGCCCAGCCAGCGGCCTCCTCGTTCGTCAGGTTGCCACCGGTCACGATCGCGACGGCACCCTCGCCGACCGCGGCGGCCTGGTGGCGCAGGCGCTGGGCCAGCGTGCGCAGCGCGTCATCCCACGCCGCCGGCTCGAGCCCGGCGACCTCGCGCACGAGCGGCGTCGCGATGCGCTCGGAGCGCGGCTCGTAGCGGGCGAAGCGGCCCTTGTCGCACAGCCAGCCCTCATCGACGCCGGGATGGTTGCGGGAGAGGATGCGCTCGACCTTGTTCTCGCGCAGCGTCGACCACGTGTTGCAGCCGGTCGAGCAGCCGGTGCAGACCGTCGGGATGTTGACGATCTCCCACGGCCGCGCCTTGAAGCGGTACGCCGTCGGCAGCAGGGCGCCAACCGGGCAGAGCTCGGTGACGTTGCCGGAGAAGGCGTTGGCATACGGCTGCTCGTTGAACGTGGCGATCACGCTCTGCGCGCCGCGCTCGCGCGCCACCAGCTCGCCGTCCTCGGCGACGTCGCTCGAGAAGCGGGTGCAGCGGTAGCAGAGGATGCAGCGCTCGCGGTCGAGCACGATCGCCGGCGAGATCGGCAGCGGCTTCTCGTACGTGCGCTTCGGCAGCGTCATGCGCGTGGTGCCGGGGCCGTACTTGAACGTCAGGTCCTGCAGCGGGCACTCGCCGCCCTTGTCGCAGACGGGGCAGTCGAGCGGATGGTTGAGCAGCATGAACTCGAGGACGGCGTCCTGCGCCTCCTTGGCCTGCTCCGAGGTGCCGGCCGTCTTGACGACCATGCCGTCCGTGCACGTGAGGGTGCACGCGGCCTGGAGCTTCGGCGCTCCCTCGATCTCGACGAGGCACATGCGGCACGCGCCGATCGGCGGGCCGAGACGCGGCTCGTAGCAGAAGACCGGAATCTCGATGCCCGCCTGCTCGGCGGCGGCAACCACCAGCGAGGTGCCCTTCGGCACGGTGATCTCGCGCCCGTCGACCGAGAGCGTGACGAGGTCGGTCTGCGTTGCGCTCATCCGGCGGTCACCATCGGCAGAGGCGCCTTCAAGAGCGGCGGGTAGAGCTCGCTCATCGGCGCGTCGTCCGGGCAGGTGCACCGGCCGAGGCGGCAGTGCTCCTCGAACTCGTGGCGGAAGTTGTTGATGTGGCTGCGCACGGGCATGGCGCACGCGTCGCCGAGCACGCACAGGCAGTTGCCCTCGACGCGGTTGCAGATCTCGAGCAGCAGGTCGATCTCCTCGAGCGTGCCCAGGCCGGCCTCCTGCTTGCGCAGCAGCTCGGTGATCCAGCGCGTGCCCTCACGACACGGCGTGCACTTGCCGCACGACTCGTGCATGTAGAACTCGGCGGTGCGCAGCGCGAAGCGCACCATGCAGGTGCGGTCGTCCACGACGATCACGGCGCCCGAGCCGGCCATCGAGCCGGCGGCGACGACGGCCTCGAAGGCCAGACCCGTGTCGAGCTGGTTCGGCATCAGGATCGGCATCGACGAGCCACCCGGCACGAACGCCTTCAGCGTGCGACCCTCCGGCAGTCCGCCGCCCTTGCCCTCGATGAGGTCGCGGTACGTCGCCGACAGCGGCATCTCGTAGTTGCCGGGGTTGTTGACGTGGCCGGACAGCGAGAACATCTTGGTGCCCGTCGACTGCTCCGTGCCGACGCCCGCGTAGGCTGCGCCCCCCATGCCGATGATCACCGGCACGGTCGCGACGGTCTCGACGTTGTTGAGCAGCGTCGGCTTCTTGAAGGCACCGGACACGGCCGGGAACGGCGGCTTCGCCGTCGGCTGGCCGCGCTCGCCGTTGAGCGAGGACAGCAGCGCCGTCTCCTCACCGCAGATGTAGGCACCGGCACCACGATGGACGTAGACGTTCGCGACGTAGTCGGTGCCCGGCAGCGGCGACCCGATATAGCCCTTCTCGCGCGCCTGCGCGATCGCGCCCTCGAGGATCGCGGCCTCCTTGGCGTACTCGCCGCGGATGTAGATGTACGCGCCGGCACCGCGGATCATCCACAGGTAGATGATGATGCCCTCGATCAGCATGTGCGGGTTGCGCAGGATGATCTCGCGGTCCTTGAACGTGCCCGGCTCGGACTCGTCGCCGTTGATGACGAGGTAGCGGTCCACGCCCGGCGCCAGGAACGACGCCTTCCGGCCCGCGGGGAAGCCGGCGCCGCCACGGCCGCGCAGGTTCGACGCGATCATCTCGTCGACGAGCTGCTCGCTCGTCATGCCGAGGGACTTGCGCAGCGAGTCGTAGCCACCGTTGGCCTCGTACTCGGCAATCTCACGACGGCTGCCCGCAAACGGCAGCAGCAGGGCGTTCGCATCGGGCTGGGCGAAGGTCGGGGCCTCAGGCATGGCTCTCACTCGGTCGGGAGGTGCTGCGCAGCCGCTCGAGCAGCGGCGCGACATCCTCGATCTTGAAGTGCTCCTCGTACTCCTCGTCGACGGACACGACGGGACCCCAGCCGCAGCCGCCCATGCATTCCACGCACCGCAGCGTGATCATGCCATCGGCGCTCGTGCCGGGTGCGGTGATCTCGAGCTCGCGCTCGAACTCCTTCAGCAGGCGATCGGCGCCGATCAGCGCGCACGACAGGTTCGTGCAGACCTCGACCATGTGCTCGCCGACGGGCTGCAGGAAGAACATGTCGTAGAAGGACGCCACGGCGAGACAGCGCGCCGGCGGCAGGTCGAGCGCATCGGCCACGGCTTCGATCGCCTCGGTCGACAGCCAGCCGTAGTGCTCCTGCGCGTGGCGCAGCGCCGGCAGGATCGCGCTCCGCCGGTCCGGGTACTTGGCGATCTCGCGCTGGATCTCGTCGTAGAGGGTGTCGCTCATCAGCGGTCCACGTCTCCCAGCACGGGATCGATCGAGGCGAGGATGGCGATCAGGTCCGCGAGGTAGACCCCCTCGCAGAGCTTCGCGAACGACTGCAGCAGCACGAAAGCGGGGCCGTGCAGGCGCACGCGCCAGGGCTTCGCGCTCCCGTCGGAGACGAGGTGGAAGCCGAACTCGCCGCGCGCCGACTCGATCGGCGCGTACACCTCGCCGGCCGGCACCTCGAAGCCCTCGGTGACCAGCTTGAAGTGATGGATCAGCGACTCCATCGAGGTGTGCAGCTCGTGGCGCGGCGGCAGCGCGACCTTGCGATCGTCGGTGATCGTCGGCCCCTCGGGCAGGCCGTCGAGCGCCTTCTCGATCAGGTCGAGCGACGAGCGCATCTCCTCGATGCGGACGCGGAAGCGCGCGTGGACGTCGCCGCCCTGCTCCGTGACGGGTGTGAAGTCGAGCTCGCGGTAGGCGCCGTAGCCGCCGTTGGCCGAGCGCAGGTCGTACGGCACGCCCGAGGCGCGCAGGTTCGGACCCGTCATGCCCATCTTGATCGCGAAGTCCGGCGACAGGATGCCGATGCCCTTGGTGCGCTGCAGCCAGATCGGATTGGCGCCGATCAGCTCGTCGTACTGCTCGAGCTGATCGCGCATGAAGGCGATCACCTCGCGGCAACGCGGCTCGAAGCCCTTCGGCAGATCCTCCGCAACCCCGCCGACCTGGCAATAGCGCGGATGCATACGCGCACCGGTCGCCAGCTCGAACAGGTCGAGCACCTCATCGCGGGCCCGGAAGCAGTAGAAGAGCAGGGCGATGCCGCCGAGATCCACCGAGCCGGTGCCGAGGAACACGAGATGCGAGTGGATGCGCGCCAGTTCCTGGAAGATCACGCGGATCCACTCGGCGCGGCGCGGCACCTCCAGCTCGAGCGCCTTCTCCGTCGCCATGCAGAACGCCGTCTCGCCGCTGAAGAAGGACAGGTAGTCCATCCGCGGCACGTACGGAATCGCCTTCCAGTACGTCTTCTGCTCGATGTTCTTCTCGATGCCGGTGTGGACGTAGCCGACCTCGCACTTGACGCCGACCACGACCTCGCCGTCCAGCGTGGTGATGACGCGGAGCACTCCGTGCGTCGACGGGTGGTTCGGTCCGAGGTTGATCTCGAGCAGGTCCGGATTGTCGGAGTCCGGCCAGAGCTCGGACGGCACGGGCTGCAGGATGTCCTGCTGCGGCCACACCACGGTCTTCTCCGTCGTCGCCACGTCAGACCTCATCCGAGAACTGGACGGGCTCGCCGCCGACGGGATAGTCCTTGCGCTGGGGATGACCGCCCCAGTCCTCCGGCATGATGATCCGGCGCAGGTTCGGATGGCCGGCGAAGTCGACGCCCATCAGGTCGAAGCCCTCGCGCTCATGGAAGTCGGCCGAGGGATAGACCGGCACGAGGCTCGGCACCGACTCGCCCTCGTCGACCCAGACGCGCACCCGCAGCCGGCGATGGTTGCCGTCGGTCACGGTCATCACCTTCGCGAACGTGGCGGAGACGCCGAAGCGCTTCGGGCCAGCAGCCTCGGGGACGATGCGCTTGCCGGAGTGCGAGTCGCGGTTGATGTCGCGCCCATCGCCGCCCCAGTAGCCGGCAACCTCACCGGTGTAGCCGAGGTAGTCGACGACGGTGACGTCGGACAGCAGGTCGTACTGCTCCTCATCGCGCAGGAACGTGCAGACCTCGAGGTAGCGGTCGATGGCCAGGTCGAGCGTGAGCTCGCCACGGAACTCGACGCGGCGCTCGATCGCGTCGGCCCCCAGCGCGGCCTCGATGCGATCGGCCGCCGCCGCGTCGGGCGCGCCCCAGGTGGGCGAATTGATCTGCAGCACGTCGCTCACGACTGCGACTCCTGCTGCTGCGAGGCCGAGGGGATGCCCGACTTGATGCGCTCCTGCAGGACCATCAGGCCCTCCATCACGGCCTCGGGACGGGGCGGGCAGCCCGGCACGTAGACGTCGACGGGCACGATCTTGTCCACGCCCTGCAGCACCGCGTAGTTCGAGAACATGCCGCCCGTGGACGAGCACGCGCCCATCGCCATCACGTACTTCGGCTCGAGCATCTGCTCGTACAGCTGGCGGATCGGCTCGGCCATCTTGTGCGAGACGCGACCGGAGACGATCATCAGATCGGACTGGCGCGGGGTGGCGCGGACGACCTCGGAACCGAAGCGGGCGACGTCGTAGCGCGCCGACGAGATCATCGCGATCATCTCCATGGCGCAGCAGGCGAGGCCGAAGCCGAACGGCCACATCGAGTTGGCCGTCGCCATCTTGAAGACCTTCTCGACGGTCGTCGTCATGACGACCTGGTCGAGATCGGTCGAGCGCAGCGAGCGACGGACCTGCGCGGGCGGGATGACCACGGGACCGCTCGGCGCAGCCGGCGAGGCCGGGGCGGCGACGGGGCGCTCGTGGGGCTCGTCGGGCCTCAGTGCCATTCGAGCGCTCCCTTCCGCCACACGTAGACGTAGCCGACGGCGAGGATCCCCACGAAGACGAGCAGCTCGATGAAGCCGAACACGCCGAGCATGTCGAGATTCACGGCGATCGGGTACAGGAAGACGATCTCGATGTCGAAGATGATGAAGAGCATCGCCGTCAGGTAGTAGTTGACGGAGAAGTTGCTCGGCTTGAACTCGCCCGGCGACACGCCGGACTCGAACACGCGGCTCTTCTGCCGACCGGTGCGCAGGCTCCGATGGAACACGCGCGACCACAGCAGCGACCCCGCCAGGAGGCTCCCGGCGATAGCCGCCGCGAACAGCAGGTACACGAGATAGGAGGCCCAGTCTCCGAGCACGCTCTCCCCAAGGGTTCCGCCGTCGCCCCATGCCAACGGCTCGGGCAACCGTAGCAGGCACACGCGGCGCGCTACAAACCCGCGGCAGCCGAGTGTGTGCCAAATGCCGCAAACCCGCTCCCCGCAACGGATCCCGCGGTCTCGCAGCCGGGTCGAGGGACTGTCACAAACCTTGCTGGGGAATAGGCCGTGACGGATCGACGTTGTCCCCTGCAGAAGGCGGCGCTTCGGCCCGCTCATCCGATACGCTTCGAGGCACCTGATGAGTACGCAACTGCAGATCACCATCTCCGAGAAGGCCGCCGACAAGGTGCGCGAGTTCCTCGCCGCCGAGGACGACGCCGAGCTGACGGCACTGCGCGTCGCCGTGCAGGGCGGTGGCTGCTCCGGCTTCCAGTACGCCCTCGGCTTCGACACCGGTCCGCAGGACGGCGACGAGGTGATCGAGGCCCATGGCATCAGCGTGCTGATCGATCCGTTCTCCATGCCGTACCTGATCGGCGCCGACATCGACTTCGTCGACGGACTCAACGGCACGGGCTTCTCGATCACCAATCCGAACACCGAGTCCGGCTGCGGCTGCGGCTCGTCCTTCCAGCTGAAGGAGGGCGAGGAGGCCGGCGACGGCACCACCGCCTCGGCCGGCGGCTGCTCCTCCTGCGCATCGGCGTAGCACGTGCGCGACGTCGAGGTGCGGGCCGGCGGCATTGACCTCGGCCAGCTGATGAAGTTCGCCGGGCTCGTCGATACCGGCGGCGACGCCAAGGCGCTGCTGGCCGAAGGCGTCGTTCTCGTCAACGACGAGGTCGACACGCGCCGCGGCCGCACGCTCCGCAACGGCGACGTCGTCACGATCCCGAACGAGGATCCCGTCCGGGTGGTCGAGGTCTGAGGTGGAGCCACCGGCGGGGTTCGTCGAGCGCCTGACCGCGCTCTGCGCGATCGACTCCATGACCGGCGACCAGGCCGGGCTGGACCGCTCCGCCGCGCTGCTCGTCGAATGGGCGCAGGCCGATGGGCTGGCCGCCGAGGTGCGTGACACCGTCGACGGTCCGCTGGTGCTGCTCTCGACGCAGGGGCCCGGTGATGGGCGCACGCTCCTGATCGGCCACCACGACACCGTCTACCCCGCCGGTACCGCCGCACTCCGGCCTGTCGAGCGCCGCGGCGACCTGCTGCTCGGCCCGGGCGTCGCGGACATGAAGGGTGGCCTGCTGGTCGGACTGTCCGCCCTCGCGGCGCTGGCACGCGACCCCTCCCCCACCCATGGCCGCGTCGAGCTGTGGATCGTTCCCGACGAGGAGGCGCGCTCCGTCGAGCCATCGTGCCTCGACGACTGGCACGGCGCCACGCAGGCGATCTGCCTGGAGTGCGGCCGCGCCGACGGCGCGATCGTGACGACCCGCATGGCCTGCACCTGGCTGACGCTCGAGGCCGACGGCCGCGATGCGCACGCCGGCACCGAGCGCGAGGCCGGCCGCTCCGCGCTGATGGCGCTGGCGCGCGAGTGCCTCCGCATCGAGGAGGACATCCACGGCGCGCGACCCGACATGCAGGCGACGATCACGCAGCTGCACTCCGGCATCGGCAAGAACACCGTGCCGGGCCGCGCCACCGCATCCGTCGACTTGCGCGCAAAGACGCGGAGCGACCTCGCCTGGGCCGTCGAGCGTGTCGGGAGCTTCGCCGCGCACGATGGCATCACGCTGCGCCGCTCCGACGAGCCGGGCTTCCCGCCGCTCGACCGCGCGCCCGCACTGGTGGAGCGGGCCCTGGCCGTGCTCGCCGACGTCGGTGCGGCGACGCACGAGACCATCGCCGCCGGTGCCTCCGATGGCTCGTGGGCCTCGAGCATCGGCGTGCCGACGATCGACGGGCTCGGCCCGATCGGCGGTGGCGACCACGGGCCCGACGAGTGGATCGCCGCCTCGTCGATCGCCCCACGGATCGAGGCCGTCGTGCGCCTCTGCCGTCCTTGAGCGGGCCTGCGGTGCCCACGCCTCACCCCCCACGGGTAGGCTTCACCCCATGACCGCACGCACACCGGCCATCAGCTCGGCCATGGAGGATTACCTCAAGGCGATCCACCAGATCGCCGAGGAGAACGGCGGCGGCGCGGTCCAGACGCAGGCCATCAGCGATCGTCTCGAGATCTCGACCGCCTCGGTCACCGGGATGATCAAGAAGCTCGACCAGTACCGGCTCGTCGAACATGAGCCGTACCGCGGCGTCGTCCTGACGCCGAAGGGCGAGCAGGTGGCGCTCGAGGTGCTGCGCCATCACCGCCTGCTCGAGCTCTATCTCGTCGAGCAGCTCGGGATGTCCTGGGAGGACGTGCACGCGGAGGCCGACCGGCTCGAGCACGTCATCTCGGAGGTGCTCGAGGACCGCATCGCGGCGGCCCTCGACCACCCCGACCGCGATCCGCACGGCGACCCGATTCCCGCCCGGGATGGCACCGTGCCGTCCGACCCGTGGCGGCGACTCACCGACGCACCCCCCGGCGCGGACGTGGAGATCCTGCGGGTCTCCGACCGCGACCCGCGCCTCCTGCAGTACCTCGCCGAGCGCGGCCTGACCCCGGGGGCGACCGTCCGCGTCGATGCGGTCGACGAGCTCGCCGGGGTGATCACGCTCCGCGCGGCCGGTGAGCCCTGCACGCTCGCACTCGCCACGGCGAGCGAGATCAGCGTCCGCGCCTAGGTCTGCCGCGCACCCCTCACGGGGCGCCGCGCAGCGCTAGACGTTGTTGACGAGCGCCCACATGATGATGCCGCTGGCGCCGAGCATCACCGAGACGAGGAAGCCCCGGGTCGTCGCGCCCTTCTTCTTGGCGATCAGGGCTGCGAGGATCGCCAGCACGATCGCCAACGCACCGGTGAGGGCGCCGATCGTCAGGATCGTGGACGAGTCGCGGATGGCACCGACCAGCGCCACGATGATCGTGACCATGCCGGCGAAGAGCGCGAAGCCCATCGCCGTGGTCGCATTCGGCTTTGCCGGAGCGGCGTGGTGGTGTTCAGCGTGGTCGGCCATGGAAGGTTCCTCCGAAGTTCTGGGGGTATGGTGGCACAAGAAGCGCCGGAGCGTCAGCCCAGCGCGCGGACAGCGGCGACGACGGCGTCGGCGGTCAGGCCCAGCTCCTTCGCGACCGTGCCGCCGGGCGCCGAGGCGCCGTAGTGATCGATGCCGACGCTGATGCCCGCGTCGCCGACCCAGCGCTCCCAGCCGTGCGTCGTGCCGGCCTCGAAGCTGACGCGACGTGTGACCGCCTTCGGCAGCACGGACTCCCGGTAGGCGTCGTCCTGCTGCTCGAACAGCTCCCAGCACGGCATCGACACGACACGCACCTTGAGCCCCTCGGCCTGCAGGGTCTCGCGCGCCGCCACGGCGTCGTGCACCTCGGAGCCGGTCGCGATCAGGATCGTGTCGGGCGTGCCGCCGTCGGCGTCGATCAGGACGTAGGCGCCCTTGTGCAGGCCCTCCGCGGGAGCGAAGACGGCGCGATCGACCGTCGGCAGGTTCTGGCGCGTCAGGATCAGCGCGGTCGGGCCGGTGCGATTCAGCATCGCCACCTTCCACGCCTCGCGCACCTCGTTGGCATCGCCCGGGCGGATCACCATCAGGTTCGGGATCAGCCGCAGGGACATCACGTGCTCGATCGGCTGGTGGGTCGGACCGTCCTCGCCGACCCAGATCGAGTCGTGCGTCCAGACGTACGTGACCGGCGTCTTCGACAGCGCCGCAACGCGCACGGCGCCGCGCATGTAATCCGAGAACACGAGGAACGTCGCGCCGAAGACCCGCAGGCCGCCGTGCACGTTCATCGCGTTGAGGATGGCGCCCATGCCGTGCTCGCGGATGCCGAAGTGCAGGTTGCGACCGGAGAAGTCGCGCTCCGAGACGCTCAGCCCGTCGTTGATGTGCGTGTTGTTCGACGGCGCGAGGTCGGCAGACCCGCCGACGAACTCGGGGATGCCGGCAGCGAGACCCTGGATCACCTTGCCGCTCGACGAGCGCGTCGCGAGCCCCTTCGGATCGGCCTCGAACACGGGCAGGTGCGCATCCCAGCCCTCGGGCAGCTCGCCGGCGAGCACGCGCTCGAGCTCGGCGGCCAGCTCGGGATGCGCGGCGCGGTAGGCCTCGAACTTGGCCTCCCAGGCCTCGCGCGCAGCAACGCCACGCGCCGTGTGGTCCATGTGCGCGGCGACGTCGTCGGGCACCAGGAACTGCTCGTTCTCCGGCCAGCCGTAGTTGGCCTTCGTCAGCCGGATCTCCTCGTCGCCGAGCGGAGCGCCGTGCGCCTCGGCGGTGTCCTGCTTGTTCGGAGCGCCGGGGGCGATATGCGTGCGCAGCACGATGATCGACGGGCGCGCATCCTGCTCCGCGGCGTTGATCGCGGCGCGGACGTCGTCGAGCGTCCAGCCATCCTCAAGACGCTGCGCGTGCCAGCCGAGCGCCTCGAAGCGCTGCGGGATGTCCTCCGTGAATGCCAGCCCCGTGTCGCCCTCGATCGTGATCCGGTTGTCGTCGTAGATCATCGTGATCTTGCCGAGGCCGAGATGACCGCCGAGCGACGCAGCCTCCTGCGCCACGCCCTCCATCAGGTCGCCGTCGGAGCAGATGCCGAAGACGCGGTGATCGACGATCTCGTGGCCCGGGCGGTTGTAGCGCGCGGCGAGCATGCGCTCGGCGAGCGCGAAGCCGACGATGTTGCCGACGCCCTGACCCAGCGGCCCGGTCGTCACCTCGATGCCCGGCGTGTGCCCGAGCTCGGGATGGCCCGGCGTCAGGGAGCCCCACTGCCGGAACTGCTTGAGATCCTCGAGCGAGACGTCGTAGCCCGTCAGGTGGAGCGTCGCGTACTGCAGCATGCAGGCGTGGCCCGGCGAGAGCACGAAGCGATCGCGGCCGGCCCAGTGCGGCTCCTGCGGGTCGTACTGCATGTACTCGTTGAAGTAGAGGTATGCGATCGGCGCGAGCGCCATCGCAGTACCTGGGTGGCCCGAGTTCGCCTTCTGCACGCCATCCATCGCGAGCGTGCGGATGGTAGTGATCGAACGGTCGACGAGATCGGTCACGAGGGTCCTCCGGGGGAAGCCTGGGTGCGGTGGGCGACGCGGCGCGCGCGGAACGCGAGCATGCCGCGGCGGACGGGAATGCCGACGAAGCAGCCGATGATCGAGCCGATCGATCCCGCCAGCCAGGCGCTGATGCCGAGCCCGGGGATCCAGATCAGCGAGCCGACCACGGCGAACCCGAGCGGCAGCCAGAAGGGTCGCAGTGCGGCTCCGAGGATGGCGAACGGAATGATCATCGCCGCACCGAGGCCGAGCCACATCGCCTGCATATCGCTCATTGCCCCGCAGCCTACCCGAGGCGTGCGCCCGGTGGCGGGGACGCCGCGCCGACTAGGCTGCAGAGCGTGAGCGACCTCTTCTCGACCGCCGCCGACGATCGCCGCCGCGCGGTCGCACCGCTGCCCGAGCGGCTGCGCCCCGACGACCTCGAGCTGATGGTCGGCCAGGAGGCGCTGATCGGCACCGGTCGCCCGTTGCGCCGTGCGATCGAGGAGGATCGGATCGGCTCGATGATCCTGTTCGGACCGCCCGGCACCGGCAAGACGACGATCGCACGCATCGTCGCGCAGCGCACGGGCGCGTCCTTCGAGGAGCTGTCGGCCGTCGACGCCGGCAAGGCCGATGTCCGCGCGGTCACCGAGCGGGCCCGCGACCGCCTCGCCGGCGACGGGCGCCGCACGATCCTCTTCCTCGACGAGATCCACCGCTTCACGAAGGCCCAGCAGGACAGCCTGCTGCCGCTGGTCGAGTCGGGGCTGATCATCCTGATCGGCGCGACCACGGAGAGCCCGCACGTCGGCGTCATCTCCGCCCTGCTCTCGCGCTGCACCCTGTACGAGTTGGTGGCGCTGCAGCCCGAGGATCTGGGTCGCATGATCGACCGCGGCGCCGAGGCGCTCGGCGTGACGGTCGACGACGAGGCCCGCGCCGCGATCGCACGCGCCGCCGGTGGCGACGGGCGTGCCACGCTCGCACTGCTCGAGGCTGCAGCGGCCGCCCGCGAAACCGACGCGACCGTGATCACGGAGGACCTCGTCGCGCAGGTCGGGCGCATCCCGATCCGCTACGACCGCGAGGGCGACCTCCACTACGACGCGATCTCCGCCTTCATCAAGAGCATGCGCGGCTCCGACCCGGACGCGGCGCTGTGGTGGCTGCACACGATGCTCGAGGGCGGCGAGGATCCCCGCTACGTGGCGCGTCGCCTGATCGTCTTCGCGAGCGAGGACGTCGGCAACGCGGACCCGCGCGCCCTCCCCCTCGCCGTCTCGACCGCCCAGGCGATCCAGGAGATCGGCATGCCCGAGGGACGCATCCCGCTCGCCCAGTGCGTCACGTACCTCGCGCTCGCGCCGAAGTCGAACGCCGCCTACGCCGCTGGCGACGCGGCCCGCGCCGCCGTGCGCGACTACGGCACACGGGTTCCGCCCGACCATCTGCGCGACGGCTCGCACTCCGGCGCCAAGGCGCTCGGCCGCGGCGTCGGCTACCAGTACCCCCACACCGCCGGCGGCTTCGTCGCCGACCAGCGGCACCTGCCCGAGGACCTCGCCCACCTCCGCTTCTACGAGCCCACCGCGATGGGCTTCGAAGCGCGGCTCGGCGAGATACTCGGCGATTTACGCGCGCAGCGCGAACCATCCGACACACCCCCGCGTCCTGAGGAGACCTGACGTGCCCGAGATCGGCGACATCGCCCCCGACTTCACCCTGCAGGAGACGTTCGATACGAGCGTCACCCTGAGCGATTACCGCGGCAAGAAGAACGTGCTGCTGTTCTTCCACCCCTTCTCCTACACGGAGATCTGCGAGGGCGAGATCTGCGAGATCCGCGACGAGTCGAAGCTCGAGCGTGACGACCTCGAGATCCTCAACGTCGCGTGCGACGCCTGGCCGATCCGCCAGTCGTACAAGGACCACCTGAAGGCCAACGGGCGCTTCCTCGCCGACTTCTGGCCGCATGGCGAGGTGTCCAAGGCCTACGGCGTGTTCGACGAGGACTGGGGCACGTGCATGCGCGGAACCTTCCTGATCGACACCGAAGGGCGCATCAAGAACCAGGTCGTCAACATGGGCATCGCCGACCGTCGCGACCAGTCCGTCTACCTCGACTGGCTCGACTGACGCAATCACCATGCCGACACCGCGTCGGTGGACAAGACGGGTACGCTGTCTGCGATGACGGAGCTGACCGCACCCGAGTTGCTGGAGCGCGTCCTCGAGGGCAATCGTCGCTGGGCCGGAGGATCGTCTGAGCGCGACCTGCTCGGCGCGCCCGAGGATCCGCTCGAGCACCTGCCACCGGTCGCGGTGATCGGCTGCTCCGACGCGCGCGTTCCGCCGGCTGCCGTGCTCGGCGCGGCGGCGGGTGCGATCTTCACCGTGCGCCTACCCGGCCAGTACGTGGACATTCCCGTCGCGTCCGCCCTCGGCTTCGCGATGACCGCACTCAACACGCGGCTGGCGATCGTGCTCGCGCACGAGGACTGCCGAGCCGTGCACGCGGCGTACGAGGAGTTCACCACCGGAGTGCCGCCCAATCTCGCCTTGGCGCCGCTCACCGGTGCGCTGGCCGCCGGGCTCTACCGCGCCGGCGGGGCCGCCGATTTCGACAACGCGATCGACGTCAACGCCCGCGTCACGGCACAGAGCCTGATCACGGAATGCCCGTCGCTGCGTTCGGCGATCATCGACGGGCAGGCGCAGCTGTGCGTGATGCGCTACTCCCCCCGCACGCGCCTTGTCACGCTCCTCGAGGAGCGCGTCGTGCCCCACGCCGGCGCGGTCTAGCGACTGTCGATATCGAGCGACGGCGCGACGCTGCGGGCGAAGCGCTGCTCGGCGACGGTATCCGAGAAGTAGGCGACCGGCCCGTGGGCGATCACGCCCTCGGTGTCGAGCTCCTTCAGCACGCTGATCGCGAACGACTCCAGCAGCCACTCACGCCCCGGCGGCACCGCGCCGCTCGCCGCCAGCCGGGTGAGCGAGCCGAGATCCTGCTCCTCCTCGATCTCCAAGGCAGACGAGAGCAGGTGCATCGGGCCGGACGGCAGCAGTTCGGAGACGCGGCGGATCAGTGCGCGCCCCTGCTCCGCATCGGTCACGTACAGCTCGAGCGTGATCGGCCGGATGCCGTTGCGCGCCACGCGGACGCCGTACATGTGCTGATTGTGAATCCGCATCGTCTCGCCGCCGAGGCCACGCAGCTTGACGCTGCGCAGCGTGATCGCCTCGACGACGCCGCTCATCGCCCACGGCTCGATCGTGATCGCGTCGCCCACATCGAACCACCGCTCCGCCACGACCATCGTGCCGGCGATCACGTCGCGCAGGACGCTCTGCGCAGCGAAGCCGACGATCGCGATGAGGAGCGAGACGCCCAGCACCGTCGAGCCCGCACCGGTGAAGCCGAACGTGAAGACGGCGAGGATGCCGACCACGATCGCCGCGTAGCGCGACAGGGAACGCACAACCGCCACAGTCGTGTCCGCGCGCTTCGCGCGCCGATGCTCGTCGACGTCCGTCGAGCGCCTGCCGCGGAGCCGACGCGACATCAGCGCGACGGTCAGCCGGGGAATGACGATCGCGCCGACCACCGCGAGCACGATCACGATCGCCATCGCGAGCCAGTTGACGCCGCTGGACGTGAACGTGTCGGCACTGGGGAGCGAGATCACGCCCTCATGATGCCGGACGCAGTCAGGCGCGGGCAGTGCGGAGGCGGCGCTCCGCGAGCGCGCGCTCAGGGTGCGAGGCGAGGCCCGCGAGGCGGGCGAGCGCACGCTCGACGTCGTAGGTCGTGCGGCGCAGCTCGATCTGCCCCTGGTCGATGACCGCCCACGCCGCAGCCTGCTCGCCGTCGAACGGGAAGCCGACTGAGCCGGGATTGACGACCTCGACCTCTCCCACCCTGCGCGAGTACTGCAGGTGCACGTGACCGCACAGCATCGTCGCGTGCCCCACCTCGGCGGTGCGCGCCTCGGCGAGCGCGTCGGGCGTATCGGGCGTGAGGCGCCACTCGTCGTCGCCGGGCACCGCGTGGACGATCACCGCGTCGTGCTCGGGCAGCACGCGCGCCGGCTGCAGCCCGCCCAGCCAGCTGACGCGCTCATCGCCGAGACGATCGGCGGCCCACTCGGCGATCGCGTCATCGCCGTTGGCGATCATGCGATCCGTGTTGCCGCGGATCGCGACGACGCGGCCGGGGTGCTCGCGCAGCCGATCCACGCAGTCATCCGGTGCGGGTCCCAGATAGGCGTAATCACCACCGAGCAGCAGGCCATCGCAGCCGGCAGCGGCCACGTCGGCGAGCACGGCGTCGAGGGCATCGATGTTGCCATGGATGTCGAACAGCACCGCGTCGCGCATGCCCTGAGCCTACGCGAGGATGGTGGAATCCGTTAGCGGGATTCTCCGCACGGATACCCGGACTACCCTGTCGTCATGACGCGCGTGGTGGTGATCGGGGGTGGCATCGTCGGCTGCTGCATCGCCGATGCGCTGGCGCCGGCCGGCGTCGAGGTCGAAGTGCTCGAGCGCGACCAGCTGGCAGGTGGCTCGTCGGGACTGGCGGTCGGCGTCGTCGAGTCGCAGTACACCGATCCGCTGTGGATCGACCTGCGCGTCTTCGCCCGCCGCGCCTTCGACCAGCTGACGACCGAGACGGAGATCGGCTTCGTGCGCTCCGGCTACGCGCGTCTCGGCTACTCCGACGACGACATCGCGCTGTTTTCTGCGAGCGTGGAACACCAGCGCTCGCTCGGCGTCGAGGACGCCCGGGTGCTGGCGGTCGACGAGCTCGCCATCCTCGCCCCCGCCCTGCGCGTCGACGACGTGCGCGGCGCGCTCTGGTGCCCCAGCGATGGCTACGTCGATCCGCACCAGGCGACGCTGGCGTTCGGCGAGCGCGCGATCGCCGCCGGCGCGCGCATCACCACGCGGTGCGCCGTCACCGCCGCCGAGCGTCGCGATGGCGTCTGGCATCTCGCGACCGGTGACGGCCCGCGCACGGCCGATGTCGTCGTGAACGCCGCCGGCCCGTGGGCCGCACAGATCGCGGCGCTGCTCGGCCTGTCGTGCGACGTCTCGCCGCAGCGCCGCAGCGCCACGCAGGTGCATCTCGCCACCCCGCTCGACTACGTGCACCCGTTCACGATGAACTACATCCCCGGCGTCAATCGCCTCGGCGCATACGTCCGCTACGAGGCGAGCGATCGACTGATCTGCGGGCTGCATTCGGAGGAGCTGCTCGATCCGGACAGCGATCCCGACGACTACCCGCGTGGCGTCACGCAGGACTGGCAGGAGGAGCTCGCCGAGCAGCTCGCGCTGCGCTTCCCCGGCCTGGCCGACGGCATGTCCTTTGGCGAGGGCTGGTCCGGGCTCTACCCGTGCCGCCCCTCGCTCGAGCCGTCGATCGGCTGGCGGCCCGAGACGGAGGGCGTGATCGACGCCGTCGGCTTCGGCGGTGGCGGCATCCAATCCGGCCCCGCCGCCGGCGCGCTCGTGCGCGACTGGCTCCTGCGCGACGAACCGCGCACCATCCCAGCCGCCGCGCGCCTCGCACCGTAACCGGACACGATGGGCCCGGGCCCGTGGTGTCAGGCCAGACCACGCAAGGCGCGCGCGGCTCTGCGCGCCGCCCGTGCAGATGATCCCCAGCACCAGACGCATCAGGGTGCGCGAACGTTGCAGGGGCGTCACGCTCTGTGCCGCGCGGCGCTCCGGTCTGTGTCCTCGGCTGTCGATTTGCCTGACATGGTGGGCCCGGGCCCATCGTGTCAGGCGACGAGGGTTGCGGCAGGCCGGGTTATGCGGTCTGCGAGGCCTGGAAGCCCGCCACGTGGCGGCTCATCACGGTGCGCGCCTGCTTGGCGTTGCCGGCGATGATCGCGTCGGCGAGCTCGTCGTGCATCTGCATGACGGAGCCGAGCGATTCGTTGCGGTCGATCGACACGTTCCAGCGGCGCAGCACGTGCGAGAAGAGCCACTCCAGCGTCTGCTCGAGCATCTCGTTGCCGGCCATCGCCCAGATCTGGCGGTGCAGGTCGCGGTCGAGGGCGATCAGCGCGCGGCGGTCCGGCGTCTTCCGCGCCAGCTCGGCGTGCATCGCGGCGATCACCGCGGCCAGCGCAGCGCGCTGCTCGTCGCTGCCGCGCTCGGCGGCGAGCTCTGCCGCCTGCGGCTCCAGCACGGAGCGCAGCTCGTAGATGCGGCCGAGGTCGCTGTCGTTGAGGTCGGCCACGAGGGTGCCGCGACGCGGCAGGATCACGACCAGGCTCTCCCACTCCAGCCGCCGCAGGGCCTGACGCACCGGAGTCAGCCCGACATCGAGGCGCTCGGCGAGCCCGCGCTCGTCGAGCAGCGCCGCCGGCGGCAACTCGAGCGAGACGATCATGTCCTTGATCGCGCGATACGCCTCCGCGGACTTCGAATCGGCATCCACCGCGCGCCGAGCGCTGGCAGCGAGCATCGAGGTCGGCACGTGCGGCGTCTTCGTCACCCGCGCAGTATCCGTGAAATGTCTGGTGAGCGGCGCAGACGTGCCGCGCTGCAACGGCACGCCACTCAACGCAGGAGGCGGGAGCCCCGACCGAGTGGCCGAGACCCCCGCCTGCGGACGAGAGGAGAGACCGTGCGGTACCGTCGCCCCGCACAGGTGGAACCGGACGGGCTAGTCGCCGAGCTCGGCGCGACGGCGGACGACGTACTCCTCGAGCTCCTCGCGGATCGCGGGATCGAGCGTCGGCTCCTCGTACTCCTCGAGCTTCTTCGCGGCGATCTCGCCCGCGCGCTCGGCGGCGTCCTTACAGCCGTTCTTCTCCCAGCGCTCGAAGGCATCCGACGAGGAAAGCAGCGGACGGTAGAAGCAGTCGCGGAAGTGCGCCATCGTGTGCGCCGTACCGAGGAAGTGGCGGCTGTCCGTCGAGGACATCACCTCCTCGTGCGCATCGAAGGCCAGCGACTCCTCGCTGAAGTCGAGCGGCGAGAAGGTGGCCTGGAGCATGCCCAGGATCTCCATGTCGACGATGAACTTCTCGAACGACGAGACAAGGCCGCTCTCGAGCCAACCGCCCGAGTGCAGGACGTAGTTCGTGCCAGCCAGGAACGTCGGCATCATCGTCATCAGCGCCTCGTAGCCCGCCTGCGCGTCGACGGACTGGCTCGACGTGAAGGCGCCGCCGGAGCGGAACGGCAGGTTGTACTTGCGCGCGATTTGGCCGATCGCGAAGAGGCCGATCGCCGACTCCGGCGTGCCCATGCATGTCGAGCCCGACTGCATGTTGGCGTTCGTCAGGAACGAGCCGAGGATCACCGGGCAGCCGGGGCGCACAAGCTGTGCGAGGGCGATGCCGGTGAAGGCCTCCGCCATCAGCTGCGCGAGCGCCGCCGGAATCGAGACCGGCGACATCGCGCCCATGATCAGGAACGGCGTCAGCAGGACCGGCTGATTCGCCTTCACGTACACCTGCATCGAGTCGAGCATGCCCGAGTCCCAGTGCATCGGCGAGTTGCAGTTGAGGAGGGAGATCATCACGGGCATCTCCTCCAGCTTCTCGCGACCGCCGAAGACGATGCCGGCCATGTTGAGGCTGTCCTCCGCGTTGGACGGACGGACGACGTTGCCCATGTGGATCTTGTCCGTCAGCGTCTCGAGCGCGAACTGCATGTCGAGGTGGCGCGAGTCGAGCGGCGCGTCGTTCGGCTCGACGACGACGCTGCCGGCGGAGTCGAGCAGCGAGAACGACTGCGACAGCTTGAGGAAGTCGCGGTAGTCCTCGAGCGTGCCCTCCTTGCGCAGCGCGCCGCGGCGTGCGAACGGCGGGCCGTAGGCGCTCGCGAAGACCATGTTGTCGCCGCCGATGGTGACGCTGTTCTCCGGATTGCGCGCGTGCACGTCGAACTGGGCCGGTGCCTTGGCGACCTGCTCGAGCACCCACTCGGGGTCGAACTTGACGTTGATCCCGTCGACCTTCTGGCCGGCGGCGGCGAGCAGCTCGGTCGCCCAGGGGCTGGCGAACTCGATGCCGATCTCGGAGACGAGACGCTTCCAGCCCTTGTCGAGCGTGGCCATCGCGTCCTCGGAGAGAATCTCGTAGCGCGGTTGCTTGTTGACGAACATCAGGTGTCCTCCAGGCGGTGGCGCGATCTGCTTGACGCGCGTGGGAACATTCTCGTACACTCACCATCCGAAACGCAAGTTCCACATCATGGAAGCACTCACCGCACCCACCGGCACCCAGGCGATCGACCGCGCCGCCACCATCCTCACCTACGTCCTCGAAGGCGAAGGCAAGATGACGGTCGGTGCGCTGAGCGACGCCGTCAACCTGCCGAAGAGCACCACATCGCGCCTCGTCGGGGCGCTCGAGCGCCACGGTCTCCTGCAGCGCGACCCCGACGACGGCAGCCTCCAGGCCGGACCCGCCATCGACACCTACGTCCGTCGCGCCCGCCTCGATCCGCAGCTGCCCGAGCTCGCGCAGGACGTGCTGGACAGCGTCGCCTCCGTGACCGGCGAGACGACGACCCTCTCGATTCCCACCTCGCGCGGCATCGAGCAGATCGCGCAGGCTGAAGGTGCGTACATCCTCGGCTCGACGAACTGGATGGGACGCACCGTCCCGTATCACGCCTCCGCCGTCGGCAAGGCCATGCTCGCCCACGGCGCGATGTCGCTGCCCAGCGGCCAGCTCGAGCAGCTGACACCCAAGACCCTGACCATCCGCGCGGACCTCGTCCGCGACCTGGAGGCCACGCGCCAGCGTGGCTACGGCATCTCCATCGAGGAGATCGAGCCCGGGCTGATCGCGATCGGCGCGCCCATCCGCGGCGCCGACCGGCGCGTCATCGCCGGCATCGCGATCGCCGGCCCCAGCATGCGGATCACACCCGACCGATACTCCCAGATCGGCGAACTGCTCGTCCGCAGCGCGGCCGAGCTCGAAGCACGACTCAGCCACCAACACCTTGAGGAGGGTGCGGCATGACCAGCGAGGAACTACTCCAGAAGCTCTACGACGAGACGATGGTCGGCAACGGCCCCGCCGTGATCGAGCTGACCAACCAGGGCCTCGAGCAGGGGATGGAGCCGGAGACGCTGCTCTTCGACGCCCTGATCCCGAGCCTCGAAGAGGTCGGCGCGCGCTTCGAGCGCGGCGACTGGTTCGTCCCCGAGATGCTGATCGCCGGCAAGGCGATGGCCGGTGCCCTCGAGGTGCTGCGCCCGCTGCTTGCCGCCAAGGGCACGGAGACGATCGGCAAGTTCGTGATGGGCACCGTCAAGGGCGACGTCCATGACATCGGCAAGAACCTCGTCAACATCATGCTCGAGGGCGCTGGCTTCGAAGTCATCGACCTCGGCGTGCAGGTTGCCCCCGAGAAGTTCGTCGAGGCCGTCGAGGAGCATCAGCCCGACATCCTCGGCATGAGCGCCTTCCTGACGACCACGATGCCGATGTTCAAGGCGAACATCAACGCGCTCGAGAAGGCCGGCCTGCGCGACAAGGTGATCGTCCTCGTCGGCGGCGCCCCCGTGACGCAGGAGTATGCGGATGCGGTGGCGGCCGACGGCTACGCCGCAGACGCCTCTGCGGCCGTGAAGCTGTCGAAGGACCTGATCGCCAAGCAGCGCGCATCGGTCACCGCGTAGGGCAGCGGCATGGGCCTGATCTCCGCCATCGAGCACGTCATCAAGAAGCCGATCTGGGATTGCAGGATGTGCGGCCAGTGCGTGCTGCACGACACGGGTATGACGTGCCCGATGACGTGTCCGAAGACCCTGCGCAACGGCCCCTGCGGCGGCGTGCGGGAGGACGGGCATTGCGAGGTCAAGCCGGAGATGCGATGCGTCTGGGTGAAGGCTGAGGAGCGTTCGCGCACCCTCCCCCTCATGCCCGAAGCCTGGCGCGGGCACTTCAACAACCTGCGGCCGCCGGTCGACAACCGCCTCAAGGGCGACTCGTCGTGGAAGAACGCCCTGAGCGGCCGCGACAAGGAGACGCCGCCCGGCTGGACGCCCGAGAACGAGGCGCCGGCGGCCGAGGTGGAGGCGTAGCGTGTCGCGGCTCGGCGAGCTGCTCGATGCGGGCGACCAGCTGATCATCACGGGCGAGGCGCCCGTGATCGACGGTGGCACCCTCGCCGACTACGAGGCCAAGCTCCAGGAGCTGGCCCCGTGGTGCGACGCGATGAACGCGACGGACAACACGGCGGCGCATGCGCACGCCAGCAACGTCGCGATGGCGATCGCCATGCAGCGCCTGGGCGTCGAGCCGATCCTGCAGGTCGTCTGTCGCGACAAGAACCGCATCGCGCAGCAGGCCGACATCATGGGCGCAGCCCTGCACGGCGTGGAGAACATCTGCTGTCTCACCGGCGACGACGTGACGGCTGGCGACGAATCCGAGGCGCGCCGCGTCTTCGATCTCGACGGCCCGCAGCTGATCCGCCTGGCCAACTCGCTGAAGGAGGGCCGCTACCTGTCGGGCCGCTCCGTCGGCACGCCGCCGCCGCTGGTGATCGGCGCCGTCGAGAACCCCGGCACGCATCCGCTCGACTATCGCGCGCAGCGCGCGGCGAAGAAGATCCTCGCCGGTGCCCGCTATCTCCAGCTGCAGATCTGCTACCACCCCGATCGCCTCGAGGCGTTCGCCAGGGCACTGCACGAGAACGGCTTCACCGAGCGGTGCGCGATCCTGCCGAGCGTCGTGGCCGTCAAGGGCGCCGGCCCCCTGAAGTTCATGAACAACTCGGTACCCGGCATCGACGTCCCCGCCGACGTGATCAGCCGCGTCGCCGACGCCGAGACGCCCGCCGAGGAGGCGTACCAGCTCGTCCTCGAGCAGTGCCAGCATGCGCTGAGCCTGCCGGGCGTGCGCGGCCTCCACCTGACCGACTTTCGCAAGGACGGCTCCATGGCCCGTCTCTGCAACGACCTGGGTATCAAGCCCCGAACCGAGAGGGAGCAGCATGCTCACGACCGTATCGTCGCCCACTAAGACCGTCACGATCGGTGACGACCAGCCGTTCTGCATCATCGGGGAGCGCATCAACCCGACTGGCCGCAAGGTCTTCCAGGAGCAGCTGCGCGCCAATGATCTGTCCCAGGTCCTGATCGACGTCGACGAGCAGATCGCGGGTGGCGCCCACATCCTCGACGTCAACATGGGCGTGCCGCTGGCCGACGAGCCCGCGCTGATGGCGCAGGCGATCACGATGATCCAGGAGAAGACGGATCTGCCGATCTGCATCGACTCCTCGGTGATCGAGGCGCTCGAGGCCGGTCTGAGCGTCTACAAGGGCAAGGCCCTCGTCAACTCGATCACGTGCGAGGCGGATCGCTACGAAGCCGTCCTGCCGCTGATCAAGGAGCACGGCGCGGCGATCATCTGCCTGACGAACGGCGAGGAGGGCATCCCGGTGCTGTGGGAGGAGCGCTTCGAGTTCTGCAAGCGCCTCGTCGACGTCGTGCACGGCAAGTACGAGATCCCGCTGGAGGACATCGTGATCGACGCGCTCGCGATGCCGATCGGCGCCGAGCCGATGTCCGCGTACCACTTCTTCAAGACGATCGCCGCCATCAAGGAGGAGTTCGGCCTGAACACCACCTGCGGCGCGTCGAACACGTCGTTCGGCATGCCGAGCCGCCACACGCTCAACGGCACGTTCCTCGCCATGGCGGCGGGCGCCGGCATGACGAGCGCGATCATGGATGCCCGCTCCGAGGAGTGCGTCAAGGCCGTCCGCGGCTCCGATGTCATGCTCGGCAAGGACGAGTACGGCATCAACTGGATCGGCAACTACCGCCCGGCGCCGAGCGCGTAACGCGATGAGCGCGGCTGAGGAAGAACTGGAAGAGGGCAACGTCGCCGGTGCGCCTGCGCGCGTTCGCCTGCAGTTCTCTCCCAGCGGCATCGACGTGAAGGTCCCGGGCGGCGTCACCGTCTTCGACGCCGCGTCGTGGAACGGCATCGCGATCGACTCGACCTGCGGCGGGCACGGCACGTGCCGCAAGTGCAAGGTGCAGATCACGGAGGGCGAGGCGCCCCTGTCGAAGCTCGACAGCCGCGCCTTCACCGCCGACGAGCTGCGCGACGGGTGGCGCCTCGCCTGCCGCATCCAGACGGCCGGCGACCTGTCGATCGAGGTGCCGCCGCTGCAGACCCGACCGAAGGCCGCCACCGTCGGCGTCGGCCGCCAGGTGATCCTTCGCCCCTCGATCGTCAAGCGCTTCCTCCAGCTCGAGGAGGCCACGCTGTCGGACCAGCGCACCGACATCCAGCGCGTCCTCGACGCGATGGACGACCTCGAGCTGACGACCTCGATCTCCGTATTGCGCACGCTCGGCAAGGTGCTGCGGTCGGCCAACTGGGAGGTCACCGCGGTGATCGCCGACAGCGAGCTGATCAGTGTCGAGCCCGGCGACACGACGGGCCGCCGCTTCGCGATCGCCTACGACCTCGGCACCACCACCGTCGTCGCCAACCTGCTCGACATCGAGACCGGCACGCCTGTCGCGGTCAAGAGCATGCTCAACAAGCAGCAGCCGTTCGGCGCCGACGTCATCTCGCGCATCAGCGCCACGATGATGGATCCCGACGCGCTCGAGAAGCTGCGCGATCTCGCGCACGAGACGCTCGCGGAGCTGACCGAGGAGGTCCTCGCCGCCGGCGAGATCGACCGCAACGAGGTCTATGAGATCGTCCTCGCCGGCAACGCGACGATGACGCAGATCGCGCTCGGCATCGATCCCGAGCCGCTCGGCGTCGCACCCTTCGTGATGACCAGCGAAGGCTATGACGGCCTGCGTGCCAGCGATCTCGGCATCTCGATCCATCCGAATGCACCCGCCACCGTCTTCCCGTCGCTCGGCGCATACGTCGGCGGCGATATCACCGCCGGCATTCTCGCGACCGGCCTGGACCGCGACCGTCGCCTGCGGCTGTTCATCGACGTCGGCACCAACTGCGAGATCGCGATCGGCAACCAGGACCGCATCGTCTCGACCGCCGCACCCGCCGGCCCCGCCTTCGAGGCCGCATCGATCCGCTGCGGCATGCGCGCCGACGACGGCGCGATCGAGGTCGTCAAGCTGTCCGAGGAGGCTGTCGAGCTCGGTGTGATCGGCGAGGCGGCGCCCGTCGGCATGTGCGGCTCCGGTCTGGTCGATGCCGTCGCCGAGCTCGTGCGCGTCGGCATGCTCGATGCCTCCGGCAAGTACCTCACCGACGAGCAGGCCGCCGAGCGCCTCCCCGGCCTCGCCCCCAACCTGCTGACCGTCAACGGCGAGCGCGTCTTCGTGTTGCACTGGAAGGGCGAGGTCGGCGACGGCGAGAATGCCGTCTACCTGTCGCAGCGCGACGTGCGCGAACTGCAGTTCGCCAAGGCCGCGATCGCGACCGGCTGGCGCCTGATGATCGAGGAGCTCGGCATCGACGAGGCCGACATCGCCCAGGTGCTGCTCGCCGGCTCCTTCGGCTCGTACCTGTCCGCCGCCAGCGCGATCCGCATCGGCCTCGTGCCGAAGCTGCCGATCCCGCGCATCATCAGCGCCGGCAACGTCGCGGGCGAGGGCGCCAAGATGGCGATCCTGTCGATCCAGGAACGCCACGCCGGGAAGGCGCTGATCGACGAGATCGAGTACGTCGAGCTGTCCGAGCGCACCGATTTCAACGATCGCTTCGTCGAGCAGCTCGCGTTCCCGGTGGGAACATGAGCGACGTCGCCGTCATCACCTGTGGCGCGCTCACCCAGCACGTCGACGCGATCCGCACGCGCCGCCGCTGGGACGTCTCCGTGCACCCGTTGCCGCCGCTGCTCCACCAGCGCCCCGACCGCATCGCCCCGGCAGTGCGCGAGCTGGCCGAACAGCTGGCCGCCGACCACGAGCGCGTCGTCGTCGCGTACGCCGACTGCGGCACGTACGGCGCGCTCGATGAGGTCTGCGAGGACCTCGGCCTCGAGCGCCTGCGCGGCAGCCACTGCTACGACGTCTTCGCCGGCCCCGACCGCATCGCGGAGCTCCACGGGAGCGAGCCCGGCACCTTCCTGCTCACCGACGCCCTGATCAAGGGCTTCGACCGCCTCGTCGTGCAGGAGCTCGGCCTCGACCGGCATCCCGAATTGCGCGACGACTACTTCCGCGAGTACACCCGGGTCGTCTGGCTCGCCCAGGACCCCACCCCCGCCCTGCGCGAGGGCGCCGCCCGCGCCGCCCAGACCCTGCGCCTGCCGCTCGAGATCATCGAGACCGGAGACCGCGGGCTCGAGGCAGAGCTGGAGCGGATGATCGATCGAACCCCCACCGGCGCCGGTAGCGCCACCCAAGGAGCGTGAGCAATGGACGCCAAGGCTGACGTCGTCATCATCGGCGCGGGCATCGTCGGCACGTCTGCCGCCTGGGAGCTCGTCCAGGCTGGCGTGACCAACGTGATCGTGATCGACCAGGGCCCGCTGAGCCACACCGGCGGCTCGTCGTATCACGCTCCCGGCCTCGTCTTCCAGACCGGCACCAGCCGCCTGCTCTGCACGCTCGCCCAGTGGTCGGCCGAGACGTACCGCTCGTACAACACGCCCGAGCGCGAGGCCTGGGCCGAGGTCGGCAGCATCGAAGTCGCCACCACGCCCGCGCGCGCCCGCGAGCTGGAGCGCCGCCGCAACGCCGCGATGGCCTACGGCCTCGAGGGCACCATCATCACGCCCAAGCAGGTCGTCGAGCTGTGTCCTCTGGTCGATGAGAGCACGATCCTCGCCGGCTACCACGTGCCGACCGACGGCCTCTGCCGTGCGGTCACCGTCTGCCACACCCTGCAGGAGTGGTGCCGTCAGGCCGGCGTGCGCTTCTTCGAGAGCACCCGCGTCACGAACGTCCAGATCGAGGGCGGTCGCGTTCGCGGCGTCGAGACGGTGAGCGGCACGGTCAAGTGCGGCCAGGTGCTCGTGGCCGGCGGCCTCTGGGGCCCCGAGCTGCAGACCATGATCGGCCGCCCGATTCCGCTGCAGCCCGTCGAGCACGTGTTCGCGTGGGGCGCCCCGATCGAGGGCCTCGAGCGCGGCCCCGTCGAGTCGGTGCTGCCGATGATCCGCCACCAGGACCGCGACGTCTACTACCGCCAGCGCTGGCAGGGCATGGGCATCGGCTCGTACGCCCACGACCCGCTGCCGATCGCGATCGACGATCTCGAACGCGCCGAGGACGGCCACCAGAACGCGCAGGGGCCGTTCAGCGAGGAGCACTTCGCCGACGCCTGGGACGCCACGCGCACCCTGATGCCGCGCGTCTACGACGCCGGGCTCGAGGAGACCTTCAACGGCCACTTCTCGTTCACCATCGACGGCAACCCGCTGCTCGGCGAGTCGTCGTACACCAAGGGCCTGTTCCTGGCCGAGGCGATCTGGGTGACGCAGGCGGCCGGCTCGGCCCAGGCCGTCGTGCGTCAGATGACCGGCCAGCCCGTCGGCCTCGATCTCGGCGGCGCGCATCCCGATCGCTTCCAGCCGCACCACGGCGCCCCCGCCTTCGTGCTCGCGCGCGGCAGCCAGCAGTACGCCGAGGTCTACGACATCATCCATCCGCTCGAGCCCGCGCTCAACGCACGCGGCCTGCGTCGTCTTCCCTCGCACGAGTGGGTGTCGGAGCGCGGCGGCTACATGCTCGAGAGCGCCGGCTGGGAGCGCGCGCAGTGGCTCGAGACGAACGCGAGCCTGCCCGCCCCCGAGCACACGCAGTCGCGTGGCGAGTGGGAGGCGATGCACTGGTCGCCGACGATCGGCAAGGAGCACGCGCGCGTGCGCTCGCACGTCGGCCTGTTCGACCTCACGCCGTTCACCAAGCTCGAGGTCGAGGGCTCGGGTGCGTGCGATTGGCTCAACCGCATGTGCACGTCCGAGATGGACGTGCCGGTCGGCCGCATCGTCTACACGACGTGCCTCACCCCGCACGGCGGCGTGGTGTTCGACATCACGGTCACCCGCCTCAGCGATACCACCTACCTGGTCGTGACCGGCGGCGGCTCTGGCCCGCGCGACGTCGCGTGGTTGCGCAGCCACCTGCCGGAGGGCGACTCGGTGCGTCTGCGCGACGTCACCAGTTCGTACGCGGTGTCCGGCCTGTGGGGCCCGAACGCCCGCAAGGTGCTGCAGCCGCTCGTGCCCGAGGACCTCTCGAACGAGGCCTTCCCGTACATGCGCGCGCAGCGCATCTGGATCGAGCACGTCCCCGCGCTCGCGCTCCGCATCTCGTACGCCGGCGAGCTCGGCTGGGAGCTCTACGTGCCGAGCGAGTACGGCAGCTGGGTCTGGGAGCGCCTGATGGAGGCCGGCCAGGAGCACGGCATCATCGCCGCCGGCGGTGGCGCCTTCGAGTCGCTGCGCATCGAGAAGGGCTACCGCTTCGCGGGCGTCGACATGCACACCGATTACACGGCCGACCAGTCCGGACTCGGCTTCGCCGTCAACCTCGGCAAGTCCGCCTTCATCGGCAAGCAGGCCGTCATCGAGGAGCGCAAGGTGGGGCTCGCCAAGCGTCTCGTCCCGATCCTGCTCGACGATGCCAACGCCGCGCCACTCGGTGGCGAGCCGATCCTGATCGACGGCACGAAGGTCGGCTACGTGACCAGCGCCAACTTCGGCTACACGGTTGGCAAGTCGATCGCTTACGGCTATCTTCCCGCGGAGCAGGCTGCTCCGGGGACGCGGGCCGCCGTGCGGATCTTCGACCGCGAGGTCGAGGGTGCCGTGACCACCGAACCCATCTTCGACCCCGCCGGCGAGCGCATCCGCGCCTAGCCGTCACCGATTTCCCCACCGGAGGAGAACCATGCCCCAGCTCGCAACCGCCCTTGAGCGCCTCGGCACCGAGACCGCCTTCGAGGTCCTCGCCCGCGCCAAGGCCCTCGAGGCCACCGGCAAGCGCGTCATCCATCTCGAGATCGGCGAGCCCGATTTCGACACCCCGCCCCATATCGTCGAGGCTGCGGCCAAGGCGCTGCAGGACGGCCAGACGCACTACTGCCCCGCTCCGGGTCTGCCGATCCTGCGCGAGACGTGCGCCAACCACCTCTCGACGCATCGCGGCATCGACGTCCACCCCGACTCGATCGTCGTCACGCCGGGTGCCAAGCCGTTCCTGTTCTTCGGCATCCTCGCGACGTGCAACCCGGGCGACGAGGTCATCTACCCGAACCCCGGCTTCCCGATCTACGAGTCCGCGATCAAGTGGGCCGGTGCCACGCCGGTGCCGCTGCCGCTGACCGAGGAGACCGACTTCGCCTTCACGGCCGACGATCTCCGCGAGCGCCTGACGCCGAAGACGAAGATGGTGATCCTCAACTCGCCGGCCAACCCGACGGGTGGCTACATCAGCAAGCAGCTGAACGCCGAGATCGCCAACGTCCTCGCCGACCACGACTGCTGGATCCTGTCGGACGAGGTCTACTCCGAGATGCTGTGGGGCGGCGCCGAGCACGACACGATCGCCGGCCACCAGGGTCTCCAGGACCGCACGATCCTGCTCGACGGCTTCTCCAAGACGTTCGCGATGACGGGCTGGCGCCTGGGCTACGCGTCGCTGCCGGAGGCGCTGCGCGAGCCGATCACGCGCCTGATCATCAACTCGGTGTCCTGCACCGCTCCCGCCACGCAGCTGGCCGGCGTGGCGGCCCTGACCGGTCCCCGCACCGAGATCGACGCGATGATGGCCGAGTTCGATCGACGCCGCGCCGCGGTCGTCGAGGGTCTCAACTCGCTGCCGGGTGTCACGTGCCGCGACCCGAAGGGCGCGTTCTACGCGTTCCCGAACGTCACGGGCACGGGCCAGGACGGCCGTGTCGTGGCTGATCGCCTGCTGCAGGAGGCCGGCGTCGCCGTCCTCAGCGGCACCGCCTTCGGCGAGCACGGCGACGGCTACCTGCGTCTCTCGTACGCCAACAGCATGGAGAACATCCAGGAGGCGATCGAGGCGATGCGCGGTCTCTTGGAGACGATGCAGGCATGAGCGACAAGCCCCGGATCGTCGTCACGCGGCGCATCCCGCAGCCGGCGCTCGATCTGCTCGCCGAGCACGGCGACGTGTGGCTTTCGCCGCACGATCGCCCCCTGACGCGCGAGGAGATGTTCGATGCCGTCAACGGCGCCGACGCGATCGTCTGCCTGCTGCACGACACGATCGACGACGCCGTCCTCGACGCGGCTGGTCCGCAGCTGAAGGTCATCGCCAACGTGGCGGTGGGATTCAACAACGTCGACACGAAGGCGATCGAGAGCCGCGGCACCGTCTGGTTCACGAACACGCCGGGCGTGCTGACGGAGGCCACCGCGGATATCGCGATGTCGCTGATCCTGATGACGACCCGTCGTCTCGGCGAGGGCGAGCGCGTGATCCGCTCGGAGACCCCGTGGGTGTGGAGCATGTTCTACATGCTCGGCACGGGCATCCAGGGCAAGACGCTCGGCATCGTCGGCCTCGGCCTGATCGGCCAGGCCACGGCGCGTCGCGCCAAGGCGTTCGGCATGGAGATCATCTACTCGGGTCGCCGCCAGGCGGACCCCGCGATCGAGGCCGAGCTCGGCGCCAAGTACGTGTCATTCGACGAGCTGCTCGAGACGGCCGATGTCGTCTCGCTGCACTGCCCGCTCAACGACGAGACGAAGCACCTGATCAACGCCGACCGGCTGAAGCAGATGCGCGAGGACGCGTATCTCGTGAACACGACGCGCGGTCCGGTCGTCGACGAGCAGGCGCTCGTCGATGCGCTCCGCAAGGGCGAGATCAAGGGCGCTGGCCTCGACGTGTTCGAGGAGGAGCCGAAGATCAACCCCGGCCTGCTCGACCTCGAGAACGCGGTGCTGATCCCGCACCTCGGCTCGGCCACGATCGAGACGCGCACCGAGATGGGTCTGCTCGCGGCCAAGAACACGGTCGCGATCCTGAGCGGCGAGGAGCCCCCGAGCCCCGTCGTTCGCGTCAGCTAGTCACGAATGAACACGGCCCCGGACTGGCGCTTGCCGGTCCGGGGCCGTTGTCGTGTCGGCTGCGGCTGTCCGGACGACGACGACCGTGATCGCAGCACGCGGATCTTCGATCACTGGCCGCCGAGGCTGAAGGCCGCCAGTCGCCGGTCAACAGCGACGGTGAACGCACGCGCGCTAGAGATCGATGTGACGGCGGCCGAGCCCGATCGGCACGAGCGCGAGCAGCACCAAGCCGCCAGCGGCGAGGAACGGCCAGGCTGCGGCGGCGGTTCCCGCCTCGCGGATGGCGTGTTCGATGTCGTCCTGCAGCGCCACCCACGCTGCTCGCTCCTGCGGATCGGAGGGAGCGTTGGCGAAGACGTCGCCGATATTCGGAATCCGGCCGTTCGCACCCTGCACGACAACGCCGAGTTCGCCGGCCAGCGCGACTCGCGTGGACAGCGGTAGTGGCGAGTCGAGGAGCAGCTTCGCACCTTGGCGCTCAACCCGCTCCTGCTGCGCCACGAGCTGATGGGTGAAGAGCGGTGTCAGCGCCACGATGCCGAGCACGAGCCCGACGTGCCGTGCCGCCAGCGTCCACCCACCGTGCACCGCCTGTGGCGAGCGGCCGCGCAGAGCGGCGTCGGTGAGCGCCTCGATCGTCATGCCGAGACCGAAACCGATCGCGATCTGGCTCGGCACCGTCCACCACCACTCCGGCTGCGGGAGCAGCGCGAGCGAGGCGAGCCCCGCCGCCAGCAGGATCGTGCCGGAGGCGGCCCGCGCCGGCAGCGAGCCGACGTTGCCGAACAGCTTCGCGGCAACAATTGCCGCGATGGGCATCACCGTCACGACGAGTGCTGTCGCGATCGGCTCCATCTGCCACCCCTCGATCAGCAGGAGGACGATCAGGAACAGTGCGGCGGTGAGGCCGGCACTGAGCAGGATCAGGGCGAGATTGGCGGCGACGTGCGGTCGGCCGGCGGGCGCGTGCACCGGGTGGGTGCGGACGCGTAGCGTCGGAAGCGCGAGCAGGATCGCGGGCACCTGGATGAAGAAGATCGCCTCCCAGGAGATGAGCTGGGTGAGGAGTCCGCCGAGTGCCGGTCCAAACGCCGCACCGAGCGCACCGGCCGTCGCCCAGATCACGGCGGCACGACGTTCCGAGCCGGTGGTGACCGGCAGGATCTCGAGCGCGGCGGTGACGGCCATGGCACCGCCGATCGCCTGGACGCCACGGCTCAGGAGCAGCACCTCGAACGAGGGCGCGAGCGCGCAGAACAGGGATGCGACGGCGAATACGGCGAGGCCGAGCAAGAGCAGGACGCCTGGTGCCCGCCGGCGTACGAGGTAGGCGACCGGAACCGCCACGGCGGCGAGCACGATGTTGAAGCCCGTCAGCACCCACGAGACCTCGCCGATGGTGAGCGAGAAGCGCGCGAGGATGTCGGGGAGCGCGAGCACCACGATCGACGAGTCGCTCAACACCAACGCGACGGCGAGCGCGAGGCAGATGGTCTGCAGGCGGTTGCCGCCGGCGGTGGGGATCGCCACCTCCTGCGCGGGCGGGTCGACCGTCAGCCCCTGCTCGTCGCGTGGCACCGGATGGGGGTCGCCTCGGCGCGCGGGGCGCGTCTCGCCACGCCGCTCCGGGAGGTTGTCCGCCGCATCCATGCCCGGAGTGTATGGGCGCGCGCGGGCGATTGGCGCGTGCGGCATCACACCTGATCGACATATGCAGAAACCCTCACTGCGCGGTCTGCCAACCACGGTCGAATTCCACGCGGGCACGCTGACGCCGGACACGATGGGCCCGGGCCCATCCTGTCGGTCCAGTTTGCGTCGTGCGCGCGCGTTTTCACGCACCCCTGGCGCGCGCTTCGCGTCCTCACACGCACGCACGCTCGCCGCTTCCGCGCAGGTGCGGCGAGAACGCGCGCGCAGGCAGCGCTACGTCGCACGAAGTGCGTCGCAACCAGATGACATGGTGGGCCCGGGCCCATCGTGTCAGGTACGAGCGAATTCGCCCCGGATTGGCCACCGACTGGACGCCTCGCTCAGCGGTTGCGTCAGTCGAGCAGGCCTGCCAAGAGGGCGACCAGGCCCTGCGTGCCATCGACGACGACGTCGGCAGCGGCGAGAAGCTCGGGTGGCGTCTCGTCGGAGCGCACGGCCACCTTCACGTCCACCACGGCGAAGCCGTCGAGATCGGTGCGATCGTCACCGGCGTACAGCGAGCAGCGCACCGCGGCGTGCAGCTGCAGAAGCTCCTCGATCGCCGAGCCCTTGTCGATGGGAAGGGGCGGGCGCGCCTCCAACGACATGCGCCCCCAGCGCGAGACGAGACCCGCCGCGTTGAGAAGAGGGACGGCGCGCAGCTCCAGCAGGCTCCGTGCCGCGATCGGATCGGGCGACTCGCGGAAGTGGACCGTCAGGCTCGCGCCCTTGTCCTCCACCCAACCACCCGCCTCCGCGACCATCGGCGTGATCGCCGCCGCCGCCGTACGCACATCGACCAGCCACTCCTCCACACCGCCAGCCAGCTGCACCTCGCCGTCGAGTAGGAGCTCGAGGCCATGATTGCCGGCGAAGCGCACGCCGGGCACCGGCACGAGCCGAGCCGCATCCACGGCCCGGCGGCCGGAGATGCACGCCACCAGCGCGAAGCGCTCGACCAGCGCACCGAGCACGCTGAGCGTCTCCGCCGGGACGACGCTCTGATCCGGATGCGCCACGATCGGCGCGAGCGTGCCATCCACATCGAGCAGCACCGCCGACCGTTCGGGAGCCGTGCGGATTCGAGTCAGCGGATCAGCACCCATCGCTGGATAGGATAGAGGCGTGGTGAACGCCAACACACTGCCGAAGATCAGCATCTACCCGCTGCTCGGCATCGGCGTCGTGTCCGGGCTCTTCGCCGCCATGTTCGGCATCGGCGGTGGCGTGGTCATCGTGCCGCTCCTGATGCTGCTGACGCGCATGCCCCCGCGCATCGCCGCCGCGACCTCGCTCGCGACGCTGCTCCTGACGTCGCTGATCGGCACCGTCCGCTACTCCGGCAGCGACCACATCGACTGGGTCGCGGCGATCGTCATCGGGGCACCCGCCGTCCTCGGCGTCCTGCTCGGCATCACGTTCCAGAAACGCCTCCCCGCCGACTGGCTCGTGATCGGATTCGGCGTGCTGATCATCGGCATCGGCCTCAAGCTGGTATTCCAACTCTGATGGATCTGACGCTCCTCACCATCTGCCTCGCCATCGGCTGCGGCGTCGCCGCGGGCCTGCTGGCCGGCCTCTTCGGCGTGGGCGGCGGCGTCATCTTCGTCCCCACGCTCGTGCTCGTCTTCGCGTTCACCCAGCTGGACGCGCAGGCCACCTCGTTGGCCGCCATCATCCCCGTCGCCGCCGTCGGCGCCTGGCGGCAGACCTCGGACGAGAACGTGTACTGGCGCGGCGCGCTGATCATGGGCATCGGCGCGGCCCTCGGCGTACTGTTCGGTGCCGAAGTCGCCACGCGCCTGCCCGACGAGCTGCTCTCCCAGGTGTTCGGCGCGGTGCTGATCCTGTCGGGCGGCGAGATGATCGTCAGCGCCAGCCGCCGGATCAAGGCCAAGCGCCTCCGCTGATCAGCAGCCGTGCCGCTGTGCCGCCGAGGGTCTGGACCCCGGTGGCACAGCGATGGCATGCACTCGCGTAGGGGTCAGCCGGCCTTGGGGGCGAAGAGCATCTTGAACTTCGACTCGCCGCCGCCCGGCGTGCTCATGGCCAGGGAGATGATCAGCGTCTTCGAGGCACCAGCGGGTTGCAGGACCTGCACGCGGTACGCCCGTGGCGAGTCCTGAGCGCCGTCGTCATCGAACACGATCACGTTGCGCTTGCCGTCGTCGAGATTGACCACCGCGTAGACGCCCTTATCGGCGTCGTTGGCTCGGAACACGGGCATATTCGAGACG
>JBILWG010000092.1:0-7549 GCA_044369995.1 Gaiellales bacterium | reverse complement strand
TGCTGACGACCGCGGCATCGCCAGCGTGCAGGTGCCCATCCGACGACGATGCGACGAGCAGAGCGCCGAACAACGCGACGATCACGAGCGCGAGGATCACCAGCACGCGACGCTGATGCACAACCCTGTTAATCGACGTCAACACTGCTTTTCACCTTATCAGTGGTATTGGCGGTCGCGCCGGGCTGCCGCGTCCGCGTGGAGGTGTGCCCCGGGATGCGTCGTGGCACCCAAGGGTGGGGACTCGTGGAGCGGCACCGGAAATCACGGCTTCATGGGTGTCCCCGGCGGCATGGCTCGCGTGTGCGCGCCCCCGGAGAGCGCACCGCCACCGGCCGAGCGATGCGCTGTGCGTTCAGACGCTCCGCAGACGCCTGACCATCAGAGACACACGGACCGTCGCGGGTGCGTTCGTCGCCTGCAAGTGCCCCGTGCACCTGCGATAGCATCCTCCCATGCATGCTCTGATTCTCGGCGGCGGCGGGATGCTCGGTCGCAAGCTGGCCGAGTCGTTCGCTGCGGAGGCGCCCCCGCGCGTGCAACGCCTGTCACTCGTGGACGCGTTCATCGAGCCGAGTGCCCCCGCCGGCTGTTCGTTCACCGTCGACTGCAGTGTCGCTGACATTACCGACCCGCAGGTCACCCGCCTGCTCGTGGCCGAGCGGCCCGACCTGATCTTTCACCTTGCTGCGATCGTCTCGGGAGAGGCGGAGATCGACTTCGAAAAGGGGTACTCGATCAATCTCGACGGCACCCGCGAGCTGTTCGAGGCGATACGAGAAGAAGGGGATGACTACTGTCCGCGGGTCGTCTTCACCTCGTCGATCGCAGTCTTCGGAGCACCGTTCCCGGACATCATTGACGACGAGTTCATCCTGCAGCCGCTGACGAGCTACGGCGCGCAGAAGGTGATCGGCGAAGTGCTGCTCAACGATTACTCGCGACGGGGCATCTTCGATGGCATCGGCCTCCGACTGCCCTCGATCTGCGTGCGCCCAGGTGCCGCCAACAAGGCGGCATCCGGCCTCTTCTCGAACATCATTCGCGAGCCCCTGTCCGGCCGGGATGTGGTGTTGCCGGCTGCGCGCAGCACGCGCCACTGGTTCGCCTCACCCCGCTCTGCCGTGCATTTCCTCCGCCACGCTGCCACGCTCGACACGGAGTTGCTGGGAGCGCGCCGCTGCCTCAACATGCCGGGCCTCTCCGCGACCATCGCAGAGGAGATCGATGCACTCCGCCGCATCGCCGGTGATGCGGTCGCTGCACGCATCCACGATGAGCCGGACGAACTGATCATGCGGATCGTGGCCGGCTGGCCCAGCAACTTCACCGCCACGCGCGCGCGTGCACTTGGCTTCGAGGCCGAGACGACCTTCGACGAGATCATCAACGTCTTCATCGAGGACGAACTCGGGGGGCGACTCGCGTGACGCGCGTCGCGGTGGTGACGGGAGCCGGGCGTGGGCTTGGACGGATCGTCGCGCTCGCGCTGGCCGCGGACGGCTGGACGACGATTGCGACGGGGCGTGATGAGGCGATGCTCGCCGCCGTCGTCGCCGAGGCAGGTCCGCTCGCCGACGCGATCGTCTGCGATGTCACGCGCGCTGACGACGTACGCCACCTGTTCGATACCACCGTCGAGCGGCACGGCCGCGTGGACCTGGTCTTCAACAACGCGGGCGTGGCTGCACGAGGCGTGCCTCTCGACGAGCTCGACGTGACCGAGTGGCAGCGCGTCGTCGATACGAATCTGACCGGTGCCTTCCTCTGCATCCAGCAGGCCTTCCGCGTGATGAAAGCCCAGGTGCCCCAGGGCGGACGCATCATCAATAACGGCTCGATCTCAGCGACCACGCCCCGACCGAACTCGTCGCCGTACACCGCCACCAAGCATGGCGTGACGGGCTTGACCAAGTCGGCATCGCTCGATGGGCGCGCGTTCAATATCGCGTGCGGCCAGATCGACATCGGCAACGCGGCGACGGATCTGACTGCGCCAATGCGCTCGGGCGATGGGGTGCCCCAGGCGAATGGAGAGCGCCTTGTCGAGCCGACGATCGATCCGCAGCACGTCGCCGATGCCGTGCTCTACATGGCGAACCTGCCGCTCAATGCGAATGTGCA
Source organism: Gaiellales bacterium (assembly GCA_044369995.1). Taxonomy (GTDB): domain Bacteria; phylum Actinomycetota; class Thermoleophilia; order Gaiellales; family F1-60-MAGs149; genus F1-60-MAGs149. The sequence continues at coordinate 5,425 of JBILWG010000092.1, read as the reverse complement.
GACGATGACGGTGATGGCGACGACGATGCCGTTCGTGGGTCGCGGCTAGACGGTTGCGGAACTGGGGTCGAGCGCGGGAGCCTGCCCGTACCACCGTGGGCAACTCGAGTGCGCCGGCGTAGCGCTCGGCCACCCGCAGGCAGAGTTCCTTCCCGGCAGCCGAGACAGCTGCGCTAGACGGTGACCGGGTCGCCCTCGACAAATCGCACGATCACCTCGCCCAGCGGGGCGTTGATGATCCGCACGGTGGAGCCTGGCTCGACCCAGTTCGTGGCCACCAGACTGCCAAGTGTGACGACCTCGCCCGCGCGCACGAGCGTGCCACGCGCGTTGAGACTGTTGGCGAGCCACGCCAACGCCTCCAGAGGGTGGTCGAGAATGTCGCTGCCACGACCCGCGCCCACCTCGACGCCGTCGATCATCATCGTGGCCGTCGTCTGATCCAGATCGTTCGGATCGAACTGCGCAGGCGCCTGACCGAGAATCAGGCCGGCCCCGAAGAAGTCGTCGGCAATCAGCGTGGCAGCATCCAGCTGTCCGTAGTCGGCGTAACGGTTCTCCACGATTTCGATGGTGGCAAAGCACTCGCTGATCATGGGGGCGAGTTCGTCTCGTACGTACAGCGAGCCATCGGCACGAGGAGGAAGATCCGTACCGAGCCGGACCGCGACCTCGCACTCGACGCCGAACTGCGTCGTTCCCCGCGTCGTCACCGTTGCCGGGCTCTGGTGCATCTCGCGCTCGAGGATGCCGCCTGCACTCGGGTTATGGATATCGAGGTAGGCCTGCATGACGGGCGTCGTGCACCCGATCTTGTGCCCGGCATACAGGCCCTCGCCACGCGCGCTGAGCAGGGCATGAAGCGCGGCTTGCATCCGGTAGGCCGTCGCCTCGTCGCGGGGGCAGAGCGACGCGGGAAACCCGGTGAAGCGGCCTCGCGCGAGACGCGCATCGGCCAGGATGAGCGCTGCTTGATCGATCTCGGAATCGGTCGCCATGCTCCGGTGACGGTACGCGAACTCGCGGACGACAGCGTGGCACTCGTGCATCGCCGTGCCATTCCGCTACCGTCAACGCATGCGAACCACGTTGTTCTGCTCTGCGGTGGACGTCGCCGATGCGGGTGCTGCTGCGGTGCTCGCCGACGCCTGCGAGCGTGCTGGTGTCGATGGTCTTTCGATCGCGACGTCCTATCACGCGGCACGTGATCTCCATCCGCACGCACGAGGTCGCCGCGTGCGACACCTCGCGCCTGGACTGTGGCTGCCAATCGACACGCAGCTGTGGGCGGACTGCGGAATCGCCCCGCAGATCGCCGCGGATGCCGAGACCGCCGGTGCGATCACGACGCTGGTCGACGCGGCGCGTCGCGCAGGAGGCGAGGTTGACGGCTGGACGGTGTTTCTGCACGCCGACCGACACGGCGAGGCCGCTGAGGTCGGAGCCGAGCGCAACGTCTTCGGCGATGTCTATCGCGAGCAGCTCTGTCCCGCTCGCCCCGAGGTGCGCGCGTACGCGCAAACGCTCGCGCGCGCCGTGGTGCAAGCCGGCATGCCGACGGTGCTGGCGGAGTCGCTGCACTATCACGGCCTCGAGCACGGGCTCCATCACGAGCGCTTCCTGTTCGAGCCCGGGGAGGTCGTGCGATTCCTGCTCGGGCTCTGCTTCTGCGATGCGTGTTGCGCAGCGGCCAGGCTTGAAGGGGTTGACAGCGATCGCTTTCGGGCGGAGGTGGCACGCATCGTGCAGGCGACGCTCGACACGGGGGAGCCAGCTCCGGGCTCTGTTGCCACGCTCGCCGCTGCCGGCGCGTTGGTCGACGGCGCGATGGCTGCCTGGCTGCGGGCCCGCCTTGCCACGGTGACGATGCTGATCGCCGACGTCGCGGCTGCGTGCCGCGCCGAAGGTGGGCGGCTCGTCGTCTTGGACTCGTCGGGAGCGGCGAAGGGGTACGGCGATGGGGATCCACAGGGCGATGTCGCGCCCGCGATGGCGTGGCGATTCGGGCTCGATATCGCGGCCATCTCGGCGCACTGCGCGGTCGAGGCAATCGCCTATGCGCGATCATCGACGCGCGTTGCCGATGACCTCGCCGCCTACCGCGAACTCATCGGTGAGACGGCATCGCTCGGCGCGATCGTTCGACCGTTCGGCGTGGACTGCAACTCGGTCGAGAATCTCGGGCAGAAGCTCGACACGATTCGTGCCGCGGGTGCCGAGCGCGCCGACTTCTATCACTACGGGCTCATGCCGTTGCCCACGCTCGACCGCATTCGCGCCGCTCTCCACGGGTCGTGACGCGACCGGGACGTCGTCCCGGGTGAACGCCTAGCGGGCGAACGACGAGCGCAGCGCGCGACCAGGACAATGCTCGGTGCGCTTGCCCTCGAACACCGTCGGCACGCCGCCGAGCCAGACGTACGGGATGCCCTCGGGTGTCTGGCGCGGTTGCTCGTAGGTCGCGCTGTCGTGGATGCGCTCGGGGTCGAATGCGACGAGATCCGCGACCATGCCCTCGCGCACGAGACCGCGATCAGCCAGCCCAAGCCGGGCGGCCGGCGCGCTCGTCATGTGGCGCACGGCCTCCTCGAGCGTGAGGATGCCCAACTCGCGAGCGTAATGGGCGAGATAGCGCGGGAAGGTGCCCCAGCCACGGGGGTGCGGTCGGGCACCAACGAGAATGCCGTCGCTGCCCGCCATATGGGCGGGGTGCTGCATGATCGTGCGCACGTTCTCCTCGTTGCCGACCTCGTGCAGCGCCGTCGCCATCAAACGATCATCAGCGGCCAGACGGCAGAACAGGTCGATCGGGCGTTCCCCCTGCTGCGTCGCAAGCGCCGCAATCGAGTGCCCAACGGCCCAACTGTGCCGCTCGTCGCCCACGCCACCGACGACGATCCACGACCAGTCGACCGGAACGCCATGAAAACCGTCCGTGCCGACCTCCTCGAGTTCGACACGGAGTTGCTCCCGCAGGTCGAGGTTGCGCAGCCGCGCGATCGTGGCATCGGCGCCGCCGGCAAACGCCCAGCCCGGCAGGACCGAATGAAGGTACGTATTGCCAGCCAGGTACGGATAGGTGTCGAAGGTGATATCCGCCCCGCGCTCGCACGCCGCGTCGATGATCGCCAGCAGCTCTGGGGCGCGACCCTTGTTGTTCGGAAAGCCCAAGTGCGTGTGCGCGAGATGGAGTGGAATCGCAGCAGCCTCGGCCGTCGCGATCGCCTCCGCGTACGCCTCGATTGCCCGCATGCCGTAGTTGCGATGGTGGGGCGAGTAGAACGCACCGGTGCCGCGCAGCACGCTGCAGAGGGCGATCATCTCGTCCTCGTCGGCAAACATGCCCGGGGCGTAGGTGAGACCCGCAGACAGACCGAACGCTCCCTCGACGATGGCCTGGCGAACGAGTTCCTGCATCTGCCGCAGTTCGTCGGCGGTCGGCGCGCGATCATCCGCACCCATCACGAGCATGCGAAGCGTGCCGTGTCCGACCAGGAACGCGACGTTCGTCGGCACGCCGGCATCGAAGCGCGCAAGGTAGTCGGACACACTGCGCCAGCCGCGGGGGTAATCGGGGTCGCCGTTCCAGCCGGCGAGGGCGCTGCGCAACTCGGCCTCGACAGCCGCATCCGCTGGCGCAAGGCTCAGTCCATCCTGCCCGATCACCTCGAGCGTGACCCCTTGGCAGGCCTTGGCGTCGTGGGTTGGATCGGCAAGTTGGACGAGGTCGCTATGCGTGTGCATGTCGATGAATCCCGGGGCGACTGCCAGGCCATCGACGTCAATGGTCGTCGTCGCGGCACCCGCCACCTCGCCGACTGCCACGATCCGTCCCTCGTGCACGGCGACATCGGCGCGCTCGGATGGCGTGCCCGAACCGTCGATCACGTGGCCACCACGGAGCAGGAGATCGAACGTCATCGCACGTCATCTCCCGACTCGATGACGAGTTCGCGCGTCATGACGCCATTGCCTGCCGTCAGGCCACCATCGACCGGCAAGACGGCGCCGGTGATCCACCCCGCGGCGTCCGAGGCGAGGAACGCGACCGCCTGTGCGATATCGTCGGGCTCCCCGATTCGTCCGAGGGGATACCAGCGCTGCAGACGACTGAGGAAGTCCGGATCCAGCTTCTGGCGGTTCTCCTGCACCGCTGTTCGAACGGAGCCGGGCATCACCATGTTCGCGCGCACACCGTGTGGGCCGTAGCGGACAGCCAGCGATTGCGTCAGGTTGATGAGGCCGGCTTTGCCGGCCGAGTAGGCCTCGCCGCCGTAGTAGCCAGTCGCATTGACCGATCCGATCGTGATGATCGTGCCGCGCCCACGATCGACCATCGCGGGCAGCGCGCGTTGCGTCGCGATGAAGGCCGAGGTGAGCGTCCCGTGCAGGTCACGCTCCCACTCCTCGAGGCGCATCGTCATGGCACCATCGGCGTGGGCGGAGAAGGCGTTGCAGACGAGGATGTCGACGGGGCCATAGGTCGTCTCGGCGAGGTGGAACAGTTCGTCGACCCCGGCTTCGGTGCCGGCGTCCCCGGCGACGCCGACCACACGACGCCCCGCGGCTGCGTGCTGTTCGATGAGCGGCGCACACCGCTCGGGCAGCAGGTCATTGAACGCCACGGCCGCGCCGAGATCGGCGAGCACGCTGACGACCGCATGGCCGATGCCGGCTCCTCCGCCTGTCACTACTGCCACCCGTCCGTCAAGCGCCATCTGGTTGTCTCCCCGCCGTGGATTCTAGAATCAGCCAATGGACATTGTCGCCCTCGAGCAGTTGCTCGACGACCAGATCGACTGGCGTTACAAGGGCTTTCCTGTCGCCGATCCGCCGGCCACGCCCCGCACGATCGCGGCCCGCGGCTGGAACGTCTTGCGTGGTGATCTGCCGTTGCCGGTGATGGTCGTTCGCGAGGACGCCGTCGCGGCGAACATTGCGACGATGACGGCGTGGTGTGCGACGCACGATGTGTCGTTGGCGCCGCACGGGAAGACGACGATGTCGCCCGAGCTCTTTCGCCGGCAGCTCGATGCCGGTGCCTGGGCAATCACGGTCGCGCATGCCGCCCAAGGTCGCGTCTGTGCCGCCTTCGGCGTTCCTCGCGTGCTGATCGCCAACGAGGTTGTGGAGCCGGCAGCCGTGCGCTGGATCGGAGAAGCCCAACGGGCAGGCACGGAGGTGTGGCTGCTGGTGGACTCGGTGGCTGGCGTCGAGCGCCTGGCCGCAGCCCGCCAGGCGGACGATCCGCCGATTCGCGTCCTGATCGAACTCGGCATGGATGAGGGGCGGGCGGGAGCGCGCACGCAGGAGACCGCGGAAGCGGTCGCCGTCGCCGCCGTGGCCGCCGACGGCCTGATTCTGTCCGGAGTGGCGGGCTGGGAGGGACACATCGGCGGCCCCGATCTCAGCGTCGTCGCAGAGC
>JBILWG010000091.1:0-7559 GCA_044369995.1 Gaiellales bacterium | reverse complement strand
AGACCGAGGTGACCCATCACGGGAACACCCGCGCCCACGATGGCGCGTATGCGGTCCAACGTCGGGCCAGCGCCCTCGACCTTGACGGCATCGGCACCAGCCTCCTTGACGAAGCGGCCGGCCGCGAGAATCGCATCGCGGTCGGAGGGCTGGAAACTCATGAACGGCATGTCCGCCACGACGAGCGGCGCCCGCTCGGCTCTGCTCGCGCCCCGCGTGGCGGCGGCGGTGAGGACGATCATCTCGTCGAGCGTGATCGGCATCGTGGAGTCATGGCCCAGTACCGTCATCGCCGCGGAGTCGCCGACGAGGATCACGTCGACGCCAGCCTCCGCCGCCGCCTGGCCGCTCGGCGCGTCGTACGCGGTGATCATCACGATCGGGACGCCCGTCGACTTCTGGGCGACGAGATCGGGGAGCGCGACCTTGCCGGGAGCGGGGGTCGCGGGGGCGGGACGACGCGGGCGGGTGCTCATGCGGGTTCCTTCGCGTGGGGGGCATCGACAGCCGAGGCGGTGGCGACGGGGTCGAGTTCGAGGTTGTCGATCAGTCGGGTGGCGCCGACGCGGCAGGCGATCAGCACGACGGCAGGCCGGGTCGGGTCGTACGGAGTGAGGTCCGTGCTGCGCAGCTCGAGATACTCGACCTCGAGCCCGTCCAGCGGCACGTCCAGGAGGGCACGACCATCGCGCTCGCCGCTGGCGTAGCTCGACGCGACGGCTCGCAGGACCGCCGGCACGGACGCCGCTCGAATCCGCTCGGCGCCCGACAGGTAGCGATTGCGCGAACTCATGGCCAGGCCGTCGTGCTCCCGGATCGTGGGCGCGCCGATGATCTCGATTCCGAGGGCGAGGTCGCGCGCCACCCGCTGCATCAGCACCAGCTGCTGGTAGTCCTTGCGACCGAAGATGGCTCGCGCCGGCCGGACGAGTCCGAACAGACGCGTCACGACGGTGGCGACCCCCACGAAATGGCCCGGACGCGACGCGCCGCAGAGCTCGAGCGCCAACGGTCCCGGATCGACCATCGTCGCGAACCCGACGGGATAGATCTCGTCTACCGCCGGCGCCCACAGGACGTCGGCACCGGCTGCCTCGGCAACCGCTGCATCCGCCTCGAGATCTCGCGGGTACGCGGCGAAGTCCTCCGTGGGGCCGAACTGCATCGGATTGACGAAGTCGGACACGACGACCGCGCCACCGGCCGACGCGCCCAGGCGCACCAGCGAAGCGTGGCCCGCGTGGAGCGCTCCCATGGTCGGGACGAACGTGATCGCGTCGGCGACCGCGGCGTGCACCTCAGCAGCGGAGCGGGCGATGATCATCGGCACACCTGAACGGTGCGGGCACACGGATGGGGGTGACGTGGTGTCGCGCGCTGCATATCGGTACCCCTCGCGGTGGATGGAGTCCTCGTGGGGAAGCGTACCGGACGTCCGGGCGCGCAGAGCGCTACGCTGCCGCCATGCCGATCTACGAGTTTGCCTGCAGCGCCTGTGCCAACGAGTTCGAGGAACTCGTGTCCATGTCGGCCGTCAACGGGGTCGCCTGTCCGGCCTGCGGCTCGAAGCACACGGAGAAGCTGCTGTCGTCGTTCCAGCGGGTACGCGTCGGCAAGGCCGACCTGCCTGCCACCGTCACGTCAGGCGCGCGCGCCGGCGGCTGCTGCGGTGGTGGCTGCGGCTGCGGGTAGGTCGTGCCCGAGCTCATCGCTCCTGAGGGCGATCGCCTTGCGGGTGTGGCGGCCGTGCTGTGTCCAACCCTCCGGTGTGGCGACGTCGTCTATCTCGAGGGGGTGATCGGTGCCGGCAAGACGACGCTCGTCCAGGCCTGTGCACTCGCGCTTGGCGTACGGGAGCCCGTCACGAGCCCGACGTTCTCGCTGGCCCATCGCTACGCGGGCACGCCACCGGTCACGCACCTCGATCTCTATCGCCTCGAGCAGCAGCCGCTCCGAGATCCGGGCGAGTTGCTGGACTACCTCGGCGACGACGTGATCGCCTTCGTCGAGTGGCCGGGCGTGGGTCAGTCGTGGCTGCCTCCCGCCAGCGCCTGCGTGCGGATCGGGCTCGGTGCGCAAGGCGAGCGTCTCATCGCCGTCACATTGCCGTCCCGCTGAGGCGCAGCGCCGGCGGGTGCGCCTGCCCTCTACGATCACGGCGTGCGCGTCCTGACCATCGACACCGCCACGAGCGCCGCCGCCATCGGGCTCGTGATTGACGGCGTGGCGACCGACGGAACGCCCGTGCGCGAGCCGGCCGCGGCGCAGCACGTGCTGCGCGCGACCGACGAGCTGCTGTCCGCCGCTGGCCTGCGCATGCGCGATATCGAGCGCATCGTCGTGGGCCGGGGTCCCGGCTCCTTCACGGGCGTGCGCGTCGGTCTCGCCAGCGCCCTCGGCCTCGCCGCGGGTCTCGCGCAGACACCGGTCGGCGTCATCACCACGTCCGCGCTGCGTCACGCGGCAGGGCCGCGGGCGGTGGCGGTGATCGACGCTCGTCGGGGCGAGGTCTTCGTCGAGGGGCCCGAGCTCGAGCTGCAGGCCTGCACCCCTTCCCAGCTGGTCGACCTGCTGCCCGCCGGCACGCTGCTCGTCGGTGATGGTGCCGCGCGCTATCGAGCGAGCTTCGCCGCGATGTCGGTGCCCGACGACGACAGTGCGCTCCACGTGCCGGCGGCCGCCTCGCTGGCCGCGCTGAGCAGCGGTGGCGGCGCTGCGGCCCCCCTGTACGTGCGTGCGCCGGACGCAGTTCCCACGGAGCAGCGATGAGCGCCGCAGTTGAACAGCCGATCCGTCTGCGGCGACTCGGCCTCGGCGACCTGCCGGCGATCGAGGAGGTGGAGCGGCGCGCCTATCCGACCCCCTGGTCCCGCACCATGTTCTCCGGGGAGATCTCCCGCCCCGGCTCGCGCTGCTACGGGGCGTTTGCCGAGAAGACGCTCGCCGGCTACCTGATCGTGGCCCGCTACACCGATGCCTGGCATGTCATGAACGTCGCCGTCGACGAGCCGTATCGCCGGCGAGGGGTGGCGCGGCTCATGCTCGAGCAGATGCTCCGTGAGACCGACGTCGACGGGACGCGAGGACACACGTTGGAGGTTCGCGTCAGCAACGCGGGGGCAATTCGGCTCTACGAGAGCCTGGGCTTCCGACCCGCGGGGATGCGCCGCGGGTACTACACCGACAATCGCGAGGACGCACTGGTGATGTGGCGCGGCGACGGTCCCGACGATCTGCCGCTGACCCGTTGATCCTCGCCCTCGAGACCTCGTGCGACGAGACCTGCGCAGCCGTCATGACCGACGATGGTCGTCTGCTCGCATCGATCGTGGCCTCGCAGGCCGCAGAGCATGTCGCGTATGGCGGCGTCGTGCCGGAGATCGCCTCCCGTCGCCACCTCGAGCTGCTGCCGTCCACGATCAACGCCGCCCTGCGCGAGGCCGACTGCGACCTCGCGGCGGTAACGCGCATCGGCGTCAGCGTGGGCCCGGGCCTGATCGGCGCGCTGCTGGTCGGCGTCAGCTACGCGAAGGGGCTCGCGTACGCCACGGGGGTGCCGCTCGCGGCCGTCGATCACCTCCACGGACACGTTGCGTCGCTCGGCCTCGCCGAGCGACCACCCGTCGGTGCCCATCTCGTCCTCCTCGCCTCCGGCGGGCACACGCTGCTGATCGACGTCGACGAGCACGGAGCGCTCACCACGATCGCCCGGAGCATGGACGACGCCGCCGGGGAGGCATTCGACAAGGGCGCCCGCCTGCTGGGACTCGGGTACCCAGGCGGACCGCTGCTCGCAGAGCTCGCGGCAGCGGGAGATCCCGCGGTGCACCCATTCACCACGCCACTGAGCGGCCGAGCCGATCTGGCGTTCTCCTTCTCGGGACTCAAGACCGCACTCGCCATTGCCATCACGGCCGGCGCAGCAGCGCCCGCAGACCTCGCCGCCGCCTACCAGGAGGCGATTGTCCAGCACCTGGTGGACCGGGCCCAACTCGGACTGGCGGCGACGGGGCGGAGCACGTTGGGACTCGTCGGCGGCGTCGCGGCGAACGCGCGGCTGCGCGAGCGACTCACGGAGCTGCCGGCCGACGTCGTCGCGGCACCGCTGGCGTGGTGCGGTGACAATGCGGCGATGATCGCCGCCGCGACGTTGCAGGTGGCGCCCGTCGGCCGCGACGAGCTGCTGTCGCTCGACGCCTATGCACGGAGCCCGTGGGGATGAGTCGGGTCGTGGTCTACATCGCGACGGGCTGCCATCTCTGCCCGCCGGCCGTCGCCGCGGCACAGGCCGCCTGCGCCGCGCGGGCGATCGTGCCGGAGATCGTCGACATCGACGGCGTGCTGGCGCTCGAGCATCGGTACCGGGAGCGGATCCCCGTCGTGGTCATCGACGACCGCGAGGTGGGGTACCACTTCGTCACCGAGGCCGAGATCGCCGCCGTCCTCGATCTGACGCATTCGTAACAGCCTGAAGCCCGGTACGATCGTCGTTTGTACGATCCCTTGTGACATGGAGGCGAAGCGGTGACGACTGGCATGGCGGATCGATTGGGTGGCGGCGTCGCGGCACGCATGGCGCATTACCTGCAGGTGCTGACGCAGGCCAAGAAGGCCGGCCGCAGCGCAATCACCTCGCACGAGATCAGCGAGTACACCCACGTCAATGCCACGCAGATCCGACGCGACCTGTCCGGCTTCGGCACCTTCGGCAAGCGCGGCGTCGGCTACAGCGTCGACGCGCTGATCGGGGAGATCAGCGGCATCCTGCGCACGGCGGGCCAGCACAACATCGTGCTCGTCGGGGGAGGACGACTGGGACAGGCGATCGCGGAGGCGGACGTGTTCGCCGATCACGGCTTCTCCATCGTCGGTGTCGTGGACGCCGACCCGCGCAAGATCGGACAGGTGTGCGGGCCGCTGACGATCCTGGACTCTGCTGAACTGCCCCAGCTGATCGAGGACAACCAGGTCATCGTCGGCGTGGTCGCGGTTCCCGCCGAGGCAGCCCAGGACGTGGCGGACGAGCTCGTCCGCGCCGGCGTCCGCATCGTGTTCAACTACTCCGGTGCGCTGATCGACGTTCCGCCGCACGTGACGGCGCACACGACGAGCCCGGCTGTCGAGCTCCTGTACGCCCTCTACTTCCACCTGGCCTAGGTCCACCGTCCCGGGCTGGCCGAACGGCGCAGCCGCCTACTCAGCCCTCGTCGGCAGGAAGCTGTCCCGTGGCACCGAGGTCGACCACGTAGTTGGTCGTGCCGTCGCTCGCGCTCGCGAGCAGGGAGTAGGCCCGGCCGATGTCGCCGTCGCCGACCAGAACCACCAGATGCCGAGGATCGTCGCGATCGGTCACCACGGTGTGGGGGACGTCGGCCAGCACCGAGGAGATCGTGTCGCTCGGGTTGGTCGCGCCGAGCTGGAGGACCAGCTGACGGCGAGCGGGAGCGCCATCATCCGGGCGCATGCCGCCAAGCTGGAAGAGCGCGATCACGCCGAGTGCGGCCACGGCGAGCAGGAGCAGCGGCACGATGCGTCCGGCGTGCGCGCGCCGGCGGGGTGCGCGGGCGGCAGCCGCCGGAGCGCCGAGGAGGTCGTGCGGAATCGGCAGGAGGGGCAGACGATCGAGTTCGTCCAGGTCGAGCGTCAACTCCACAATGCGATCCCGACACGTCTGGCACGTCTCCACGTGCCGGCGGATCAGGTCGGACGTATCGGCGCCGAGATCGCCAACGACGTAGTCGAGCAGCGTGATCTCCTGGGGATGCACTGCGTGATCGTCGTCGAGCGGCATGGGACGGGGAGGATACCGACTGCCCGGCAGGCCTGCTGAGCATGCGCGGCTGCTACCGTAGCCCGCGGATGGGCGCTTCTGTCGAGGACTCCTACGCCGCGCTCGACGCGGCCCGCGCGCACTTCGAGTCCGCGACCGACTTCACGATCGGCATCGAAGAGGAGTTTCAGATCCTCGATGCCGACACGCTCCAGATGACGAACCGCTTCGAGGAGCTCCGTGACGCGTGCGAGGCCGGTGCGCTGCAGGGCAACGTCGCCGGCGAGCTGATCGCCAGCGAGATCGAGGTCAAGACCGGCCGAGCTGAGTCCTTCGACGAGGCTGCGCGCATGCTGATCGATCGGCGCATCGCGTTGGCCGCCGAGGCGGAGCGCCTCGGCGTGCTCGTCGGCTCCACGGGCACGCACCCCTCGTCACCGTGGACCGACCAGCGCATCATCGACACGCCCCACTACCGAATCGTCGAGGGAACGCTGCGCTACATCGCCTGGCGCAACAACACCTTCGGCATGCACGTGCACGTCGGCATCCGCGACGCGGACCGGGCCATGGCCGTCTCGAACGCCATGCGCAGCTTCGTGCCGGAACTCCTGGCCCTGTCGTGCTCCTCGCCGTGGCTGGAGGGGCGCATCACGCATCTGCGCTCCACGCGCACGCAGATCTTCACGCGGATGTTCCCGCGCTGCGGGATCCCGGATACGTTCGCGGACTGGGACGACTACGACCAGTACGTGCGCTTCCTCCTGTCGACCCAGTCGATCCGGGAGCACACCGAGATCTGGTGGACCGTCCGCCCGCATCAGAGCTTCGGCACCGTGGAGATCCGCGCCTGCGATGCGCTGCCGGACGTCGGCGAGTCGATCGCGCTGGCGGCGTTGCAGGTTGCCCTGACCGCGCGAGCGGCACGGCTCTACGACAGCGGCGAGCTGCCGTCTCCGGCGCGAGCGCGCGATCTGGAGGAGAACCTGTGGCGCGCCCTGCGCTGGGGCATGAGCCGGGAGCTCATCGATCTCGACACACGCCGGGCGATTCCGGCTGCCGAGCGGATCCGCAGCCTCCTCGACGCCTGTCAGCCGGAGATCGGTGCGTTGGGGCTGGCGCCCTGGCTGGAGCCCCTGGAGGGGCTGCTCGCCCACGGCGATCACGCCACGCGGTGGAAGGATCGGGTCGAGGCAGGCGAGGACATGGCGGCCATCCATGCGGACCAGGTGGCCATCACGATGACCAGCGCACAGGCGCTCAAGGAGAGGATCGGCTGACATGGCGAACGACGAGCAGGACACCGCAGACGACGTGGCGCAGGAGCCGCTCGACGGAGGCGAGGGGCAGATCGATCTCTCGCAGATCCGCGTCGAGTCGCTGATGCTGCAGGTCGCATCGGAGTTGATGTCGATCGGCGCCGGCCAGCTCGGGATGATTCCCGAGATGGTCAACGGCGGTGATGCGGTGCAGGCCAGCCTGGCGATCAGCGGTGCGGACGCCCTGCTCCATGCCTTCCTGCGGGTCCTACCCGAGGGGACGCCGGTGCCGCAGCCCGTCGAGGAGCTGCGTCGCGCCCTGGCCGAGCTGCAGCTCGCCTTCGCCGATGCCGTCCAGTTGCCCGCTGACGCCGCTCCGGACGGCGCGACCACGCCGCCGCCCGCGCCGCCCAAGACGGAGCCGCCGCGGCCGAAGATCTGGACGCCCGGCGGCGACGTCTGAGCGACGCGTTGCGGGTGCGGGGCAGGATCCGTGCGGCAGACTGAGAACGACGCAGCATGGTTGCCGC
>JBILWG010000018.1:0-20136 GCA_044369995.1 Gaiellales bacterium | reverse complement strand
GACGACGCCCGAAGATGTCGCCGAAGAGGTCGGAGATGTCGAAGCCGCGATCCTGAGCGAAGTCGCGGAACGCGTTGGGATCGAAGCCGCCCTGAGTGCCCATGCCGCCAGCCGCGCCGAACTGGTCGTACGCCTTGCGCTTGTCCGCATCGGACAGGGTGTCGTAGGCGGCGGAGATCTCCTTGAAGCGCTCCTCGGCCTTGGGATCGTCGGGATTGGCATCGGGATGGTGCTTGCGCGCCAGCTTGCGATAGGCCTTCTTGATCTCGTCTTCGCTGGCGCCTCGGCTGATGCCCAGCACCTCGTAGAGGTCACGCATGCGCCACCTCCTGCACCAGTGCGGCGGGGTCGAGCGGCGAGAGGACGATGCTGCGTCCGCCGACGGTGATCAGCGAGGTGCGCTTGACGTCGGTTACGAAGGCGCGCGCCCAGCCGGTACCGGCGATGCGGAAGCGCCCCCGGTAGCCGTACAGGCCGCCGCTGCCGAGCCGTAGCCCGAGCGTGGCCTTGCCGACGTGGCGCTCGACGCGGCCGCTGATGCGCTTCGAGCCGACACGACGCTCGATCACGATCCCGTCGGCCTCGAGGCGATAACCGGTCGGCTGGGTGTAGCGCAACCACAGCGCGAGTCCACCGAGGCCGAGCGCGACCACCAGCATCACGAGCGCCTGCAGCGCGTTGCCACTGGAGGCACCGACGCCGCTCCCGGTCCACGCGAGCATCACGACACCCCAGAAGACGACGGTGACGAACTTCTCCGAACCGCCCAGCGGTGCTGCGGGAAACGTGACGGGATCCGCGCTCAGGACGCGCCTCCGGCGACGACGACGCGGGCGGGTCGCAGGACGCGATCGCCGAGCAGGAAGCCCTTCTGGATCACCTCGAGGATCGTGCCCTCCGGCGCGTCGGCCGGCTGGGACAGCAGCGCCTCGTGCCGGTGCGGATCGAACAGCTCGCCCGTCGGGTCGAGCTCGGCGACGCCTTCGCGCTCGAGGAGCGTCCACAGCGCGCGGTGGACAAGCGCGACGCCATCGGCGATCGCCTCGGTATCCGCGGTCTCGAACGCGGTCAGTGCGCGCTCGAGATCGTCGAAGACGGGCAGCAGGTCGCTCAGCAGCCGCTCGGCGGCACGCTGGCGGAGCTCCTCGTGCTCGCGCGCCATGCGCTTCTTGTAGTTGTCGAACTCGGCGGCCAGGCGCCGCAGCTGGTCGAGGTGGTCGTCACGCTCGCGCTCGGCGCGAGCAACGGGATCGACCTCCTCCTCCGCAGCCACGGCACCGGGATCGGCGAGCGGCGCCGGCTCCTCCCCGCCGTCGGCGGGGAGGGCCTGCTCTGCCTCGTCGCGCTCGCTCACGAGCGCGCCGTCGTGTCCGGATCGACGACCTCGGCGTCCTCGATGATCTCCTCATCGGCCTCGTCGTCGCCTGCCGTTGCGCCGCTGCCGTCACCGGTCGGTGCCGACTGCTGCGCCTCCTTGTAGACCTGCTCGGCGAGGGCGTACGAGGCCTCCTGCAGCGCAGTCGCCTTCTGGCGAATCGCCTCGGGGTCGGTACCCTCGAGCGCCGCGCGCAGCTCGGCTGCGGCGGCCTCGATCTGCTCCTTGACCGCGCCGTCGACCTTGTCGCCATGCTCGGCGACGGTCTTCTCGGTCTGGTACAGGAGCTGCTCGGCCGTGTTCTTGGCCTCGACCAGGTCGCGGGCGTTCTTGTCGGCATCGGCGTTGGACTCGGCGTCCTTCACCATCTGCTGGATCTCCTCCTCGCTGAGACCCGAGCCGCCCTCGATGCGCACCTGCTGCATCTGCCCCGTGCCCTTGTCGGTCGCGGACACGTTGAGGATGCCGTTCGCGTCGATGTCGAAGGTCACCTCGACCTGCGGCATGCCACGCGGCGCGGCCGGGATGCCGACCAGCTGGAACTTGCCGAGCGTCTTGTTGTAGGCCGCGATCTCGCGCTCGCCCTGGAGCACGTGGATCTCGACGGACGTCTGGCCATCCTCGGCGGTCGAGAACACCTCGGACTTGCGGGTCGGGATCGTCGTGTTGCGCTCGATCAGCTTCGTCATGACGCCGCCCTTGGTCTCGATGCCGAGGCTGAGGGGGGTGACGTCGAGCAGGAGCACGTCCTTGACGTCGCCGCGCAAGACGCCGCCCTGGATGGCCGCGCCGATCGCGACGACCTCGTCCGGGTTGACGCCGCGATGCGGCTCCTTCTCGGTGATCTCCTTGACCTTGTCCTGGATCGCCGGCATGCGCGTCATGCCGCCGACGAGGATCACGTCATCGATGTCGGAGGCCTTCAGGCCCGCATCGGCGAGCGCCTGCTTGGTCGGGCCGACCGTGCGCTCGACGAGATCGCCGACGAGCTCCGTCAGCTTCGAGCGGGACATGCTCAGATCGAGGTGCTTCGGCCCGGACGCGTCGGCCGTCACGAACGGCAGGTTGATCTGGGTCGACTGCGTGGAGCTCAGCTCGATCTTGGCCTTCTCCGCCGCCTCGTAGAGGCGCTGCAGGGCGAGCTTGTCCTGCGCGAGGTCGATGCCCTGCTCCTTCTTGAACTCGGCGACCATCCAGTCGACGATCGCCTTGTCGAAGTTGTCGCCGCCGAGGTGGTTGTCGCCGGCTGTGGCCTTCACCTCGAAGACGCCGTCCGCGAGCTCGAGGACCGAGACGTCGAACGTGCCGCCGCCGAGGTCGAAGACGAGCACCTTCTGCTCGCCCTCCTTCTCGACGCCGTAGGCGAGTGCAGCTGCGGTCGGCTCGTTGATGATGCGCAGGACGTTCAGACCGGCGATGCGGCCGGCGTCCTTGGTCGCCTGGCGCTGCGCGTCGTTGAAGTAGGCCGGCACGGTGATGACGGCGTCGGTGACGGGCTCGCCGAGCTTCGCCTCGGCGTCGGCCTTGAGCTTGCCGAGGATCATCGCGGAGATCTCCTCGGGGGAGAACTCGCTGCCGCCCGCGCTGACGCGCGCGTCGCCGTTCTGGCCGGCGATGACGGTGTACGGGATCATCGTCATCTCCTCGGACACCTCGGCGGACTTGCGTCCCATGAAGCGCTTGATCGAGAAGATGGTGTTCTCCGGGTTGGTGACGGCCTGCCGCTTGGCGGGTGTGCCGACGAGACGCTGGTCGTCCTTGCTGAAGGCGACGACGGACGGGGTGGTGCGCCCGCCTTCCGCGTTCTCGAGGACGGTGGGCTCGCCACCTTCGAGAACGGCCATGCAGGAGTTGGTGGTGCCGAGATCGATGCCGATGACGCGACCCATGTGGGATTGCCTCCGTGGTTGGGGGTAGATGCGGTGTGGATGAACTGCAGGCGCCGATCAGATCAGCGCGTATGGGCATCCTACAATCTCAGTGTCTCCGTATCAAGTTTTCTTTTTGTAAGGATTTACATCACGGTATGGTCCCCGTACCCCCGCCCCGCCGCCCGAGGGAGTAGCATCACGGCATGCGCCGCGTTTCCCTGCTCCTCGCCGTCGCCCTCCTGGCCACGCTGGCGTTCGGCGGGACCGCCCACGCCGCCAAGCGCCTCAGCGCCGCGCAGGTCGCCAAGGCGCTGACCAAGACCCGCGTCTTCGTGCAGGTCGGCTCGACGCCGAAGCCCGATCGCGAGGCCCTCAAGGCCGTCGCCGCCGCCAACCCCTCCTTCTACCTCGTGGTGCTGCAGCGTCCGCTCGCCGGCGCCAGCAACGCGAAAGGCTCGGCGCGCCTGCTCTCGCTCGCCCTCCAGCCGACGAATCCGCAGGCCACCGTCGGCCTGATCCAAGGCGGCAAGCTCGCCGGCGCCTCGCTGTCCTACCCGCAGGAGCGCATCGACAAGGCCGTCGCCGACTCCGGCGACGTCGCCGCGACCGACCCGACCGGCGCACTGACGAGCTACGCGCAGGCCGTCAGCAAGCCGAACAAGAACCCCGACGACGGGGGCACCGGCAGCGACAGCGGCGGCCGTGCCACCTGGCAGTGGGTCGTCCTGGTCCTACTGCTCGTCGGTATCGGCCTCGTCGTCCTGCGCATCCGCGCCCGCTCGAACGAGCAGCGCAAGCGCCGCCGCGGCGGGTCGATCTGGACGGCGCGCGAGTTCCACCTCGATCGCCTCGAGAGCCTCGCGGCGCGCCACTCGGTGCTGACGGGCCAGACCTCGGGCGGCTCCGAGGACCCGGAGGCGATGGATCATCTGCAGACGGCCGGTGCTCGGCTCTTGGCGCTGCGCCGCACCCTGCCCGCGCTGACCTCGCCGCGCGAGCTCCGGACCGTCGCCAGCGAGCTCGATGCCGTCGAGTGGGAGATCCTCTGGGTGGAGCACCGCATGTCGGATCACGCACCGCCGCAGCCGATCACGCGCGGCTTCCCGGGCCTCTGCTTCTTCTCGCACGAGCACGGGCTCGGGACCGAGCCGATCGAGCTGCGCAAGCCCGATGGCACCGTGGCCACCGTGTACGTGAGCCCGGAGAACCGGCTCGCCCTGGAGCGCGGCGACGCCCCCGCGGTGTCCCTGGTGCACGTCGCGTCGCGCATGCTGCCCTGGCCGACAGCACCCTCCTGGTACGGCGCGTACGGCTGGAACGCCGACGACCTGCCTGGACTCGAATACAACGGCGAGCAGATCTGGGGCATCGACGGCCCCGAGCGCGAGCACGACGAGCACGATGCAGACGCGGGCGACGAGCCACTCGTGACGTACCCCGCCGACGGCGCAGACGCCACGGGCGCGCCTCCGGTCGAGACCAGCGACGGCGAGCTCGCCATGCCCGGCGAGGAAGCCACCCGCAACGAGGATCCCACACGCGCATGGGACCCCGAGACCGATGCCGCCTTCGAGGACGCCGACGAGCCGCTCGCGCCCCCGATCGAGGCACCGCCGGCCCAGCCGATCGCGCCACCCCCCGCTCCTGCGGCGGTCGCAGACGACGAGGAGCCGTCCTGGGAGGAGCCCTCCTACGAGGCGCCGCCCGCGCTGCCGGTCGTACCCGAGTTCGATGAACCCCCCGCGACGCTCCCGCCCAACGGGGGCGAGCCGACGGGCTTCGAGGAGCTCGATCAGCCCGCGCCACCCGGACTCGTCGACGAATCCCACGACGCGGCAGACGCGTCGGAGGAGTTGTTTCCCGCACCGCCGGACCGTCCCGCATTCGCCGACGACGAGGACACGCTGGATGGCCTGCGTCCGCCGACCCAGCCCGACTCGACGCTGGAATGGGACCCGTTCACCGATGGTCCCGGTGGCGAGACGCGTCACTAGCCGTGGCGGAGGACGAGTGGTACTGGGGCGCAGTCGTACGTGTTGACGCGGCGCAGCCGCTGCTCACCGCGGTCGCCGCGTGCGTCGACGGCGAGCGTGTCCGCGCCCAGCACCCGAGCACGGGGCACATCACGCTCTTCTACGCGCCCTTGCGGGCCGCCGACGCGGCCAGCGTGCTGGCCGCACGGGTCCGCGAGGACGTCGCCCGAGTACCGGCCTTCGATCTGCGCTGCACGGGCTTCGGCGAGTTTCCATCACCGACCCGCCCCGTCGCCTGGCTCGGCATCGAGCAGGGCACGGAGGCCATCACCGCACTGCGCGCCCTGCTCTGCCGCTGCGATCAGGACTGTCATCGCCACGCCTTCGTCCCGCACCTGACACTGGCCTACGGCGAGGACCCCGAGGCGTACGCCGCACGGCGCGACGACGTGCACGCCGCCACGCGGGCACAGGCCATCGAGAGTCGGGTCGACGCGATCTGGATCGCGGGCTTTCCCGCCACCGGTCACCCGGCTCGCGACCTGCGCTACGTCGAGCGCATCATGCTCGCCGACGCGTAGACGCCGCCACCCGTACACTTGCCCCATGCGACCACCGCTCGTGGACTCGTTCGACCGCCGCATCGAGAGCGTGCGCGTGTCCGTCACCGACCGCTGCAACTTCCGCTGCAAGTACTGCATGCCGGCCGAGGGGCTCGACTGGCTGCAGCGCACTGAGGTGCTCACCTTCGAGGAGATCGAGCGTCTCGCCACCATCCTCGCCGCGATGGGCGTCTTCCACGTGCGGCTGACGGGCGGCGAGCCGCTCGTGCGGCGTGACGTGCCCGACCTCGTCGAGCGTCTCGTGAAGGTGCCCGGGCTGACCGACCTCGCTCTGACCACCAACGGCATTGCCCTGCGCACCCTGGCGGGCCCGCTCGTCGACGCGGGCCTGCGACGCATCAACGTCTCCCTCGACAGCCTCGACCACTCGAGGTTCGCCGAGATCACGCGCCGCGACATGCTCGACCGTGTGCTCGAGGGCCTCGAGGAGGCGGAGCGCTATCCCGAACTGCGACCGATCAAGGTCAACTGCGTCGCCATGCGCGGCTTCACCGAGCAGGAGGTGATCGCCTTCGCCGAGCTCGCACGCCGCAAGCCGTACGTCGTGCGGTTCATCGAGTTCATGCCGCTCGACGCCGACCGCACCTGGACGAAGGCCGATGTCCTGACGGGCGATGAGATCCGCGCCATGATCGAATCCGTGTATCCCCTGGTCCGCGTCCCGGCCCCCGCGTCGTCGACGGCCGAACGCTGGGCCTTCGCCGACGGAAGCGGCGAGATGGGCTTCATCAACCCCGTCTCCGAACCGTTCTGCTCGTCCTGCGACCGCATTCGCATCACTGCGGAAGGCGCCCTGCGCACGTGCCTGTTCGCCAACGAGGAGACCGACCTCCGCACGCCGCTGCGCTCGGGCGCGACCGATCTCGAGCTCGAGGACATCATCCGTGGCGCCGTCCTCCAGAAGCGGATGAAGCACGAGATCGGCGAGCCGGGCTTCGTGCACAGCACGAAGTCGATGAGCCAGATCGGCGGCTGAGCCCTACCCGTACGGCGCTACGGCTGCGCCGGCGGTACCATTGTCCATGTGGGCGATGCATCTGCGAACCCGGCGCGCCGCGTCGTCGATCGTGCCGGCCGGCACCTCCCGCGCGGCTGGCGCGACTTCTGGCTCCAGTTCGCGATCTTCTGGTCGTTCTACGTGGCGTACGAGGCCTGCCGCACACTCGCCTCGGCCGATCGCTACGTCGCGATGCGCAACGCCCTCGACGTGATCCGCGCGCAGCAGATCCTCGGCATCGACGCCGAGCGCAACGTCCAGGAGTGGGCGCTCAACGGCCCGGACATCGTCATGGCCATCGCCAACTGGACGTACTTCAACTGCCAGTTCACAATCACGTACGCCCTGCTGCTGTTCATCTACTTCCGCCGCAACCACGCGTTCTACTTCATCCGCAATGCGCTCCTGGGGACGAGCTTCGCCGCGCTCCTCGGCTACATCCTGCTGCCGACGGCTCCGCCGCGGATGATGGGCGGGCTCGGCTTCATCGACACGCTCAACCAGACGTCCGTCAACCACAACTCCGGCATCGTCGCGTGGTTCGCCAACCCATACGCCGCCATGCCCTCGCTGCACACCGCGTACGCCGTCATCATCGGCTGCGCGGGTATCCTCGTCTTCCGCCATCCGCTGCTGAAGCTCGTCTGGGCGCTCTACCCCGCCCTCGTCATCTTCTCGATCATCGCGACGGCCAACCACTGGTTCCTCGACGCGGCCGTCGGCGCCTTCGTCGCCCTGTTCGCGCTCCTGTTCGCCTTCGCGATCAGCCGCGGACGCGTGCCGACGCTCGGCAGCAGGCATGGCTTGGAGGAACGTCGATCACGATCGGCGACCATCCACCCGCCCGATCCGCTCGCCCAGCGCGCCTGACCGACCACTCGTCGGTCGCTACCGACCGCTCATCGTGCGGGCGCCAGCAGACGTGATGCTGCGGCCTACCGTTCGCGCACATGGGTGTCGAACGACTGCAGCAGGAGTACACGGATGGCACGCGTCGCGTGATCGCGGCGCTGATGTCGAAGCTGTCGCGCATCCCCATCACCGCGAATCAGGTGACGATGATCGGGTTCGTCATCAACGTCATCGCCGCCGTGCTGGTCTACCGCGAGCAGTTCATCGCCGGCGGCGTCGTGTTCCTGATCGGCTCGATCCTCGATGTCTTCGACGGTGCCGTGGCGCGTGCCCGCGGCGAGGACGGCCCGAAGGGCGCCATCTTCGATTCGGTGCTGGACCGCACGTCCGAGGCGATCATGTTCGGCGCGATCGCTCTCGTCTTCGCGCATGACGGCAACGAGATCGCGCTCTTCGCTGTGATCGTCGCCCTGACCGGGTCGTTCATGACGTCGTACCTGCGCGCCAAGGCCGAGTCGATGGGGCTCGACGGCACGCACGGCATGATGGCTCGCGCGGAGCGCGTCGTCCTGATTGCCGCCGCCCTGCTCTTCGCCCCGCTCGGCGCCCTGCCGTGGGGGATCATCCTGCTCGCCATCCTGTCCGCCATCACTGTTGCGCAGCGTGCACGCCACGTCATGCGTCAGCTCTAGCCCACCACCCTGGAGGTCCTTGAACGTGTCCACTCCCCAGAATCGCGCGCGCCGCTCTGACGGCAAGGTCCGCGTCGCCATCGTCGGCGTCGGCAACTGCGCCTCGTCCCTCGTCCAGGGCGTCGAGTACTACAAGAACGCCTCGGCCGACGAGGTCATCCCCGGCCTGATGCACGTCAATCTCGGCGGCTATCACATCAAGGACATCGAGTTCGTCGCCGCGATCGATATCGACAAGAAGAAGGTCGGCAAGGATCTCTCCGACGCGATCTTCTCGGGGCAGAACAACACGGTCAAGTTCGCTCGCGTGCCCAAGAAGGGCGTTGTCGTCCAGCGCGGCATGACGCATGACGGCCTCGGCAAGTACCTCTCGCAGGTCATCGAGAAGGCGCCGGGCGAGACGTGCGACGTCGTCAAGCTCCTCAAGGACTCGAAGGCCGACGTCCTCGTCTCCTACCTGCCGGTGGGCTCCGAGGAGGCCACGAAGTGGTACGTCGAGCAGGCGCTGGCCGCCGGTGTCGCCTTCGTCAACAACATCCCCGTCTTCATCGCGCGTGAGGCCTATTGGGCCAAGCGCTTCAAGCAGGCCGGTCTGCCGATCATCGGCGACGACATCAAGAGCCAGGTCGGTGCGACGATCATGCACCGCGCCCTCGCGACGCTGTACGAAGACCGCGGCGTGCACCTCGAGCGCACGTACCAGCTGAACGTCGGCGGCAACACCGACTTCCTGAACATGCTGGAGCGCGAGCGCCTCGAGTCGAAGAAGATCTCGAAGACGAACGCCGTGACGTCGCAGATCCCCCACGAGATGGGCGCGGACAACGTGCACATCGGTCCGTCGGACCATGTGCCGTGGCTGACGGACCGCAAGTGGGCGTACATCCGCCTCGAGGGCCGCGCCTTCGGCGACGTGCCGCTGACCGCCGAGGTCAAGCTCGAGGTGTGGGACTCCCCCAACTCGGCCGGCATCGTGATCGACGCCGTGCGCCTGATCAAGCTGGCGCTCGACAATGGCATCTCGGGTCCGCTCGAGTGGCCGTCCGCGTACCTGATGAAGTCGCCGCCGGTGCAGCATCGCGACGAGCTGGCCCGCGAGGAGGTCGAGCTCTTCATCAAGAAGTACGGCAAGAAGGGCGCAACCCGCTCGGCGGCTGCCAAGAAGCCGGCAACCCGCGCCGCGGCCAAGAAGCCCGTTGCGAAGAAGCCTGCAGCGAAGAAGCCTGCTGCTCGCGCCACGGCTGCCAAGAAGCCTGCGACCCGTGCCGCGGCTAAGCCCGCCACGCGCGCAGCCGCCAAGCCGGCTGCCAAGAAGCCGGCGGCGCGCAAGCCTGCTGCCAAGAAGCGCTAAGCGCCTCGCACATCTCCCCCGTACGACGACGGCGGGCGCCTCCGGGCACCCGCCGTTTTCGTTTCACACCCCCCGGCACGCGAATCCGTCCTGAGCCAGGCGCTACGGTGCGGGTGTGCGCGTTGCCATCTTCACATCCGTCGCCCTCGATCGCGAGGGCAAGGAGCGCGATGCGGCGGTTGCCCTGAGCAGCGCCGTCTGTGACCACGGTGCTGAGGTGCTGCTGGTCGGCACAGCGCGGAGCGCAGCGCTGCAGACCGCCGGTCGGCTCACGATCCGCGCCCTTGAGCGCAGCGGTGCCTCTGCGCTCGCGCATACCGGTAGCGGCGCACGCGAGCTTGCCGTCAGTGGGCCCGTCTGGACCTGGGCTGCCGATGCCGCAACGCGGCGCGTGATCGGACAGGGCGACCTCGATCTCGTCGTCCTCGTCGGCGACGACGAAACGCCGCTGGCGAACGTGGTGCTCGATGCGGCGCCGAGCACGCAGCGCGTCGGGCTCACCGGGACGAAGAAGGCCGCGAAGGAGGTCATCGCGATTGCTGGCGACCACGCGCGACGCCCATCGCCGCTCGCGCTGCCCGAGCCGATCCTCGCCGACTTCCACCTGCACACGTTCCACTCGCACGACTGCAGCACGTCGATCGACGAGCTGGTCGACCGTGCCATCAATCTCGGGATTGGTGCCCTGTGCGTCACCGATCACAACTCCGTCGCCGGTGGCTACGCCGCGAAGGCCCACGTCGAGTCGCACGGCACGCCGCTGCACATCGCCGTCTCCAGCGAGATCAAGACGCGTAAGCAGGGCGAGGTCATCGGCATCTACCTCAAGGAGGACGTGCCGCCCGGCATGTCCTTCGCCGACACCGTCGATGCGATCCGCCAGCAGGGAGCGTTCGTCTACGTCCCGCACCCGTTCGATGCCCACCATGCGATCCCACCGGAAGCGCTGCTCGAACGCCTGGCACCCCAGCTCGACGCGCTCGAGGTCGCCAACGGCCGACTCGCGCGCGAGCACTACAACGACAGCGCGCTGGCGTTCGCACGGCGCCTCGGCCTGCCCGAGGGCGCGGGCTCCGACGAGCACGTGATCGCCGGGCTCCTGACGGCCGGCCTGGAGCTCCCCGCGTTCCACGACCCGGCGTCGCTCGCCCTCGCCCTGGGCGACGCGCGCATCGTGCGGAACCAGAAGAGCTTCCTCGCGCTCCAGATGCGCAAGTGGTTCCGCACAAGGAGGCGACCGCCGCGCGCCGAATGACGGAGGACGCGCCGTGGCTGAACCTGACGAGATCAATGAGCGGTACCTGGCCCGAGCGATCAAGGCCATCAACGCGCTAGGCGATGAGCTCGCCGATCGGGCCGATCCCGATGATCCTACAAGCACGCCGGTGCTCGGCTCCGGCCATCCGATGGCCGACATCATGCTGCTCAAGACGCGAGCGCAGCCGGCGGAGATGCAAGAGGGCGTCGCCTTCTTCGGCCGTGCCGGCGGAGCGATCCTGAAGAGCGTCACGCGCGTCGGCATCGACCCGACCACGATCTACGGCACCAACTGCGCGAAGTGCCCGCAGGACGACCTCGAGGACGCCAAGGGCGCCGCCGCCAAGGTGCTGCTGCGCGAGATCCAGATCACCGAGCCGAAGATCATCGTCTGCATGGGCGCTGCGACCGCGGCGTTCCTCAACCGCATCAAGGTTCCGCTGGCCGAGCAGATCGATCCCGAACTGTTCGGCGAGGTGCAGCAGCTGACGCCGACCATCGAGACGCTGGTCACGCCGGATATCGACGAGTCGCTCGACGAGGAATCGTCGAAGCGCCGCTTCTGGAAGGCGTTCCAGGAGCTCGGGCGCTGGTACAGCGCCCTGCCGCCCTACTGATCGCGCCTGACGAACCGCGCCACGCACTCGACGTGCGGCGTGTGCGGGAACATGTCGACGGGCCGGACGATCTCGAGGTCGTAGCCGCCCTCGGTCATCAGGATGGCGTTGCCCGCGAGCGTGGTCGGGTTGCAGGACACGTAGACGATCGTCTTCGCGTTCAACTCGAGCACGCGCTTGACCGCCTTCGGTGTCAGACCCGCGCGTGGCGGATCGATCACCACGAGGTCGGGCATCGGCGCGCCGGCCTCGACCAGCGGCTCGATCGCCTTCTGCACGTCGCCGGCGATGAACTCCGCGTTGCCGATGCCGTTGCGCTCGGCGTTCTGCGTCGCCTGCTCGACGGCCTCGGGCACGATCTCGATGCCGACCACGCGGCCAGCGTCACGCGCCAGTGCGAGTCCGATCGAGCCAATGCCGCTGTAGAGGTCCCAGACGACCTCGTTGCCGGTCAGGCGCGCCTCCTCGATGGCGATGCCGTAGAGGCGCTCGCACATCTCGGTGTTCGTCTGCAGGAACCCATTCCACGGGACGTGGAGCGTCAGGCCCAGGATCTCCTCACGGTAGAAGTCCTGTCCGTGGATGCGCTTCGTCGGGTGACCGTACGTCGTCTCGGACTGGCCGCTGTTGCGGGTGTGCAGCAAGCCGACGAAACCGGGAACGGACTCGATCAGCTCGTCGACGAGGTTGCCCGGTCGCGGCAGGTCGATGTCGGTCGTGACGAGTGCGAGCAGCACCTCGCCGGTGCGCTTCGAATGACGGATCACGAGGTTGCGCAGGTCGCCGGAATGCAGCCGCTGGTCGTAGCCGACGAGGTCGGTCGTGCGCGCCCAGCGCTGGATGGCATCCTTGGCGGCGTTGGCGGCCTCGTTGATCAGGTAGCAGCGCTCGATCTCGAGCACCTGATCCCAGCGGCCGGCCCGGTGAAACCCGAGGGCGGGCCCCTCCTCCGTCTCGGTGAACGTCAACTCGACCTTGTTGCGGTACTCGAGGTTGTGCTCGGCGCCCACGATCGCGTCGATCGGCACGTCGGGCAGATGCGCGATGCGGGTGATGGCGTCGCGGACGAGCTGCTCCTTCTCCGTCAACTGCGCCGGGTAGGCGTACGTCTGCCAGCGGCAGCCGCCGCAGAGGCCCACGTGCGGGCAGGTGGGCTCGACCCGATCGGCACCCGGCGCCAGGAGCTCGACGACGTCGGCCTCGCCGTGGCGCCGACGAGCGCTGCGCAGCCGGATGCGCACGCTGTCGCCGGGGAGCGCGCGATCGACGAAGACGACGTAGCCGTCGATCCGCGCGACGCCGCGACCGCCGGTCGCCAGCGACTCGATCACGACGTCGGCGACATCACCACGGGAGGGACGGTCGGCCACGGGGGGATCGTACGCGGGAAGGACTGCGCTCGCGCCAGAGCACAGCCCTGGCGCGAGCGCGCGAGTCTCAGACGGCCGCTTGCGTCTTCTTCTTGCCCAGGATCAGCAGCACGACGAGCGCGATGATCGGGAAGATGAAGCCGAGGATCGCCCAGCCGACACGGCTGCGGTTGCGCCCACCAGCGAGGCTGGCGCACACGATGGCGAATACGACCGAGATGACCAGACCGGAAATTACGGGTATGGCGTTGTCCATGGAACTCCTTCGGGGTTGTGTCGCCTCCACCGCGACGAAGTGAGCGTACATCCTGCGTCGGGCGCGGTGAAGCCCCCGTGGCCCTGCGTGCGTTCGCCGTGACATCCCGCCGCGTGGCCCGCGCAGTGCGCGCACATGCCGTGCGCGTACGCGCTGCGCGGATACCTGCGCGGGGTGGACGATGGTGCGATGCATGCGCAGCGCGCCCAGGCCACGCTCGAGTCGGTCGTGATCGTCGCGCTCGTGGGTGCCGTGCTGACCGCGGCAGCTGCCGGTGGCGCCTTCGCATGGCTGCCCCCGCTCGTGCTGCGCGCCGCGGCCGTACCCCTCGAACGCCCGGCAGCCTCGCGCCTGCCAGCGGACGAGCTCGCCTTCCTGGAGCGCGCGCTGGCGCGCCCACCCTCGGCTGATGGCCCGCTGGTGCGCGATGCGATCGCCCGGCTCGCCGGCAGCGTGGGCCCGCAGGCTGCTCGCGCCATCGCGATCGATCATGCCCTGCGCCGCTATGCGCTGCCACCGCGTGGACGTCGGCGCGCGCTCGCGGATCCGTCGTGGTCGCTGGCCCGACCCGACCTCAACGGCGTCGGCCCGGGCACGCCGCTGCTCTGGTCGGAGGAGACGCCGCGCGCTCCGTCCGTGCTGCGCCTGCGTACGCCTGCCGACGAGCGACGATGGCGTGCCGCGCAGTCGCCCACAACGGCGGAGCGCGTCGTGGAGTTCGGCAGCGCGGGCATCGCGGCCGTCCTCGCCTCGATCAACCCGGCGACCTCGGCCGCGGCCGCGGCGATCGAGGCCGGTACCGCCGCCGCGGAGACGCCCACGCGGGGGATTCCCAGCGGCAGTCGCGATGACGACGTGGTGATCTGCCGATTCGTGTGGCGTCGCAACGTCGCCGTCCCGGGCTGGGCGGCCGAGCATCCCGTCGATGCCCTGCGGCTCGGGCTCGGCGAGCGCCTGCCGGCCGTCGAGCTGATCGTGATCCGCGGCGGTTCGATCCTCTCCCGTGACGTCGTGCGAAGCCATGCTGAGACCTGCTGAGCGGCGCTGCGGGCAGGCGACGGCCGAGTGGCTGGTGCTCACGCTGGCCGTCGGCGGCGTCCTCGTTGCGGCCTCCCTGTGGCAGGGCGCGACGATACCCGCGCAGCTCGCACGTGCACTGCAGCCGACACCGCGCCAGATGCCGGATGCACGCGTGCTCTCGGCCGCGTTCCGCGGCGAGCCGACCGCGCTCAGTCCGCTCGGTGCGCAGTCCTGGCTCGTCGAGGAGGTCGGGGCGCCAGCCGCCCGTGTGCAGCTCGCCGCCACAGCGCACGCGCACCTCGTCCGCATCCACCCGGCGTGGGATGACGATCAGCGCATCGTGGGAGTCCCGCTCCGTGGCCGCAGTCCGCAGACGGTGATTCGCGCTGCCGGCTCACCGACCGTGCGTATCGTCACGTTCGCGGAGGAGGCGGCGGCGAGCACGCCGCCGACGGCGGGCGAACGCACCGCCGCGGCCGTGGCGTCGCTGGCGTGGAGCGCGACCAGCGCGCTGGCGCAGCGCATCGCCCGTCCGCTCGGTCTCGCCGTCGGCGTGGTCCGCCGGCTCGTCGGGCTCGCCACCGAACCGGTTGGGGGGCAGCCGGCGGGTGAGCGAGCGGGCGACGTGCTCATCTGTCAGCCCGCCACCATCCTGCACGCGAGCCCCGCCCATGCCACTCCGCTGCCCCGCGAGCGCGTCTGGCGTGTCGGCGTGCTGCGCGACGGGCGCCTGATCCAGCACGGCCTCGCCCCGCACGATCCGTGCCGCGCCCCGGCCGTGGAGTAGAGCCGACCGGGGCGCCTGGGCCTAGGACTTCGCGACCGAGGAGATCGCCTTCTCCATCGAGTTCGAGATCTGCTCGCCGATCCCGGTGCCGCCGCCCTTGACCTGCACGGACACCGCCAGGAGGAGCGCGCCGACCGCGAGGACCAGGCCGAGGTACTCGACCGTTCCCTGGCCACGACGATCGGTCAAGCGGTGCGCGATTGCGCAGAGGGACTCCCAGAACGTGTTCATCTTCCACCTCGCGTGGGTTGCAGCGGCCACCGGCCGCCTAGGCGCCACCGTGCCAGCGGTGCGGGCACGACATGCGCATGAGGACGACGGACGAACGGCCAGATCGGCGCGCTCGCAGCGTGCGGTGACCGCGACGACGCGCAGCCGCGCACACCATGCGCACCGCAGCGCGCGGGACTACGCCAACGCGGCCGCTGCCACCCGCTGGCACGGCAGCTCGACGACGAACCGCGCACCGCCTTGCGGCGCGTCGGCGACGGTGACGGTGCCACCCATCGCGATCGCCAGCTCGCGGGCGATCGCGAGCCCGAGTCCCGTGCCGGTGCCATCCTCCGTGTAGAAGGCGCGGAAGATGTCGGCGCGCTTCTCGAGGGCGATGCCGGGGCCGGAGTCGTCCACGGTGATCCACACGCGCCCTGCCTCGGCCAGTGCGCTGACGACGACGGTGCCCTCATCGGGTGTCCACCGCACCGCGTTGCGGACGAGGTTGCCGACGATCTGCAGGATGCGGTCGCCGTCCCCGACGATGACGGGCAGCGCGCCGGACTGCAGGGTGATATCGATATCACGCTCGCGCGCCTCGGCGCCCTGACCCGTCACGACCTGGTCGAGCAGGATGTTGAGATCGACCTCGTCGGCCTCGAGGCCGAAGCGCTTGGCCTGCAGGCGCGCCAGATCCAGCAGGTCGCTGACGAGGCGATTGAGTCGCAGCGACTCCGCCGTGATGGCGGCGTACGCCAGCTGCTGCTCGGCCTCCTCTTCGAAGATGCCGTCGACGAGCGCGTCGACCTGGCCGCGGATGGCCGTCAGCGGCGTGCGCAGCTCGTGCGAGACGCGCATCAGGAACTGCCGCTCCGTGTCGCGCGCCTCGGCGAGCCGCACGGTCATGTCGTCGAAGGCGCGATTGACCATGCCGATCTCGTCGCGTCGTGTCGTGTCGAGCGGAACCGTCTCGTCCCCGCGCGCGACCGCACGCGCAGCCAGCGCGAGGCGTCGGAGCGGCCGCACCAGGCGCAGACCGAGCACGAGGGCGAGCACGATCGCCACCGCCAGGCCGATGGCGAACGCCGGCACGAGCGCCTCGCGCAGTGCCCGAGCCGGCGACGCGATCTCGGCGGGTGCGCGGGCCACCACGAGCAGGCCGAACGGCACACCGCCCTCCGGATTGCCCGTCGAGGTCGGGAACACGCCTCGCGCCACCACGACGTCGCCGCGCAGGCGCCGGTCGAGCCAGTCCTGGGGAACCTCGATCGCCTTGCCCGCTTCGATCATGCGGATCAGCGCCTTGTCGCGCCGATCGACCGCCGTGTCATCCGGCTCCGCCACGACGGAGCCCTTCAGCTCGCGGAGGACGGTCACCGTGTCGAGGCCGAGCGACTGCGCCTTGACGAGATCCGGAGAGTGGATCGGCACGTAGTAGAGCTGGGCGTCGACGGCATCCTCGACGTCGGCCTGCCGGATCACCTCGTTCGGATTGTTGAGGACCGCACCACGGATGAACGGGCCGTAGACCCGCGACAGGCTGGCCGCGATGCGCTTCTCGTCATCCACCTGCTGCACGCGCAGCTTGCTCTGCTGCTCGTCGGAGTACGCGCCGACGGAACGCACCGTCAACGCGGCCGTCACGAGCAGCGCCACCAGCACGGGCACGACGCCGATGATCAGCAGGCGCGCGCGCAGGCTACGCAGCAGGAGCATCGTCCCCGACCTTGTAGCCGACGCCCCACACCGTGACGACGGGGCAGGCCTCGCCGAGCTTGCGTCGCAGCTGGCGGACGTGCACGTCGACCGTGCGCGTGTCGCCCGCGAAGGTGTAGCCCCAGACGCGCTCCAGCAGCTGATCGCGCGTGAGGACGTGGCCGCGCTCCTCGAGCAGCGTCCACAGCAGGTCGAACTCCTTCGGCGCGAGCTGGACCTCGTCGCCACCGACCTTCACCTCGTGCCGTCCGCGGTCGATGGTGATGGTGCCGTGGGCGAGGGTGCCGCCGATCGGCTGCACCGCTGCGGGCGCGCGCCGCAGGATCGCCTTGACGCGCGCCACGAGCTCGCGCGCGTTGAACGGCTTCGTGACGTAGTCGTCGGCGCCGACCTCGAGCCCGACGATCTTGTCGATGTCGTCGTCGCGCGCCGTCAGCATGATGATCGGCACCTGCGAGGTGCCGCGAATCCGCCGGCACACCTCGAGCCCGTCGATGCCGGGCAGGTTGAGATCGAGCAGCACGAGGTTCGGCGGGTCCTCCTCCATCACGCGCATCGCGTCTTCCCCCGTCAGCACGTGGGTGACGTCGAAGCCGTCCCGCTCGAGGTAGGTCTTCGTCGGGGTCGCGATGTTGACCTCGTCCTCGACGATCAGGATGCGCTCGGGCATTTGGCCGCCTAGGGTTGGAGCGAGATCAGGACCGGCGCGTCGGCCGGGGTGTACGCGACGTTCTCCATGCCGTCTGCACTGTAGTTGCCGCTGCCGTTGACGCGCACGTGCCCGCAACCGCTGATGAACACGTCACGGACCTCGTTCGCCTTGCGCAGCGTGATCGAGAAGACGCCGGCCTGGGCGTGCATCAGCTTGATCGGCTTGAGCACCGTCCATGTCGTTGTCTTCTTCCCGCGCTTGAGCGTGACGCACTCGTGCAGGTCGGCACCGTCGATGCACGCAATGCCCTTGAGCGATTTCGGACCGATGATCTGCGACTTGGGGCTGACGTACGCGATCGACAGCATGGATTCGCCATCGGGCGCAGAGCGGTAGACGAGGTCGCCGTTCAGCCGCTCGGCCTCGAACGACTTGGCGCTGGCTACGGGCACGACGAGCAGCAGCAGGGCGGTGGCAAGAAGAAGACGACGCACCTACGCATTATGCGCTGGAAAACGCCGCGCGGGGCCGGCGACGCTAGCGCGACTCGTACGTGTGGAAGCCCGCACCGGACTTCCGCCCGAGCCGTCCCTCCCCGACCATCTCGGCGAGCAGCGGGTGCGGCGCGTAGTGCTCATCGCCGAGCCCGTCGGCGATCGCCTGGGCGGCGTGCATCTGCACGTCGACGCCGATCAGGTCGATCAGCGCCAACGGCCCCATCGGCCAGCCGGCTCCGGCCTTCAGGGCACGGTCGAGATCGACGGGGTCGGCACCCGTCTCGACGAGGGTGCGCACGGCGTCGTTGAGCATCGGCACGAGGACGCGGTTGACGAGGAAGCCGGGCGTGTCGGGACACGGCACCGCCTCCTTGTCGAGGCCCTCGGCGAACTCGATCGCCTCCGCGTAGACCTGCGGATCGACGAGCGCCGTGCGGACGACCTCGACGAGCTTCATCACGGGCGCCGGGTTGAAGAAGTGCAGACCGACCACGCGCTCGGGCCGACCGCTCGCCTCGGCGATGCCGGTGACGGAGATCGCGGAGGTGTTGGTGGCGAGGATCGCGGCGGGCTGCATCACCTCGCCGAGCTCGCGGAACAGGGCATGCTTGACGTCGGGGAGCTCTGCCACGGCCTCGATCACGATGTCGGCGGACTGCAGATCGGGGAGCGTCTCGACGCCGGTCAGTCGGGCCAGCGCCGCGTCGGCGTCGGCCTGCGACATCGTCTCCTTCTCGACGCGGCGGGCGAAGCCCTTCGCGACGCGCGCCAGGCCGGTCTCGCGGGCGGCGGGAAAGCCGTCGTAGGCGAGCACGTCATGTCCGGAGGCGAGGCAGACCTCGACGATTCCCGCTCCCATCGTTCCGAGCCCGATCACTGCGACTACCTGCGTCATGACGCCTCCGCTCTCGCTGACACGCGCATCGTGCCGCAATCCGGGCTGCGATGCAGCCGCCTGACGTGGCGCTGTTATCCAAGGTTGCACAGGGTCTCACGCCCTCGCCCCGTATACTCAGCGCGTAATGGGAGGCTTTTCCGATCGCGCTCGCCTGTCCGCGCAGGGCCCGGGCCCGTCGGGTGACGTCGTCGTCACCGTGACGGCCACTGAGGTTCGCGACGCGTCGGGCAATGCCATCACCCAGCCGTCCGCCGTGCCGGCGAAGGTCGTCGGCGATCTGCGCAAGGAGCGTGTGGGTCTGGCTCGGCGGTATCAGGATCTGCGTGGCGACCTCGGTGGGCTGCTGATCGAGATGGCGCGGCGCGATCAGTTCAACTTCCATCTGCTGCGGCTGCGGGCCGCCGAGGCGGTGGCGGTCGAGCAGCGTGCGCGCGAGATCGATGGGCAGCTGACGGCGCATGCCGCGAGCGCCCGCCAGTCGCTGCCCGCGGGCACGGTGGCGATGACGTCGAAGCGGTGCGGCACCTGCTCGGGCGCGATTCCGTCCGACGCGAACTTCTGCGCCTACTGCGGGACGCCGACGACATGAGCGACGCCGACCAGCCGACGACCGACATGCCCGTCGTCGGCGAGCCGAGCTTCGAGGCACCACTGCCGGGCGCGGATGTGGCGCGCTGCCCCGCCTGCCTCTCGCCGGTACGGGCCGATCAGCGCTACTGCCTGGAGTGCGGCGAGCGCCTCCTTGCCGACGAGATCCCACCCCCGCCGGGTGGCGGCTCCGCGTTCTCGAGCCGCTCGACCTCGCTGCTCGCCATCGCCGCGCTGATCCTGATCGTGGTCGGCGTCGGCCTCGCCTGGGTCGCGCTGCGCGAGCCGACCAGTGGCGGAGACTCGACGGAGACGGCGATCACCACGACCACCACGCCGACGGATACGGGCGTCACCGACACGACGATCACCGACACCGGCATCACCGACACCGGCATCACCGATACCACCATCACCGACACCGGCATGACCGACACGGGATCGAGCGCGGGCGGCTGGCCGGCGGGCCAGACCGGCTGGGCCGTGATCCTCGCCTCCAAGAGCCAGTCGGAGTTCCAGGAGTCCGATGCG
>JBILWG010000090.1:0-7735 GCA_044369995.1 Gaiellales bacterium | reverse complement strand
GGCGACCAGCAGCAGGGGGCGGCGCTTTTTCATCTGCAAGAGCGTACTGCGCTCGGATGGCATACGTGCTGAAGTACCCCCAACGGGATTCGAACCCGTGTAGCCGCCGTGAAAGGGCGGTGGCCTAGGCCGCTAGCCGATGGGGGCCCGCCGCGCAGGATACCCATCCGGGGCCCCACGGGCGCGCATCGGTGAGATCGTGGGCGGGGTCTGCCGCGGCGGCACCTGATCTCGCCGGCATGGGCAGTGCAGCGTTCACGACCTATGCTGCCGCCATGGCAACTCCCGTCGGCGCCTCGCCCAGCGTTGCCAATGCGCTGCTGCCTCGCAACACCCCATCCGCGCGTGGCTGGCTCGTCGGCACGGTGTTCATGGCGGCGGTCGTGCTCGCGACCTGGGCCTCGTCCACCGTGGCGCTCCCGGTCACCAATATCTCGCCCGTGTTCCTGCCGCTGGCCGTCGGGGTCGCCGTGCTCGCCCGTCGCGGGCGCGCGCTGTGGCCGGCGTTCGTGGTCGGCGACGTCGTCGGCCAGCTCGTGGCCGGCGAGCGGCTGCCGACGTGGATCGCGCTGTCCGTCGCCTGCCACCTCACCACGGTGCTGATCGGCGCGACCCTGATCCAGCGGCACCGCGCGTGGGTCGACGACCTCGGGAGCACGGCGCGCTATCTGGCGATCGTCGCCGGTCTCGCCGTCGCGGCAGCGGTCGCCGGCATCATCGGCCTCGAACTGCACGGGTTCCTCGCCGGACCCGCGGATGCGCTTGGCACGTTCTCCTTCTGGGTGCTCGGCGACTTCGGAGGCTACGTCGTGCTTGGCGCGGCCATCCTCGTCTGGTCGAGGCCCGGCGTCGGCAACGAGCTGCGACGCCCGACGGGCTACGTCGCCGTGGGTGTCGTCGCTGTCGCGGCAAGCGCGATGGTGGCCACCGGCCAACCCTGGTGGGGCGTGATCTCCCTCGTAGCGGCGGGAGCGGTGGCGGCCCGGGTCGGCATGCCCTGGGGCACTGCGGCCATGGTGGTGGCGCTGGCCGGCGTCGTGGTCGCCTCCGTCGAGGGGCAGGCGCCGTTCAGCGGGGCCACGCCCCCGTATCAGGCGTTCAACGCGATGCTGGCCGTGGCGATTCTCAGCGGCGCCTCGCTGCTCGTCGCCGGCTACCGCATCGGCGCCGGCGGGGCAGCGCGCAGCACCGCGCTGGTCGTCGGCGTCCTGTGCGCGGCCGTCGCGATCACGGGCTTGGCGGACTTCGCGCTCCTCGCGATGTCCCTCGAGGCAAGCCATCCGCTCGCCATCAGCTCCTTCCTCTTCGCGGGTGCGACGTTCGGCGTTCTGCTCGTGCGCATGGCTCGACCCCCAGTGCGCTCACCTGCGCTGCGTACCCGCTGGCTGGCGGCATCGTCGGGACTGCTCAACGGCCTCAGCTTCGCAGCCTTCTACGCGTCGGTCTCCGACGTCGGCGCCGTCGCGGCGAGCGGACTGCTGATGACGTACCCGGCAGGCGTCGTGCTGCTCATCGCGCTGCGACGCCGGCGCCTGCCGTCCGCGGCGAACCTGCTGATCGCTGCATTGGTCGTGGGCGGTGCGCTGGTGATCGTCGCAGGAGTCGGCGCGGCGCCGACAGGCGTGCTGCTCGCCGTCGTGAGCGCACTGCTCTTCTCCGCCGCGCTGCTGGTCGCCGATGCGGCGGTGGAGTCGAGCAACCCCGTCGAGGTGAGCCTCGTGTCGCTCAGCGTCGCCGGAGTCACGTGCGCCGTGCTCGCGCTGGTCTTCGAGGGGGTAGCGGGCTTCGCCCTGTCCCCGCAGTACGTGGGGCTGATCGCGCTCGCTGCGATCGGCGGAACGCTCGTGCCTCAGCTGTCGCGTCTCTGGGCGCTCCCGAAGCTGGGTCCCGTCACGGTTGGCGCCGTCGCCTCGCTCGGGCTGGTCATCACCGCGGCGCTCGGCATCGGAGTGCTGGACGATGCTGCGGGGCGGTTCGGCGCACTCGGCCTCGTGCCGATCGCCGTCGGCGGCGTGCTGGCGGCTGTTGTGGCCGGGCGCAGTGCCGTCAGCGGCCCGTAGTCCCCGTGCCGAGGGGTGTGGATGGCCCGGCGGTTCCAGCCGCATACCGAGCGTGGTGGCTCTGTCCGGGCAGCGTCGTAGCCTTGTCGCAGATGGATCGCTCCGAACGGCTCACCGGCAACGCCGATACCGCGCTCGAGCGCTGTCGAGCCTGCCCGTCCAAGCTGATGCAGCCGGTCCAGTGGCGCCGACTCGGCGAGGACGTCTGGGAGATCGACCTGCGCTGCCCCGATTGCGGCGGCACGGCGCGCGAGTGCGTGCCGCAGGAGGCCGTGGCACGCTACGACCAGGTGATGCGCCGCGCCCGGCTGTCGCTCGAACGTCATCTCGAGGCGATCGAGCGCGTCGACCCGACCATCGAGCGCCCGCCGTACGGCGATCCCGCACCCGACCTGCGGATCCTGCCCGAGGACTTCGGTCCCGGTGCCGAAGCCGCGTAGGGCCGGGACGATGACGGATCTCGGCGGACGCTACCGCCTCGAGGCATCGCTCGGACGTGGCGGCACCGGCGAGGTCTTCCGCGCCCGGGATCTCCGTCTCGATCGCGTCGTCGCCGTCAAGATGCTGCACCCGTGGGTGGCAACAGACGAGGAGGCGCGCCGGCGCTTTCAGCGCGAGGCGACGACGCTCGCGCAACTGCGACATCCCAACATCGTGCAGGTCCTCGACTTCGACGATGCGTTGCCGACGCCCTTTCTCGTGCAGGAGCACTGTGGTGGCGGCACGCTCGTTCGGCGCACGCAGGATGCGCCGCTGCCGTGGGCCGAGGTGGCCGAGCTCGGGCTGGCGATGGCGCGGGGCATCGCGCACGCGCACGCTGCGGGTGTCACGCATCGCGACCTCAAGCCGGGCAACGTCCTGTTCGGCGACGACGGGCAACTCCGGGTTGCGGACTTCGGCCTGGCCGACGTCCTCCGACGCAGCGCCGAGGAGACCGACATCACCGGCGACGGCTCGCGTGTCGGCAGTCCGGAGTACTGGGCGCCAGAGCAGGCTGCCGGGCTCGACGTCACCGAGCGCGCTGACATGTACGCGCTCGGGTGCATCCTGTACGAGCTCGCCACCGGCTCGCTGCCCTTCGAGGGCTCGGACCGCATCGAGGTCGGCATGCGCCGAATGCATGAGGATCCGCCACCGCCGACCGCGTTCGTGCCGGACCTGCCGCTCGCCGCCGAGGCGCTGATTCTCTCGCTGCTCCAGCGTGCGCCGGAGCGCCGTCCGCGCGCCGAGGACGTCGCGCGCATGCTGGCCGGCGACGTACCCAGCCTGGCCGAGGAAGACGCGCGCGCCACCACGCGCATCCCGGCCGAGGAGATCCCGCCGACGATGATGGCTCCCGAGCCCGAGCCGCCCCGATCCGGCGTGCGCACGGGTGCCCTGCGCTTCGCGGTGGTCCTCTTGGCGATCGGGGTCCTCCTGGCGGGGCTCGGCGTTGCCGCGGGGGTGCAGTTGACACGGGCCGGTATCGAGGTGACCAAGCCGATCGGCCGCACCGACGCGGCCGCGGGGTTTGCGGTGCTGGCCGGGGCGGCGATCATCTGCTTCGCGCTGGGGCTGCTCGCGCTGTGGGCGACGCGCAACCGTGGGCGGGCGCATCGTCGCCTGTCCGCTAATGCGCTCGGCCTGCTGGCCGTCGTCACGGGTGGATTCGTCACGGGCATGATCGTCTGGACCGCCAACGCCTGGCTCACGGTCGGCGTCTCGGCACTATGGGGGAGACTCGCATGAGCATCGCAATCGACGACGAGCTGTATCGGCACCTCTTCAGCGGCGTCAACGCGCAGGGATATTCGGCCGAGGGGTGGACGCGGGCACCGTGGACCGACGAGTTGCGCGCCGCGGAGCAGGTCGTGATCGACGTTGCGGAGGCCGGTGGGCTGGTCTGCGAGCACGATCCAGCGGGCAATCTGTGGATCACCGATCCGCAGGCGCCTGCCGAGGGTCTGGTCGTGACCGGCTCGCACCTCGACACCGTGCCGAAGGGCGGTGCTTTCGATGGGGCCCTCGGCGTGGTGGCTGGGCTGGTGGCGGTGCTGGCTCTGCGCGCGGCGGGGGTGGCGGGCGCAGAGCGTCTGGCGGTGATCGCGTTTGCCGATGAGGAGGGCTCGCGGTTCAACACGCCCTGCTTCGGGTCGCGCACGATGGTCGGGACGTTCGGCGATGAGGTTGCGGATTCGACGGACAGGGATGGCATCAGCATCCGCGATGTCGGGCCGCAGGATCCGACGGCGGCTGCGGGGCTCCAGCGGCGGATCGGGTCGTACTTCGAGATCCATGTCGAGCAGGGCATTGCGCTCGATCCCGCTGACACGACGCTCGGCATTGCGACGCGCCTGTCGGCGCGCGGTCGGTGGGAGTGGAGCGTGACGGGCGAGGCGAACCATGCGGGCACGACGCCGATGGCGGGCCGGCGCGATGCGCTGGTGCGCGCTGCGGAGTTCGTGCTGGCTGCCAAGCGCGAGGCGGAGGCCCGCCCGGGGGCGGTGGCGACGATCGGCCGCATCACGCCGTGGCCCGCTGGGACCAACGTGATTCCCGGCCGCGTCTACGGCACGCTCGATACGCGCGCGCTCGACAACGCGACCCGCGACGCCGTGGTGCAGGCGCTGATCGACGGGTTTCCGGATTTCACGATCGAGCACCGTTCGACGGACGACGCGGCCATCTTCGATCCGGGCCTGATCGCCGATCTCCACGCCATGGCGCGGGAGCTCGGTATCTCCTCCATGGACCTGCCGTCGTACGCGGGACACGACGCCGGCACGCTCGCACTCAGCGGCGTCCCGAGCGTGATGATCTTCACCCGCAGCCCGAACGGGATCAGCCACAACCCCGCCGAGCATTCGGACGAGGCGGTCTGTCTCGACGCGATCCGCGTGCTCGCCGCCGCAATGGCGCGCCAGCTCGGCTGACCCCGCGCGCTTCGCGTGCGCAAGCGTCGGAATTGACAACCTGGGCCCGGGCCCATGGTGTCAGTCCACGTTCGTGTGGATTGGCATGGAGGTCGCGACGAGTGAGAGGACGCGCGTGTCAATGCGCCAGTCGCGGGCGCGGAACTCGCGCGCCGGATACGCGCATTGGCCGGCGCCGCGCGCGCGTTCGTGGCGATCAGGCCAGGATTGGCGCGATGTCGCCGATGACACGGTGGGCCGGGGCCCACCGTGACATCGGCCGGGTTTCGGATTCGACCGATAAGGTGAGCACATGCGGTCTCGCTTCACAGCTTTTGCAGCGGTCCTGCTCATCGTCGCCGTCGGCGGCGTTGCAGCGGCCTGCGGCACGGGCTCCGATCACAGCGCCATGGGGCACGACGATGCCGGCACGACACATGACGGGATGTCGCATAACTCCGAGCAGATGGGCACGGGGCGCGAGGCCGACGTCATGTTCACCCAGGAGATGATCCCGCATCACGAGCAGGCCGTCGAGATGGCCGATCTCGCGCTGGATCCCGTGCGTGAAGCGAGCCCCGCGGTTCAGGCCCTCGCCAAGCGCATCAAGGCGGCGCAGAGCGCGGAGATCGTCGACATGAAGGCATGGCTGCGAGAGTGGGACGCCGCGGCGACATCCGAGCACATGGAGCACATGGGCGAGAACGGCATGGGCATGATGTCGACCGCCCAGATGACCGCCCTGTCGGAGGCCACCGGCGCCGCCTTCGACCGGCTCTGGCTCGAAGGCATGATCGAGCATCACGAGGGTGCCCTGATGATGGCTTCGCACATCGCCGAGCGTGGCGAGGATCCCCGAGTGCAGCAGCTGTCCCAGGCGATCGACAGTTCGCAGACCGCCGAGATCACCGAGATGAAGCAGCTGCTCGACCAGTAGCAGCCCGGCCACGTCAGCCTCGCTACCCTGCCGACATGCCGCGCATCGCCGAATCCCCCGCCATCCCGTCCGAAGGCTGGGCCGTCCTGCACCTCGTCTTCGCCATCGCCGGCGATCGCACCGGCGAGCTGTACCTCAGCGAGGCGCAGACACTCATCGACGCGTTCGCGGCCGAGCAGGACGCGCAGGTCATCAGTTTCAGCGTCGTCGGTGCCGGTGCAGACTTCGGCCTGATCCTCGTGCATCCCGACCTCGCCCGCGTTCATCGGCTGCACCGCGACCTCATGCGCACCGCGCTCGGCGACGTGCTGATCGAGCTGCCGGAGAAGAGCATGGTCTCGATCACCGAAGCCAGCGAGTACATCAATCCGGACAATCCGAACGTCGAGCAGCTCCGCGAAGGGCGCCTGCATCCGCGCAACCTGCCCGACACGCGCCTCGTCTGCATCTACCCGATGAGCAAGAGCCGCGAGGTCGGTGCCAACTGGTACGCGCAGGACTTCGCTGAGCGCCGCCGCCTGATGGGCGGACACGGCCGCCTCGGCTCGACGTTCGCCGGCCGCGTCTCGCAGATGATCACCGCTGCGACGGGGCTATCCGACTGGGAGTGGCAGGTCACGCTGTTCGCGGACGATCCGAAGGCGATCAAGGACATCGTCTACGAGATGCGCTACGACGAGGCCTCCGCCGTCTACGGCATCTTCGGACCGTTCACGATCGGACTCGCCGCGCCATTCGCGGATGCGCTGCGCGAAGCCGGCCTGTCGATCGCGTAGCCTCAGCGCCTCGCATCGCACACTGTTCCTCGCGCCCGCCATGCTGATGCTGTTCGGCAGGCGCACGTGGTCGCTGCCGGGGTTCCTCGACCGGATCGTGCCCGACCTCGATCTGGAGGGGAACAAGCGCGCGATTCCCGACGGCGTCACCGTAGAATCTGCGTCGAGCGAGGTGGCAATTTCGTAGTTCGTCCGTCAGACTTGGCCTATCACCGACGTGGAGACGCACATGAATCCGAATATCAATCGCAGGGGCTTCCTCGCCCTCACCGGCGGTACCAGTCTGGCGGCGTTCCTCGCGGCCTGTGGCGGCAGCTCCGACTCCGGTTCGTCGAGTGCGGGCGGCGACGACGCCGCGACGACGGCTGCGGCCGGCGCGCAGGGCGTGTTCGACCCGGCGACGGAGCCCGGCGGCACGATCGAGATCTTCACTTGGGCCGGCTACGACGACACCGAGGGCGACGGCGCCCCGTGGATGTGGGCCGACTACCAGGCCAGCAGCTACAACGCGGACTCGCCGCTCAAGTTCACGTTCCTC
This sequence comes from Gaiellales bacterium, assembly GCA_044369995.1. Classification (GTDB taxonomy): domain Bacteria; phylum Actinomycetota; class Thermoleophilia; order Gaiellales; family F1-60-MAGs149; genus F1-60-MAGs149. Next base: position 533 of record JBILWG010000090.1, on the reverse strand, counting down.
GAAGACGATACCCAGGCGCTCTCGAAGGTCGCCTCGGGCTACTCGCCTGATGTCATGCACCCGTGCGTGGCGTGGGTTCCGCAGTGGAAGGCCGCGGGCCTGATCCAGCCGCTGGACCTCAACCTGCTGCCGGACTGGGACGGCATTCCCGAGGACGTCAAGGCCGGCGGCAAGATCGACGGCGCGTACTATCACGTGCCGTTCGACGTCGGATTCTCGTCCGTCGCGTATGACGCCGATGTGGTCAACTTCGACAACACGGGCGGTGAGGAGTCCTGGCGGATCTACCTCGACGACGCGTACAAGGGCAAGATGTCCTTCTTCTCGGACCCGTCGGCGATCATCTGCATCTCGCACATGATGAATGAGGGCGCTGTCAGTCCGAACGTCCTCGACGATGCCCAGATCGCAGCCGCCAAGGAGACGGCGATGAAGTGGAAGCCGAATCTGCGCAACTACTGGACGTCGCAGACCGATACGGTCAACGACTTTGTCAACGGCAACCTCGTCGCGACGTACACGTGGCCGGACGG
>JBILWG010000001.1:0-54063 GCA_044369995.1 Gaiellales bacterium | reverse complement strand
CGACGCGATGCTCACCGGCCCGGGATCATCGAGGCCGTAGGGAGTGCGCAGGGCATCCGATGGGGTATCGCGCTTCAACATCCGCTCGACCTCACCCTACCAGCCGGATATCGGCTGACACGATCACGATTCTGCAACGGCGTCGCCGTCCGCAGCGGTGCGGCGGAGGAGGAAATCGCGGATGAACGGATCGAGGTCACCATCGAGTACGGCTTGCACGTTGCCGTCCTTCCGGTTGGTGCGGTGGTCGTTGACCATCGTGTACGGATGCAGGACATAACTGCGGATCTGACTGCCAAAGGAGTTGTCCTGCGACGTTCCCCGTGCCTTCGCCAACTCCTCCTCTCGTCGCTTCAGCTCGAGCTCGATCAGGCGACTCTTGAGCACGCGCATCGCCGTCTGCTTATTCGAGGTCTGGGAGCGCTCGTTCTGGCACTGCACCACGATGCCGGTCGGAAGGTGCGTGATGCGCACGGCCGAGTCGGTCTTGTTGACGTGCTGGCCCCCAGCGCCAGAAGCCCGGTACGTATCGATGCGAAGGTCGCCCTCGTCGATCTCGACCTCCACGTCCTCGTCGACCCACGGCGTGACATCGACGCGGGCGAATGCGGTGTGCCGTCGGTGCGCCGAGTCGAACGGCGAGAGGCGCACCAGCCGGTGCACGCCCTTCTCCGCGCCCATGATGCCGTACGCGTTCTCGCCGTTGACGAGCAGCGACACCGACTTCAGTCCCGCCTCCTCGCCCGGCGAGGCCTCCAGCAGCTCCGTCGTGAACCCACGTCGCTCGGCCCAGCGCAGGTACATGCGCAGGAGCATCTCCGCCCAGTCCATCGAGTCGGTCCCGCCGGCGCCGGCGCTGATCGTGACGACGGCCGGGCCGCCGTCGTACTCGCCCGAGAAGAGCGCGCCCTCCTCCAGCTCGTCGATGCGCCCGCCCAGCGCACGCACCTGCACGGTCACCTCCTCGACGAGCTCGGGTGCCTCCCCGAGCATGCCGACGAGGTCGGCAGCGTCATCGACATCCGCCGTCAGCGTCTCGTAGAGCTCGAGCTTGCGCGCCGCGCGCGTACGCTCGGCTGAGGTCTTGACAGCTCGCTCCTGATCGTCCCAGAACCCCGGGGATCCGATCAGGTCATCCAGTTCGGCGAGACGCGATGTCAGCTGAGCCGGGTCAAAGGTACTCACGGACCCACACCAGGCGGGCCCTCAACTCCTCGACGGCAGCCGACAGGTCGTCAACCGACAGCACCTCAGGCGCGTCAGCCACGACGACGCTTCTTCGTCGGCTTCTTCTTCTGGCGCCCGGCCGCGCCCGGCGCCTGTCCGCGCATCGTGCTCGACGAGCGGTTCTCCTCGACGGGCGGCAGCGGCGTCGACGTCGGCGTGCCACCCCACTCCGTCGATCGCGACCACGCCGAGTCCTCGCGCGGCGGCGCCAGCGCGTCGGGCACCGACTGCGGAGGCGCCTCACCGCCGTCGAAGGCGCGGACATCCTCGTGCTGTGCGATCAGGGAATCGAGATCCTCCTCGAGCGTGAACGGGTCGATCACCGCTCGCCCGTCGGGACCATCGACCTCGATCACGAACTGGAACAGGCCGGCGACGACCTCCTGCTGCACCTCGGTCATCATCTCGCCGAACATCTGGTGTCCCTCGGTCCGGTACTCGACGACCGGGTCCTTCTGGGCGAGTCCACGCAGATGGATGCCATCGCGCAGGTAGTCCATGTTGTCGAGATGCTCTCGCCAGCGGGTGTCAATCGTCTGCAGCAGGTAGAAGCGCTCGGCGCGCCGCATCAGCTCCGGATCGATCTGCTCGACGACCCGCTCCTTGTGCTCGTAGGCGGTGGCAGCATCCGCGACGGCGCGATCGATCAGGGCCTCGGGGTCGAGCTCGTCCGTCGGGCCGACGTCGGCTGCGGTGAAGGAGACCGGATACACGGAGCGCAGGCCGACCAGCAGCGCGTCGACGTCCCACTCCTCATGGCTGTCACCCTGGGTGTGCTCCTCGACGACCGCCTCGACCGTCTCGTCGACCCACTCGCGGACGAGCTCGGAGATGTCGGCGCCCTCGAGCACCTCACGGCGCTGTTGGTACACGACCTCGCGCTGCTTGTTGAGGACGTCGTCGTACTTGAGGACGTTCTTGCGGATCTCGAAGTTGTGTTCCTCGACGCGGCGCTGAGCACCCTCGATCTGACGCGACAGGAGCTTGTGCTCGATCGGCTCGCCCTCGGGCGGACCGAGCTTGTCGAGGATGTTGTAGATGCGATCGCCGGCGAACAGCCGCACGACCTCGTCCTCGGCGGACAGGTAGAAGCGCGTCTCGCCCGGGTCGCCCTGGCGTCCGGAGCGACCGCGCAGCTGATTGTCGATGCGTCGCGACTCGTGGCGCTCGGTGCCGAGCACGTAGAGGCCGCCGAGCTCGGGCACGCCCTCGCCGAGCTTGATGTCGACACCACGACCGGCCATGTTGGTGGCGATCACGACCGCGCCCGGCTGGCCGGCATTGACGATGATCTCGCCCTCGCGCTCGTGCTCCTTGGCGTTGAGCACCTCGTGCGGGATGCCACGCCGCTTGAGCAGCGCGCTGAGGTGCTCGGACGTCTCGATGTCGATCGTGCCGACCAGCACCGGCTGCCCCGTCGCGTGGCGCTCGGCGATGTCGTCGGCCACGGCATCGAACTTCTCGCCCTTGGTCTTGAAGATCAGGTCTTCCTTGTCGAGCCGCGTGCTCTCGCGATTGGTCGGGATCGACACGACCTCGAGCTTGTAGATCTCGGCGAACTCGTTCGCCTCGGTCGCCGCCGTGCCCGTCATGCCGGCGAGCTTGTCGTACATGCGGAAGTAGTTCTGGATGGTGACCGTGGCAACCGTGATGTTCTCGGCTTCGATCCGCACGCCCTCCTTGGCCTCGATCGCCTGATGCAGGCCCTCGCTCCAGCGACGCCCCTCCATGATGCGGCCGGTGAACTCGTCCACGATCTTGACCTCGCCGTCGATCACCACGTAGTCGACGTCGCGCTTGAACAGGGACTCGGCCTTGAGCGACTGCACCAGGTGGTTGACCATCTGGCCGTTGCCCGGTGCGTACAGGTTCTCCACGCCGAGCGCCTTCTCGACCTTGTGCACGCCGTCCTCGGTCGGCGCGACGGTCTTGCGCTTCTCATCGACCTCGTAGTCGTCGGGAACGCGCAGGGTCTTGGCGACCTTGGCGAAGGCGTAGTACGTCTCGGGCGCCTCCTCCGGCTGGCCGGAGATGATCAGCGGCGTTCGCGCCTCGTCGATCAGGATCGAGTCGACCTCGTCCACGATCGCGTAGGCGTGGCCGCGCTGGACGCAGTGCTCGAGCTCGACGGCGAGGTTGTCCCGCAGGTAGTCGAAGCCGAACTCGGAGTTGGTTCCGTAGGTGACGTCGGCCGCGTACTGGGATCGGCGCGCGTCGGGGTCCATGCCCGCCTGGATGATGCCCACGGACACTCCGAGCATCTCGTAGAGCGGGCTCATCCACTGGGCGTCACGGCGGGCGAGGTAGTCGTTGACCGTCACGAGGTGCATGCCCTGTTGCGCCAGCGCGTTGAGGCAGACCGGCAGGGTGGCGACGAGCGTCTTGCCTTCGCCGGTGCGCATCTCGGCGATCCAGCCGCGGTGCAGGCAGGCGCCGCCGATGATCTGCACGTCGAAGTGCCGCATGCTCATGGCGCGGGCTCCGGCCTCGCGCGCCAGGGCGTACGTCTCGGCCTCGACGTCTGCGAGCACACGCTGGATGTCGTCCGACGACGGGCTCTCCCCCAGCTGCTCCTGCACTTCCTCGCGCAGCTCGGCGTAGCGGGCGCGCAGCTCCTCATCCGAGAGCGCAGCCGCCTCGTCGGCGAACGCGTTCGTCGCGTCGACGATGCGCTGAAGCTCCTTGAGGCGCTTGCCCTCACCGACGCGGAGCAGCTTGCTGAAGAGGTCTGCCATTGCTCGAACCCTACCAGCCGCAACCTGAGCGCCGCCTGAGACAGAGCCCCCAACTACCGTTCCGAGGCGTGACTGGTGATCCCCCCTTCAGCGCCCCGGTATCCCCGATCACCGCACTGCTCGAGGCGTGGCTCGCCGGCGACGTGACCGCGCGTGAGGCCGGGCGGCGCATCGATCGCCAGCGACGCGAGCTGGAGGATCTGGATAGCGCAGCGGCGCGCGCGCTGATCCGCCTCTTCCCGCCGTATCCCGCCGACACACCCGATCCGGCGGTCGTCGAGCTCCTGCTCCACGCGTTGCGTCTCGACGACGAGACGGGCGACGCCCTCGCCGAGCTGGCGGGACGACGTGCACTGCTCGAGGCGGTCGTGACGCTCGATCCGGGCCACGCCGTCCTCGACGCGATCCTGCGTCCGGGTGAGCGCGTCATGCTCGGCACGCCCGGCGGTCGGGCCGCGCTGATCGCGATCCTGAACGACGATCCGACGCTGTTCGCGACCTGGCTCGGTCGCACGGTGCTCGACCCCGAGGCCTTCAACGCCACCACCGGCGACATCCCGATTCTCGACCTCGGGAGCCTCCAGCGGCTGATCGCTCAGCTCGCCGACGCCACCCAGACGCTGTCCCCGGGTGCGGCGCGCGTCATGGTCGCGGACGAGTGGGTCGCCGAGACGACGGTGGCCGCGCTGTCGGATGACGTCACGTTCGCCGAGGTCGCCCGCGCGATCGGCGAGACGCTGCTCGCGTATGAGGCGCCAATCCTGCTCTGGCACGCTGCACACGAGCTCGCCTTGGTCGCGGAGGACGATCCCGACCTGCGCGACGCCGTGCTCCGCCGCTGCCTGCCGCGATCGGAGTCCGAGGGTGGTCGCTGCCCGGCGGAGGCCGCCGCGCCGCTCCTCCGCGAGCTGGGCACCCGCGGTGCCATCCGCTTCCTCGATTCGGCGGAGCAGTCGCTGGACGGCGACGCGTGGCGCGCGATCGGCACTGCCTTCCTGCGACGCGAGCTCGCCACGCAGTGGCATGCCTGGCGCGACGAGATCGAGCGCTGGGCGGCCTCGACTGATGCCGGGCGCGCCTTGGCGGCCTTCGACGCGCTCCTGCGCTCGCCGGCCCCCGAGCCCGGGGCGATCGAGTGGTTCACCGAGTCGGCCAGCCCATCGGTCCGCAGCGCATGTCGTGCGCGCCTCGGCCTGAAGGACTGACGACACCGCACCGTCGGCGGAATGCCCCAACGGGGCCTGACCCCTTTGGCGCACGTTGGCGCAGACCCCGTTGGCCTGGTGCGCCAACGGGGTCTGCGCCTGCGGTGACACGCCTAGGCGGCCTTCAGCCTCCGGTGCGGATGGGCACGGCGGCGATGATGGAGGTCGGATGCCTCCTGCCGCACGTTCCGCACCGCGTGCACCATGGCATCGCTGAAGGCGGTGCCGGCGGCGCGGGCGCGCAGCACCTTGCCGCGCGCGATGATCGTGATCTCCGCGATGTTCCGCTGCTTGATCCGCGGATTGCGCTCTTCCGAGAACTCGACGTCGGCCGTTGCATCGGGCGGCAGCAGCCGCGCAATGGCCTCGAGCCTCTGCGCAGCCATGGCCCTGATCTCGGGCGAGACATCAACGTGTCGTGCGTGCACCCTGACTTCCACCGGGACACCTCCTCGTCTGACGTTGCTTCCACCTTACTCCTCTGCCGACCTGACGCAACCGATCTTGCGGGTCTTTACGGAGTTGTTGCAACCCGTGCGAACGTGACGACATCGATCCGCACGGCACCCGCCTCTCGGAGCCGGAGTGCCGCGGCGCGGACGGTCGCGCCGGTCGTGAGCACGTCGTCCACGAGGACGATGCGTCCCGTCACCGCCTCCTGGCTGACCATCGCCGTTGCCGCATTGCGGCGGCGTTGCGCCGCCGTCAGTCCGCGCTGCGGCCGATCCTCGATCCGTGCGAGCGCCGCGGGGCGCACCGGCAGCCCCCAGGCCCGGCCGAGCAGGTTCGCGAGTGCCGCGGGCCCATCCACACCGCGCCACGCGGCACGGGCGCTGGCGGGCGGCACGGGTACCAGCACATCTGCGGCTGGTACGGGCACGGCCCCCACGATGCAGGCGGCCGCCACCTCCGCGAGCGGTGCACGCGCTGCATCCTTCCACTCGCGCACCAGGGCGCGGCCGGCAGCGTCGTAGGCGAGTGCCGAGCGTGCCGTCGCAACGCTCCGGTCGAGTCGCGCACAGAGCGGGCAGCGGACGCGGGCGTGCGGATCGGGCTCACCGCAGCGGGCGCACAGCGGGCCACGCAACCAGCTCAGCGTGCGGCGGCACGCCGGGCAGAGCAGCACCCCCCGCCGGCCGCAGACGGCACAGCGCTGGTCGGCGAGGAGGCGCAGGAGATCCACGACGGCAGCATGCAGCCGGACTGCGCACGCCGGCCGCGCGATTCGTCACCCGCGCAGGTCGAACGGTGCGCGCAGCACGCCCTCCTCGGTGATGATCGCGTCGATCAGCGCCGCGGGTGTCACGTCGAAGGCCGGGTTCGTGACCGGGCTGCCCGCGGGCACCGTGTCGCCGAGCTCCTGCGCAGAGCGCTCCTCGATGGGGATCCCGCCACCATCCGGCGTCGCAGGGTCGATGGTGGTCCGCGGGGCGGCGACGTACACGGGCACACCGTGGTGGTGGGCGATCACCGCCAGGGCGTAGGTCCCGACCTTGTTCGCGGTATCCCCGTTCGCGGCGATGCGGTCGGCGCCCACCAACACCGCATCGACCTCTCCCCGGGCGAAGCGGCTGGCGACAGCCCCGTCGGGCAGCACGCGATGCGCGATGCCCTCCTCGCCCAGCTCCCACGCAGTCAGCCGCGCGCCCTGCAGCAGCGGACGTGTCTCGGGAACCCAGACCTGCGGCGCGCGCCCCTGCTGCTGCAGGCTGCGGATCACGCCCAGCGCCGTGCCGTAGCCGCCGGTGGCGAGCGCACCGGCGTTGCAGATCGTGCAGATCCGGGCCGCGTCGGGCAGGAGCGCCGCGCCGTGATCGCCAATCGCCCGGCAACGCGCAACCTCCTCAGCATGAAAGCGTCGCGCGGCGTCGGCGAGCACCTGGCGCGCACCGACCGGGTCATCCCAGTCAGCGGCGGCCGCGGCCAGGGCGTAGCGCACGCCGACCGCGAGGTTGACGGCGGTCGGACGCGCCGCCGCCAGCATGGTCGCGGCGGCCGTCACGTCGCGCCGAAACGTCGTCGGTTCGAGCCCGGCCTGCGCAGCGGCGAGCGCCACTCCCATCGCTCCGGCCACGCCCAGCGCCGGGGCACCACGGATCGCCAGCACGTGGATGGCCTCGATCAGGGCAGCCACCGTCGTGCAGCGCCGCTCGACCCGTCGCTGCGGGAGCAGCGTCTGATCCAGCAGGATCACGTCGTCGGCCTCGAGCCGGATGATGTCGGCGGGCTCGAGCGTCACGGCAGCCGCGCTACGTACCCTCGGTCCAGCTCGCGAGGTAGCGTCGCTGGTCGTCGGTGAGCGCGTCAATCGAGATCCCCATGGCCGCCAGCTTGAGCCCGGCGATCTCCTCGTCGATCTCGGTCGGCACCACGTACACACGCTTCTCGAGCGTCGCGGCATGACGCACGGCGTACTCGACCGAGAGCGCCTGGTTGGCGAAGCTCATGTCCATCACCGAGGCGGGGTGCCCCTCGGCAACCGCCAGGTTGACGAGCCGTCCCTCCGCCAGCAGGTTGAGAGTACGACCATCGGCAAGCGTGAACTGCTCGACCTGCGGCCGCGGGAGCTCGACGGCGACGGCGCGCTCGCGGAGGGCCGCGACGTCGATCTCGACGTTGAAGTGCCCGGTGTTGGCGATGATCGCACCATCCTTCATACGATCGAGGTGCTCGCCGCGGATGACGCCGGTGGCACCGGTCGCCGTGCAGAAGATGTCCCCGAGCGGCGCCGCCTCCGCCATGGACATCACCCGGAACCCATCCATCACCGCCTGCAGGGCGCGCAACGGGTCGACCTCCAGCACGATCACGTGCGCGCCCATGCCGCGCGCGCGCTCGGCCAGTCCCCGCCCGCACCAGCCATACCCCGCGACGACGAACGTGCGACCCGCGAGCAGGATGTTGGTCGCGCGGATGATGCCGTCGAGCGTGGACTGCCCGGTGCCGTAGCGGTTGTCGAAGAGGTGCTTGGTCTGCGCCTCGTTGACGGCGATCACCGGATAGCCGAGCACGCCATCGGCCTGCATGGCGCGCAGGCGCACGACGCCGGTGGTGGTCTCCTCCGTCCCGGCGAGGACCGAATCGAGCAGCTCGCGCCGCGTCGCGTGGATCACGCCGATCACATCGGCGCCGTCGTCCATCGTGATGTGGGGCCGCAGGTCGACCGTGGCGTTGATGTGCCGGTAGTACGTGTCGTCGTCCTCGCCGCGGATCGCGAAGACGGAGATGCCGCACTCGACGACCAGCGCGGCGGCGACGTCGTCCTGCGTGGAGAGCGGATTGGAGGCGCACAGGGCGACGGTCGCGCCACCCGCCTGCAGCGTGCGCATCAGGCTCGCCGTCTCGCTGGTGACGTGCAGACAGGCACTGACGCGAATGCCCGCCAACGGCTGCTCCGTGGCGAAGCGCTCGCGGATGCCACGCAGGACCGGCATGTCACGCTCGGCCCAGGCGATTCGGCGCACGCCCTCAGCGGCGAGGGCGCGGTCCTTGACGTCGTGTGCGGGAACGTCCACGGAAGGAGATTACCCGTTCGGCGACGGTGCCTTCAGCCCCGTCAGCCGAGCGATGTCCAGAGCGTCCACACCCTCGACGTCGGCGAGGTGGCAGGACACGACATCGCCGTGCACGAGCAGCGTCAGCGTGCGCTCCAGCTCGGTGGCGCCGCTGCCGCGCCACTCGAGCACGGTCGCCACGTCGTCGCCGACGATCGCCTGAATGCGGTCGTGCAGCTCCCGGGGCGCCGGGGGCTCATCCGGATCCCGGAGAAACACGGCGGCGGCGGGGATGCCGTGACGCGCGCATCCGAGCCAGCCGAGGATCTCGTTGTGCGCCATCTCCGGCATCGCGCCACCCCAGGCGGCCGCCTTGGCGTTCTCGTTGATCTGGTTCTTCAGCCGGACGGCGGCTGCGGCCCGCGCTCCCGAGCCGTACAGCACGACGGCGTGGCCCCCGAGGCGAGCTGCCTCGGACCGCGCCACGCTGTCGTCCGCCCGCTCGGCGGCAACCACGGCATCGACGGCCGGGAGTGCCGCCTGCAGCTGCGCCACTGCACCCGGCACGGCGCCGGCACTGTCGAGCAGCCCCGCCAGCGCGCCGAGCAGCAGCCCGAGCGCGCCACGCGGCTGGAAGCCGGGCTCGACGAGCGCGCAGGGGGCGCCGATCGCCGCGGCCCGCTCGGCCAGGACACCACCCGCCGTGATCGCCGCGCGCAGCGCACCGCGATCGCCGGCCTCGTCCCACAGCCAGAGCGTCTCCGCCGTCTGGCCGGAGTAGGAGATGCAGACCACCAGCGTGTCCTCGCCCACCCAACCCGGCAGAGAGGTCGTGTCGACCGATACGACGGGTACCGCGAGCTCCTCCGCGAAGAGCGCGCTCAGGAGACGCCCACCCGCCGCCGAGCCCCCGAGGCCGCAGAGCGCCACCGCCGCCGGTCGGCGATCCGCCAGTCCCGCAGCGGCGCTGGCCGCGAGCCCGGAGGCGAGCTGACGCGGAAAGTCGAGCGCCTGCTCGAGCATCGTGGCGGGAGCCATCAGTCGGGCCTCCGCTCGCCACGCAGGTGCTCGCCTGCAGCGGCAGCCTGATCCGTGCCGAGCGCGCAGTCCAGTAGCTGGGCGCGCTCGCCGACGAGGCCGTTGCAGCCGACGACGCTTCGCTCGACCGATGCCCCACTGGCGATGTGGGCCCCGGCCAGCAGGACCGCGTCGCGCACCGTCGCGCCCGCGGCGACACTCGCGCCCGCGCCGATCACCACGTTGGGGCCGATCTGGGCACCGGCGGCGACGATCGCGTCCTCGCCGATACGCAGCGGCGGCGTCAGGATCGCGGTCGCATCAACCTGGGCGGACGCAGCCACCTGCGTGGCCTCAGCAGAGCCGTCCAGACGCGTCTGCACGCGGCCCGCCACTGCATCGGCGTTCGCCGTCAGGTAGCTCTCGAGCGTTCCGATATCCCGCCAGTAGCCCGTGGATCGCACGCAGATCAGCCCGTTGCCGACCAGCGCGGGAAAGACCTCGCGTTCGATCGAGACCATCCGATCGGTGGGAATGCGCTCCAGCACCGACGGGTCGAGCACGTACGCGCCGGCGTTGACCCACCAGGGGGCCGGCCCGAGGCCGTCTGCGGTCGGTGGCTTCTCCACGAAGCGCTCCACGTTGCCCGCCGCGTCGTGCACCACGACACCGAAACGCGTGGGGTCATCCACCGGCGTCAGCCCGATCGTGGCGGTGGCAGCAGCCGCGCGATGCGCCGCGATCAAGGCGCCGAAGTCGGCGTCGCCGAGCACGTCGCCGTTGAGCGCCAGAAACGGCCCGTCCACCCGCCCGGCCGCGGCAAAGCGAATCGCACCGGCGGTGCCCAGCGGCTCATCCTCCACCACCACCTCGACCTCCATCCCGGGCGGCGGCGTGCCGATACCGGCCCGCAGGCGCTCCGGCAGGTATCCACACGACAGGATCACGCGCGTCACGCCGGCGGCGGCCAGCCGGTCGAGCAGCAGCGAGATGAACGGCACGCCCCCGATGGGCAGCACCGGCTTGGGCGCATCGAGCGTCAGCGGACGCAGGCGGGTGCCCTCGCCGCCGACCAGCACGACGGCAATCACGCCTGATGCAGCTCGCGGTCCGGGTCGCGCTCGGCACGACCGATCGGCACGTAGGTGAAGCCCGCCATCACGGCCTCGGAGGGATCCAGCAGGTTGCGGCCGTCGACGATCAGCGGCTGCGCCATCGCCGCGCGAACAGCGGGATCGAGCACCGCGCGGAACTCGGGCCACTCGGTCACGATCACGACCGCATCGGCACCTGTCACGGCCGCAGTCAGCGATGGGCACAGCTCGACGCTCGCGGGCAGCAGGGCACGTGCGCGATCCGCGGCCACCGGATCGAAGGCACAGACGGTCGCTCCCTCGGCCACGAGCCGCGAGGCGAGCACGATGCTCGAGGCCTCGCGCATGTCATCCGTGTGCGGCTTGAAGGCCAGACCGAGCAGGGCGATGCGGCGATCGCGCAACGGGCCAAGGTGATCCTGCAGCTTGCCGATCACGCGACGCTTCTGCAGCTCGTTGACCTCGATCACGCTGGCGAGCAGCTGGAAGGAGTAGCCGGTGTTGCCCGCGAGCTGCTTCAGCGCCGTGACGTCCTTCGGGAAACAGCTGCCGCCGTAGCCGATGCCGGGCCGGAGGAAGCTCTGGCCGATGCGCTGGTCGAGGCCCATGCCGCGCGCGACCTCCTCCACGTCGGCGCCGACGCGCTCGCAGACGTTCGCGATCTCGTTGATGAAGGAGATCTTGGTCGCCAGGAAGGCATTCGAGGCGAGCTTGATCATCTCGGCCGAGGCGGTATCCGTGGTCAGGATCGGCGCGTGCAGATCCTGGTAGAGACGCGCCACGCGCTCGACATCGTCGGGACGATCGCCACCAACCACGACGCGATCCGGCTCGCGGAAGTCGGCCACGGCCGAGCCCTCGCGCAGGAACTCCGGATTCGACACGTACCCGACATCCTCGCGCCCACGCGCATCGAGCTCGGTGCGAACGCGCCGTCCCGTGCCGACGGGCACCGTGGACTTCATCACGAGAATCGCGCCCTCAGCGCTCGGCGGCAGGGCATCGATCACGGCCTCGACCCGCGAGAGATCCGCATCGCCCGAGGCGGTCGGCGGGGTATCCACGCAGATGATCGCGATCCGCGCCTCGCGGAAGACATCCTCCATGTCGAGCGTGAAGGTCAGACGCTCGGCGTTCCGCTTGAGCAGCTCGGGCACGCCGGGCTCGTGGATCGGCACCTCACCGCGCTGCAATAGCTCGACGCGCTCCGCCACGATGTCGCGGCAGACCACGGGGTGCCCGAGCTCGGCGAGACAGGCGGCGGTGACGAGTCCGACGTAGCCGACGCCGATGACGCCGACCGGCTCGCGTCCGCTCAACGCGTCACCAGCTTGAAGCTCTTCGCCATCGCGATCATCGCGGAGTTGGGGATGCGACCTGTCAAGGAGTTCTCCAGCCAGTAGCTGTTGCCGCCCTCCTTCCAGCCGACGCGCTGGAGCGAGGAGCCGTTGAAGAACAATAGGAGTTTGCGTCCCTTGAAGTCACGCGTGGCGTTGGGTCCGTCCAGGATCGGCGGGTTATCCCACTGGATCGCCTGCACGCCGAAGACCTGCTCGTAGGCATCGGCGGAGTACGTCACGTAGACGGCCTTGTGCCCGCCGGTCTTGTAGACGCGATAGGGAGGCTGGCTCGAGAACTGGGGATCGCGGGTCTCGGCACCGGCGTAGACGACCGTCGGCATCCACAACGGGAAGCCCGCCTTGCGCTGTGCCTGACGCCACATGGCGATGTCGCGCGTCGGATCGCGCGCGATCTGCGCCTCCTCCCGCGGCGGCAGCACGGCCACCTTCGGCGGCGCCAGATCGCCCGTGTAGGTCTTGCCGATCACCACGACGACCGGCTCCTTGATGTCGATGCCGTTCTGCTGGATCTCGGCCTTGGCCGGCGCGTCGAGCGCCTTGATGTCCGAGTCGGTGCCGAACGCCTCGCCGATCGCCGTCGCGGCATCCTTGCTGCCGGTCACCGAGCCGTCGTAGTACACCGTGGTGTGCAGGTACTGCGTGAGCGAATCGCCGGCGCTGTGTGCCATCTTCCAGCCGTTCTCGACCAGCTGCCACGAGGCGTCGGCGGCAGCAGCGGGCGTGCCGTTGCCGTTGCGCACCTCGACGCCGATCTTGGCGGGGTCGTACGTGGGCTTCTTCACCTTCGCCTTCGGGTCCTTGGCGACGTCGCGGCTGGCGATCGCCTGGCCCGACGTCAGATCCGGGTTGAGGAACTGGTCAACGGCTTTCTGGATCGCCTGCGGGGTTGCCTCGAGCTTGCCCGGGAAGCGGCTCGAGCTGGAGATGTCATCAAGGCGAACCTGGTTGACGTTGCTGCGCGGAATGCTGGACAGCAGCTGGCCGTACTCGAGCAGCGTCTTGGCGTCGGCCGGCTTCTTGTTGGAACCGAGCACCTTGATGTTGTCGCGCAGGATCGAGATCAGCTCGATCAGCCGCGTCGCGAAGCCCCAGCGGTCGACGCGCTTCTTGAACTCGCGCACGAACGTCTGCTGCCGGGCGAGACGGATCAGGTCGGAGTCGAGATGCCGGAAGCGGGCGAAGGCGAGCGCGTCGGTACCCCGCACCAGCTGATAGCCGGGCTGGATGTTGATCGACATGTAGTTGTTCTCAGGGCGGCCGTCGTTGACGTTGAAGTAGCGTCGATCGACGGGCAGCCAGACGCCGCCGAAGGTGCCGACGATCCGCGTGAAGGCGCGGAAATCGAGCGGGATCAGGTAGTTGACCTGCACCCCGGTCATCTCCTTGATCGTCTCGAGCGCGAGCGGCTCCTGGCCCAGCTCGTACGCCTCGTTGATTGGCCGGCGCCCGTAGCCGGGCACGTCGACGACGAGATCGCGCGGGAAGGAGAGCATCGAGATCGACTTGCTCCGCGGATCAACGCGCACCATCATCATCGTGTCAGAGCGGCCCGGACCCTGGCCGGGGCGACGATCCTCGCCGATCAGCAGCGCGGTGATCGGCTCGTTGACCGTCGCAACGGCGAGGCCGTTCTGCGCCTCCTGCTGCTGCTTGTCCGACGACTTCGTGATGGCGGTGACGGTGTCCTGGACGTACCAGTAGCCGTATCCCACCACGGCGAGCACCGCGATCAGCGCCACGGCCCCCAGGCTGCCGACGACCCAGGGCCAGCGCCGACGACGCTTGGGCGGCTCCGAGCGATACAGGGTCATCCCGGGACGTCCGCCGCCGCCACCTGCCCCGCCACTGCCGGCGGGTGCCGGTGCAGCCGTGGTGGCGACCGTGCCGTCGGGCCGGTGCACCTTCATCTTCGGTCCTGCGGGTAGGGCAGCGGCCGACTTCGCGGCTGCCGCTGCCTCGACTGCATCGTCGGTGGAGCCACCGACAGGAGCCTCAGGCTCGGTCGGGGGAATCGACGCGTCGGCGTCGTCGGGTGGCGGCGTAGGCGTCTCCACGGTGTTCTCGGACCGCAGCGACGCCCGCTGGCGACGCTCCAGACACTCGGCTGAGTATACCCCGCGGTTTCCCGACCCCCTCACCGGGAGGAGCCGGGAATGTGATCCCGCTGCCTGATCTGCGACGATCCGCACCATGGCGGAGCAGGCCCAGATCGCCGTGGTGCGCCACGGCCAGACCGAGTGGAGCGTGAACGGCCGCCATACCGGCACGACCGACATCCCCCTGACCGAGCAGGGCCGCGAGGAGGCACGCGCGGCCGCACCGCTGGTGCACGCCCTCGCGATCGATCGCATCCGCTGCAGCCCGCTCCAGCGTGCGCGTGAGACGTGTGCGCTGCTGGATCTGGACCGCGAGCCCACGATCGATGCCGATCTGGTCGAGTGGAACTACGGCCGCTACGAGGGCATCACCACGAACGAGATCCGCCAGACCGTGCCGGACTGGACGGTCTGGTTCGGCGGGTGCCCCGACGGCGAGACCCCCGCCGCGGTGGCGGCGCGTGTCGACCGCGTGATCGCCGCGGCGCGCGCGACGGGTGGAACCACGCTCGTGGTCGCGCATGGCCACGTCCTGCGCGTCCTGACGGCTCGCTGGCTCGGCCTCCCTCCGCAGGACGGCCGCCTGTTCCGACTCGATACCGCCACCGTCTCGCTGCTCGGGTGGGAGCGCGAGTGCCCCGTCATCCTCCAGTGGAATTCCAGGGGCTGAGGATCGGCCCGTGAGCGCAGCGAACGCGTAGCCGATCCGTGGCGCACTCCCGGGGCAGTCAGCCCCTGAAGTCACCTGAGGATCGGCCCGCCAGCGCATGGGCAGCGAACGCTGCCTGCTGCGGCCGGCTCAGCGGCTGAGCCACTGGCGGGTTCGCCGCTGCGGCGGTTCGGGCGGGGAGTGCGGTACCGGCGTCGGGGTGCGTCGCACGAGACCAGCAGCGGAACAGCTAGCGCTCCACGAAATCGATCACCACGGGACAGCCCTCGAGCTGAGCGGCCTCGCGCAATCGATTCTCGATGAAGTAGGCGTAGTCGCGCGTGATCAGCTTGCGATCGTTGATCGTGATGCGAAAGCGCGGCGGACGCGTCTGCACCTGCGCCCCGTAGATCAGCTTCATCCGCTTGCCGTGCACAAGCGGTGGCTGCCGCTGCGCCACGGCATCCTGCAGTGCGCGATTGACGGCGGGCGTGGGCATGCGCCGCGTGTAGGCCGCGTAGAGCTCCTCGATCCGATCGAGCAGGCGATCAAGGCCGCGCCCCGTCACGGAGGAGGTGGTGACGATCATCGGGCGCTGCCGCAGCTTGCGCTCGATCCGCAGGCGCAGATCGTCGAGGTCGATCTCGGAGGCGTCCCACTTGGAGACGACCACGAGCGTTGCGCAGCCGGCCTTGCGCGCCGCATCGGCGACGTCGAGATCGTGATCGACGAAGCCCTCCGCCCCGTCGATCAGCACGAGCGCGATGTCGGCATGGTCCATCGCCGCCAGCGCACGCTTCTCGCTCCAGTACTCGATGTCCTGGCGCTGAGCGCGCTTGCGGCGCATGCCGGCGGTATCGACGAGACGGAAGACGGTCTCACCCCGTACGAGGCGCGTGTCGATCGCGTCGCGAGTCGTGCCGGGAATGTCGCTGACGATGACGCGGGGCGAGCCGATCAGCTTGTTGAAGAGCGAGGACTTGCCGACGTTCGGGCGGCCGAGGATCGCCACGCCGATCTCATCGGCGACGCGCTCCAGGCGCTCGGCCTGCGGCATCTCGGCGAGCCGCTCGACGATCAGATCGAGGAGATCGCCGCTGCCAGAGCCGTGGATGGCGGAGACGGGGATCGGTTCCCCGAGACCGAGCTCGTGGAACACGAGGGCATTGAGATCGCCGCTCTGGCCGTCGGCCTTGTTCGCGACGAGCAACATGGGGATCTTCTCGCGCCGCAGGATCTCCGCGACCTCGAGATCGCCGGGCATCACCCCGGCCTTGGCGTCGACGACGAACAGCGCCATGTCGGCCTCGGCCAGCGCGGTTCGCGCCTGCTGCGCCACTTCCTCCGCCATCATCGTCTCCCCGCCGAGATCGATGCCCCCGGTGTCGACGAGGCGGAAGAACTTCCCGTTCCACTCGACGTCGACGTCCTTGCGGTCACGCGTCACGCCCGGCTCGGAATGCACGACCGCGTCGCGGCGCCCCGCGAGACGGTTGCAGAGCGTCGACTTGCCGACGTTCGGGTAGCCGACAACGGCGACCACGCCGAGGATCGGCTGCTCGGGAAGCGCTTGGACGTCCTCGTCGAACTCCTGGCCTCGGCGCTTGCGCGCTCGCGGTGGCTCGCGTCCGCTCATGCGCTCGTCTCCTTGCTCGCCCACTCGGGTGGTACGGCATCCTTGGGGCGGCCGGCGCGATCCGCGCTCTCGGCGAACGACTCCAGCTGTCGCAGGTAGGCGCCGAGGTCGTCGGAGGCAGCACGATAGGCCTTGCTCCCGCGCCCCTCCACCGTCATCGGGCGCCCGTACGTGACGCTGATGGGAGCGCGCGGCGTGTCCGCGATCCGATCGGTGCCGTTGATCCAGACGGGCACGATCGGTGCGCCGGTGATGCCGGCGATCATCGCCGCGCCGGCCCGCACTTCACCCAGTCCGTCACCGTGGTGGCGCGTGCCGTCGACGAAGATGCCGAGGAGGTCGCCGCGCGCCAGTACCTCGCGGGCGGCGTCGATCGCGCTGCGATCCGCCTCGCCGCGGCGCACGGGGAAGGCGCCCGTGTGCGGCAGAAACCGCGCCAGGGCGGCGTTGTCGAACAGCTCCTGCTTGGCCATGTAGTAGATCGGGCGCTGCATCACGGCGCCGAGCACGAAGATGTCGTAGAACGACTGGTGGTTGGCGGCGAGGATCGCGGGGCCGCTCCGTGGCACGCGCTCGCGTCCCCAGATGCGCACGTCGGAGAAGCGACGAATCGGCGGCGCCACGAGCTTGAGCGCCAGCGCCCACGAGCGCTCGGGCGTGAAGAGGCGGAAGCCGTCCCAGGCCATACGGGTCTCGGTCATGCGCGCTCCTCCACGAGTCGCACGATCGACTCGATCACCTCGTCGATCGAGCGTCCCTCGGTGTCGACCCGCACGCTGTCCTCGGGCACGAGCATCTGGGCCGCATCAAGGCGGTCGCGCTCCAGCGCCGTCTCCCCCGCCTCGGCACCTCGTTCGGCGGCGCGACGACGGCGACGCTCGTCCGGGGAGGCATCGAGCCACACCTTCAGTTCGGCTTGGGGCCAGACGATGGAGCCGATGTCACGCCCTTCGGCGACGGCGTCTCCGGCCGCGAGAAACGCGCGCTGCGCGC
This sequence comes from Gaiellales bacterium, assembly GCA_044369995.1. Lineage (GTDB taxonomy): Bacteria > Actinomycetota > Thermoleophilia > Gaiellales > F1-60-MAGs149 > F1-60-MAGs149. The sequence continues at coordinate 36,556 of JBILWG010000001.1, read as the reverse complement.
CGCGCAGCGCCTCGCGCACCTCCGGCAGACACGACACGCCGGAGACGGCGCCATCGACCGCATCGGACCGCAGCGCGGGGTCCAGCAGCCGCGTGGTCCATGCGCCCGCCTCGGCCACGGCGACAGGATCCTCCCCGGTTTCGAGTGCGACGAGTGTGACCGCCCGATACATCGCCCCCGTATCGAGGTAGCGATAGCCGAGGCGCGTCGCGAGGCTTCGCGACACCGTGGACTTGCCCGCACCGGCGGGACCGTCAATGGTGATGATCATCGCCGACGCTCCGCCGTGACGGCCTCGATCAGCGAGCGAAACGCGGGGAAGGACACGTCGATCGCCTCTGGATCCGTGATCGTCACGCCGTCCTCCGAGTAGAGCCCCGCAATCGCTCCGAGCATCGCGATGCGATGGTCGCCGCGCGCATTGACGGTACCACCGCGCAGGCGTGCCGGGACGCCACGGATGAACCAGCCGTCCTCCTCGAGCTCGATGTGGCCGCCGATGCCGCGCAGCGCGTCGTACACGCTCTCGAGGCGATTCGACTCCTTGAACTTGAGCTCCTCGGCCTCACGGACACGGGTCTTGCCCCGCGCGGCGCAGGCCGCGAGCGCCAGGATGGGCAGCTCGTCGATCAGCCCCGCCACCTCGGCGCCGCGGATGCTGCTGGCGGTCAGCTCGGCGTGTGCGACCTCGAGGTCGGCGACGGGCTCGCCCGCGTCGGTGGTCCGCCGGTTGAACACCGCAACGCGGCCACCCATCCGCTCCAGCACGTCGAGCAGGCCCGTGCGCCCTGCACCCATGCCGATCCCGCGCAGGAAGATCCGCGACTCGGGGATCAGCGTGGCCGCGATGATCAGGAACGCCGCGGACGAGATGTCGCCGGGCACCTCGATGCGCTCGAGGTGCAGACGTGTCGTCGGCTGAAGCACGACGCGATCGCGGAGGGTCTGCACGGTCGCGCCGGCGGCGCGCAGCATGCGCTCGGTGTGATCGCGCGTCGGCACCTGCTCGATCACGGTCGTCGGGCCGTCGGCACGCAGGCCGGCGAGCAGGATCGCGGACTTCACCTGCGCGGACGAGACCTCCATGTCGTGCTGGATGCCCCGCAGCGCGTTGCCCCCGGTCACGGTGACGGGCGGCGTGCCGTCCGTCGTCGCGACCTCGGCACCCATCGCGCGCAGCGGCTTGGCGACGCGCTCCATCGGACGTGTGCGGATCGATGCGTCACCGTCGAGCACGTAGACGCCGGCAGGCTGCATCGCGCAGATGCCGGACAGCAGGCGCATCAGCGTGCCGGCGTTCTTGACGTCGATCGATCCGACGGGCGGCTTGAGTCCGTCGATCCCGACGCCGTGCACCGTGAGACGGCCGTGGCCGTGATCATCGACCTGCACGCCGAGCGAGCGGACCGCCTCGAGCGTGGCGCGGGTGTCGGCGGAGTCGCCCCAGCCTTCGACCTCGACCGGGCCGTCGCAGAGGGCCCCGATCAGCAGCGCACGATGACTGACGGACTTATCGCCGTTGACGGTCAGCTCGCCGAGCAACGGCCCCGAGGGTGCGACCTTCCAGGCGGTCACTCGGCACCTCCCGCGCCCTCGATGATCGGCTGGTGCGTGGCAATGCAGCCGTCGGCGCGCAGCAGCTCGACGGCCCGCGCGGCGTTGTCCTCTCCAGCCACGATGATGCGCACCTCGCCGCCGCGTTCGGGCGAGATGTGGCTGAGCGAGAACTCCTCGATGTTGATGCCCGCAGCCGACAGCGCCTGCGCGATGGATGACAGCGCGCCCGGCCGATCGGGCACGGAGGCGAGCAGCTCGTGCAGGTCGGCCGGTGCCGTGCGGTGGGCCTGGGCCAGCGCCTCACTGCGCGCGGCAGCGGCCGCGGCGATCCACGTGGCGAGGAACGCCTCGTCACCGCTGCGCAGCGCGTCGGCGACGGTGCCGAGCTGCGCCTGCGCATCCTCGACCGCCGCGAGGATGGCGTCGCGGTTGTCGAGGAAGATGTCGATCCAGATCGCGGGGTTGGCGCCGGCGACGCGCGTCATGTCGCGGAACGAGCCGCCCACGGAGTGGAGCGGGCTATGGCCGTTGACGTCGGTGGCCGCGACCTGCGTGGCGAGGACGTTGGCGAGCACGTGCGGAAAGTGGCTGGTCAGCGCGACGATCGAGTCGTGGGCGGCCGCGTCGATCACGACCGGGCGCGCGCCGACGCTGGCGACCATGCCGTGCAGCTGCGTCAGCCGCTCCGCAGCGGATTCCACGGACGGCGTCAGGAACCACGTGGCGCCCTGGAAGAGCTCGGCTCGCGCATGCGCCGCGCCGTGCGCCTCGGAGCCGCAGATCGGATGCCCGCCCACGAAGCGCGCCCGACCGTCCACCGGCACGGCGGCGACGACGTGCCCCTTGGTCGAGCCGATGTCGGTGATGGTGGCGTCCGGCGCGGCGACGAGCACGTCATCGATGACGCCGGCGATCGCCGAGACGGGCGTGGCGACGACGACCAGCTCGGCCGCGCCGCACGCCTCCGCGAGCGACCCGGCGATAGCGTCAACGCAGCCGCGCTCGAGTGCCACGCCGGCCTCATCCGCATCGAGGTCGAAGCCGACCACGTGATTCGCCGCATGCTGACGCAGGGCGAGTCCGAGACTGCCGCCCATGAGTCCGAGGCCGACGATCGCGACCTGCATGGCCGCCTACCGGCTGAGGGTCCTGCCGCAGACCGAGACGAGTCGCTCGATGTCCGCGACGAACGCGGGGAATTCGGCCGACGGAATCTGCTGCGCGGCGTCGGAGAGTGCGTGCTCGGGCGTCGGGTGCGTCTCGACGATCAGACCATCCGCTCCTGCGGCGACCGACGCCAGGGCGAGCGGCGCGACGAGCGAGCGCTTGCCCGCGGCGTGCGACGGATCGACGATGACCGGGAGATGCGTCTCGGCCTTCAGCACCGGGATCGCCGAGACATCGAGCGTGAAGCGCGTGGCCTTCTCGAAGGTGCGGATGCCGCGCTCGCAGAGGATCAGCTCGTCGCAGCCGCCGTTGGCGATGTACTCGGACGCCATCAGCAGCTCCTCGATGGTCGCCGCGATCCCGCGCTTCAGCATGATCGGCTTGCCGGAGCGGCCGACCTCGCTGAGGAGGTTGAAATTCTGCATGTTGCGGGCACCGATCCAGATCATGTCGACGTGGTCGACGACGTCCTGGAGATCGCGCACGTCCATCAGCTCGGTCGTGACCGGCAGGCCGACCTCGTCGCCGACGGAGCGGAGGATCTTGAGCCCCTCGAGGCCGAGACCCTGGAAGGCGTACGGCGAGGTGCGCGGCTTGTAGGCGCCCCCGCGCAGCATCGAGCCACCGGCCTCCTTGACGGCCTTGGCCGAGGCAAGCGTCTGGTCGTACGACTCGATCGAGCAGGGACCGCCCATCATCGCGAAGTGCCCGCCGCCGACCTTGCACGGACCGACGGTGACGACCGTGTCGCGGGAGCGGAACTCGCGCGAGACCCGCTTGTACTCCTTGCGCAGCGGCACGACGCGCTCGACGCCGTTGACGGCCTCGAGCGGCAGTCCGGCGACGATCGCGCGATCGCCGATGGCGCCGATCACGGTGCCCTCACCACCCGCATCCACGTGCACGCCGGCACCAGCGCCCTCGATCAGGGCGATGACGTGCTGGACCTCCTCCGCGGTGGCGGAGGCGCGCATGACGACGATGAGCTCGGGGGCTCCGGTGGCGGGTGCTGCACTCACGAGGCCGAAGGATACCGTGGGTCGGGTTTTCAGCCGCCGCTTGCCGCGGCCTGCAGTGCCTCGAGCTCGTGTGGCTTGAGGGCCCGACACGTGCCGACACCCAGCCGGCCGAGCGTGAGCGGGCCGTAGGCGATGCGCTCGAGCTCCATCACGGGGTACCCGACCGCAGCGCACATGCGCCGCACCTGCCGGTTCCTGCCCTCCTTGATGGTGATCTCGAGCTCCGCTCCGCCCGACCGCGCCGCGATCATCGTGACCTCCGCCGGTCGGGTTCGACCATCGTCGAGATGCACGCCCTGCGTGAGCTTGCGCAACGCCGCCGAGCCGGGCAGCCCGCGGACGATCGCGCGGTACGTCTTCGGCACGCCGTGCTTCGGGTGCGAGAGCTTGTACGCGAGATCGCCATCGTTGGTCAGCAGCAGCAGGCCGCTCGTCATCGCGTCGAGGCGCCCCACGGGTACCACGCGCTCGAGCACGTCCAGCAGGTCGATCACCGTCGGACGCCCCTCCGGGTCGCTCAGGGTCGTGACGTAGCCGACGGGCTTGTTCAGGACCATGTACGTCAGGCGCTCCGCCGCCACGGGCGTGCCATCGACGGCGACGATCGCGCCGGGAGCGACCTGCGATCCGGCCTGCGCGACCGATCCGTTGATCGTGACGCGCCCCTCCGCGATCAGCGCGTCCGCACCGCGACGCGAGGCCACGCCACTCTGCGCGAGGAACTTGTTGAGCCGGATCGTGTTCGCCGCGGAGTCAGCCACGACCGGCAGTGTCTCAGGCTGGGGCGTCGGGTGCGGCGTCCGCCGCGGCAGACGCGTCTGCGGCCTCCCCCTCAGCGGGGGCAGCAGCCTCCGCCATGGCGGGCGCCACGGCATCGGCTGTGCCGGGGTCCTCGATCGACACGGCCTGCGTGGCCGCCATCGCCTGCAGACGGTCGCGCACCTCCGCAGCATCCGGCAGGTCGTCGCCGAGCTCCTCGAGCAACGGCAGTGAGTGGCGCCCCTCCTCGAGTCCGAAGACGCGATCGAAGCGCACGGTCGTGCGGTACAGGATCGGATTGCCCGGGCGATCGGAGCGGCCAGCCTCCTCGATCAGGCCGCGCTCGAGCAGGCTCTTGATCGGGTTGTCGGCCGCCACGCCGCGGATACGGGAGATCTCCGGCCGACTGACGGGACCGGCGTACGCCACGACTGCCAGCGTCTCGAGCGCCGCGCGCGACAGCGGACGCTGCGAGAGCTGATCGAGCAGCCGCGCGCAGGCCACGGCCGTCTCGTCGGCAGCGCGCAGCGCCCAGCCGCCGGCGACGCGCTCCAGCACGACGCCCGACACGCCCTCGGCATGACGCTCCCCGACGTACTGCAACGCCTCCTCGACGTCCGGCTCGGACAGGTTCGATGCTGCGGCGAGCGTGCGCTCGTCGAGCGGCTCCGAGGTGACGAAGAGCAGCGCCTCGATGATCCGCGCGTTGCCGACGTGTCGCGGCTCGACGCTCATGCCGCGCTGGGCACCGAGGCGAGCTGACGCGTGGCGAGGCGCATGCGGATGGGCGCGAACGGCGCATCCTGCTCTGCCACGACCTCACCGCCGCGGATCAGATCGAGCACCGCCCAGAAGGCCGCTGCCTGCTCCGTCCGACCGAGCCCCTGCACCGCCTCGTCGAACGTGCAGTGACCGGTCTCGCGCACGGCACGACGGACGTGATCGAGCAGGCGTCCCAGCGGAATGCGGCGGCGCAGCACATGAATCGGCTCAGCCGCCTCCTCCGTGCGGGTGATTGCGAGGCGCAGCGCGGCGACCAGCTGGTCGGGATCGCCCGTGCCCTCCTCGTCCTCGAGCTGCGGACGCGGCGGGCGCAGCGCCGGCGGTCCGTCGCGGAACACGCGACGCCCCACCTGCTCGAGACGATCGCCGAGCCACTGCGCCGCCGCCTGGGCACGCGCATACTCGGCCAGGCGCGCGGCCAGCTCCTCGGCCGCCTCCTGCGCGTCGGGCATGTCGTCGACCTCGTCGGGCGTGAGCAGCAGCCGGATCTTCAGCTCCAGCAGCGCGGCCACCAGCACGAGGAACTCGCTGGCGCTCTCGAGGTCGATCTCGCCCTCCTCCTCGATCTGCGCGAGATAGCGCAGGCAGACATCGGCGACCGGTACCTCCCCGAGATCGACGACGTCGCGGAGCACGAGCGCCAGCAGCAAGTCGAACGGGCCGGCAAACGGCTCCAGATCGAGGTCGAGCGCGAGTGCGGAAGACGCGGGCATGCGTTCCCAACGCTAGTCCGCGCATCGGACGTGGCCGAGCGGTCCGTCAGGCGACGGAAACGGAGCCGACCGTCGCCTGGATTTCGGCGAAGAGCGCCTGATCCGGGCGCACGCGGTACGCCGGCCCGAGGCGCAGGCGTCGGCTGCCGGACGAGGTGCGGATATCGACGACGACGGGATGATCGCCGTGGAACTCCTCGCAGATGTGCCGCAGGCGCTCGATCGCATCGGCCGGCGCCGTGCGCGCGTCGACCTCGATGCGGACGATGCCGACGACCGGCACGGCGTCGAACGGCAGCACCTCGAAGGCCACCAGCTTGGTCTCGCCGCCACCGCGCTGGTCCACGCGGCCCTTGACGATCACGACCCTGTCCTGCTCGAGGTGCATGCGCGACGCGATGAAGGCCTTCGAGAACACGACCACCTCGACGGCGCCGGTGGTGTCCTCGAGCTGGACGAACGCCATCGGATCGCCCTTCTTCGTCATCGTCTGGCGCAGCGAGGAGACGAGGCCGCCGATCGTGACGGTCTCCCCCTCCTTGCGGTGCTCGAGATCGCGGATCGGCACGTCGACCTTGCGCGCCAGCTGATCGGCGATATCGCTGAGCGGATGGCTGGAGACGAAGATGCCGAGCGTCTCGCGCTCACCCGCGAGCAGCTCCTTCTTGTCGAACTCACCGGCCGGAACCGGCGGATGCGAGCCGCCGCCACCACCGCCGACGGACGCGTCATCCAGTCCCTCGAACAGGTTCGTCTGCCCGGCGTGGCGATCGGCCTGCGCCTTGCGTCCCGACTGCACGGCCTGGTCGAGGACCAGCAGCATGCCGCGACGCGGGTCGCCCGTCGTGTCGAGCGCACCCGCGCGGATCAGACTCTCGAGCACACGGCTCGAGACGTGCTGCGCATCGACGCGCTCCGCGACATCCCAGATCGAGAGGAAGCGGCCGTCGGCCTCGCGCGCCTCGATGATCGCGCGCACGGCGTTCTCGCCGACGTTCTTGACGGCGCTCAACCCAAAGCGGATCTTGCCCTCGACGACGGCGAAGTCGCGCTGCGAGGAGTTGACGTCCGGCGGCAGGACCTCGAGCCCCATCGAGTCGCACTCGGCGACGTAGAACGGCACCTTGTCCTTCGTGTCCATCACCGAGGAGATCAGGGCCGCCATGTACTCGGCCGGATAGTTGGCCTTCAGGAAGGCGGTGCGGTACGAGATCAGCGCGTAGCAGGCGGCGTGCGACTTGTTGAACGAGTACTCCGCGGAGCGCTCGTTCTCGTCCCACATGTTGGCTGCGACCTGCGCATCCACCCCGTTGGCGGCGCAGCCCTCGATGAAGCGCGGCTTCAACGACGCCATCAGCTCGGCGTTCTTCTTGCCGATTGCCTTGCGCAGATCATCTGCCTCGGAGGGGCTGAACCCCGCCAGCTCCTTGGCGATCAGCATCGACTGCTCCTGGTAGATGTAGACGCCCATCGTCGAAGCCAGAATCGGCTCGAGGCGGGGATCGGCGAAGGAGACCGGCTCCTGCCCGTTCTTGCGCTTCGCGTACGTCGGGATGTTCTGCATCGGGCCCGGGCGGTACAGCGCCACGAGCGCGACGAGGTCCTCGAACTGCGTGGGCTTCACCTGCCGCAGCGAGTCGCGCATGCCGGTGCTCTCGAACTGGAAGACGCCGGTCGCATCGCCTTTGCGGAGCATCGCGTACGTCGGCTCGTCATCAAGCGGCAGGTTCGGGATGTCGATCTTGACGCCCTGCGACTCCTCGATCAACCGCACGGCCTCGTCGATGACGTCGAGGTTGCGCAGGCCGAGGAAGTCCATCTTGAGCAGGCCGAGCGCCTCGATATCGCCCATCGCGTATTGCGTGACGAGCTCGGAGTCGACGCCCTTGCGCTGCAGTGGGACGTACTCGACGAGCGGGCGGTCGCCGATCACGACTGCGGCGGCGTGGATCGAGTCCTGACGCACGAGGCCCTCGAGTGGGCGCGCCATGTCGATCAGCTCCTTGGCGGTGATCTCCCGACCATCGTCGGAGCGCCCGATCGGCGTCGGATCGTCGTACATCTCGCGGAGTTCCTGGCCCGGCTGCAGGCTCTCATCGAATCCGACCTTGACGCCGTCGGGGATGCCCTTGGCGATGCGGTCGACCGTGCCGTACGGGAGTCCGAGGACGCGGCCCGTGTCGCGTGTGGCCTGCTTGGCGGCCAGCTTGCCGAAGGTGATGATCTGCGCCACGCGCTCGCGCCCGTACTTCTCGACGACGTAGTTCATCACGCGCTCGCGCCCGTGGACGGAGAAGTCGATGTCGATGTCGGGCATGGACTTGCGGCCCGGGTTGAGGAAGCGCTCGAAGAGCAGGTCGTAGCGGATCGGGTCGACGTCGGTGATCTCGAGGCAGTACGCCACGAGGGAGCCGGCGGCCGAGCCGCGGCCCGGGCCGACGCCGATGCCCTCGCGCTTGGCGAACCCCACGAAGTCCCACGTGACGAGGAAGTAGTCGGCGAAGCCCATCTCGCGGATGGTCGCCAACTCGAAGGCGAGGCGATCGCGCAGATCCTGCGTGGCGGCCGGATAGCGGCGCGCGAGCCCCTCCTCGCAGAGGCGCGTGAGGTAGACGAACGCGTCCTCGTCGTTCGGCACCTCGTACTTGGGCAGCCGGATCGCGCCGAGCTCGAGCTCGACGTTGCAGCGCTCCGCGATCTCGAGCGTCGGCGACAGCAGGTCGCGCCCGTACGGCTCGAAGACGCGCTTCATCTCGTCGGGCGTCTTGAGGAAGAACTCCTTGTTGGGGAACTTGAAGCGCTTGTCGTTGGCCAGCACGTCGCCGGTCTGGATGCAGAGCAGCACCTCGTGCGGGTCGGCGTCCTCGGCGCGCAGGTAGTGCACGTCGCCGGTGCCCACGGTGGTGAGTCCGAGCTCGTCGGCGAGTTTGATCAGCACCGGGTTGACTTCGTGGTGCTCCTTGAGGTCCGCGTCCTGGATCTCGACGTAGAAGTTCTCCTTGCCGAAGATCTGGATCATCAGGTCCATCTCGGCACGGGCCGCGGCCTCGTCGCCCTTCATGATCGCCTGGTTGACGCGGCTGGCGAGACACCCGCTGAGGGCGATCAGGCCGCCGGCGTGCTGCTGCAGCAGGTCGAGGTCGACGCGCGGCTTGTAGTGATAGCCCTCGAGGTAGCCGAGCGTGACCAGCTTGACGAGGTTGTGGTACCCCTCGAGGTCCTTGGCCAGCAGCGTCAGGTGCGCCCAGTCGCGACGACCGGCGGGCTCCTTCGCGCGACGATCCTCGACGAGGTAGATCTCGCACCCGATGATCGGCTTGATCCCGGCCTTCGTGGCCGTGCGGTAGAGGTCGACCGAACCCGCCATCGACCCGTGGTCGGTGATCGTGACCGCGGGCATCTCGAGCTCCAGCGAGCGCTTCACGAGCTCGCTGACGCGGCAGGCGCCATCGAGAATCGAGTACTCGGAGTGGCAGTGGAGGTGGACGAACTCGGCAGGCACGGGAGATCTATCCTAGTCCGCTCCCCGGCGGATGTCCCAAAGGGGTCAGACGTGTCTGGGACATGCGCGCATGGCTCCAGACGAGTGGCGCTTCGGCATGTCCCAGACACGTCTGACCCCTTTGGGACATCCGCCCCGGTACCCTCCCATCATGTCCAGCGAGCTCATCGTCCGCCGCGCCACCACGCATGATGTCGCGGCGATCCGTGCCCTCGTGGACCAGTACGCGGGCAAGGTCCTGCTCGTCAAGGAGACCGTGACCCTCTACGAGGACGTCCAGGAGTTCTGGGTCGCCGTCGACGGCGAGCGGATCGTCGGCTGCGGCGCGCTGCACATCCTCTGGCAGGACCTCGGCGAGATCCGCACGGTGGCCGTCGATCGTGATGCCAAGCGCCGCGGCATCGGCGGACTGATCGTCCAGCGCCTGATCGAGCACGGCCGCGACCTCGGTATCGAGCGCATCTTCGTGCTGACGTTCGAGACGTCGTTCTTCGAGCGCCACGGCTTTCGCGAGATCGAGGGCACGCCCGTCACACCGGAGGTCTACATCGAGATGCGCCGCTCGTACGACCGCGGTATCGCCGAGTTCCTGGACCTCGAGTACGTGAAGCCGAACACCCTCGGCAACACGCGCATGCTGCTGACCCTCTAGGCTGGGCATCATGAAGCCCGGCATCGACATCCAGCGGACCTTCCCCGCCGCCCCGCAGGCGCTCTTCGACGCGTGGACGCAGGGCGACCTGCTCGCACAGTGGTTCGGGCTGCCAGATGCGCAGGTCGAGGCGACGTGCGATGCCCGCGTCGGCGGCGCCTGGGAGCTGACGATGCACAGCCCGATGGGCCAGTTCGGCTTCACCGGCGAGTACACGGCCGTCGCTGCCCCCTCCCACCTCGCCTACACGCTGAAGGCAACGGGGCAGGATGGGGTCGAGACGTGCACGGTGGACCTCATGCCGCACGGCGACGGTGCCGAACTGCGCTTCACGCAGGCTGGGAACAACCTCACCGTCGAACAGTACGAGCAGGCGACAGCGGGCTACACCGTGTTCTTCGAGCGCCTCGACGCGCTCACCCGCGGCTAGGCCACGCGCTCGGGTCTCCGTGGCCCACGCCCGACGATGCGAACGGGCACTCCGCTCCTCCGTGTGGAGCGGAGTGCCCGCGGCGTCTCTTCTGACTAGCGGGCCTCCGTGCCCTTGCCGTTGGCGGTATCGACCTGCAGGCAGGGCCCGGAGACCACATCGCCGGTATCGGCCATCACGCGCGTCGTGGCGCTGCGGCACGTCACGGTGTCGCCCGGCTTGCCATCACGCGCGTTGATCAGATCCGCGCCGAACGAGCCCGTGATCGAGTCGCGCCCCAGACCGCCGACCAGCAGATGCTTGCCGTTGCCGCCCGCGATGATCACGTCGGCACCCGGACCGCCATCTGCCACCCCACCGGTGGCGTCCGTGAACATCACGTCGTGCCCGAGTCCGCCCCAGAGGGTCGAGTTGGCGACGACAGACGTCAGCAGATCCTTGCCCGGTCCGCCGAAGCCGATCAACAGCTCGCCGGTCAGCTCGATGCGATTCGGAAATACGGTCCCGTAGACGATCTGCCCGCTGGCGATCGCCTTCGCACTGCGGGGACGGCACATCGCCTGGCTGGTGATGATGCTGCCCCGGTCCTCCGGCGACGGCACGACGCGAACACCCGTGCTCGAGTACGAGCCGAGCTCGACGTTATCCTCGGGCCCGTTGGTGACGGCATCGGCGTTGATCAGGCGCGTGCCTGCCGGGCAGGCGAGCGTGATCGCCCGGTGGCTAGCGGTTCTCCGCGTCACGACGGACAACTGCGGGTCCGCAGCGGTTCCGCCCAGCGCCTCAGCCGCCTCCTCGGCCGCCAGTGCCTGCTGCCGGGACTGCGCCACGGCAGACAGCTGCGTGAGGCCGGTGGGCATGTTGCGCAGAAGCGTGGCGCGCCGGGCGACCTGGGCCGCGGTCGACGTGCCGCCGGTCACCGAGGACCAGGTCACCGGATACGACTGGCCCGTGCAGGTCGTCGCCGACGTGCAGTACTTCGCGATCAGCGTGTACAGCGAGCCCGCGGTGTACGGGAACGAGATCGACGCCGATCCACTCGCGGGGGCGGCTGATCCGACCTTCGACGGCGGCGTCGTGCCGACGTTGAGGAGCACGACCGACCCGGTGGACGTCGATGGCGTGACCGTCACGTTGGCCGAGGCGCTGGTCGTGCTCTGCGCAGCCACGCCGGTGATCACGACACCCGTGCCGCCCGTCACCGTGACGCAGTTCGTCGCGGCCGGCAGCGCCGGCGACGTGGAGGTCGCGGCAACCGCGGGACACGACGAGGAGCCGGCCGACATCACGAAGGGATTCGCCGAGTCGCCCGTGTAGACGAACGTCAGCCGCGACTGACCGTCAACGGCGGGTGTCCAGTTGACGGTCGCCGAGCCGTTCGCCAGCGTTCCCGAGGCGACAGCGCGCCCCGCGTCCTCGATGGCCACGGTGCCCGTCGCCGAGGACGGCGAGACGCTCAGCACGATCGGATACGACTTGCCGGCCGTGGCGCTCGTCGGCACGCCCGAAACGGTGAGCGACGACGAGCGGCTCGCGGGCGATGCGCCGTTCGACTTCCACGTGAACGGGTACGCCTGGCCGATCTTCTGGCCGAGCGCGTTCGAGAACGCGGCGACGAGCGTGTAGCTCGTGTTGGCCGCGTAGGAGAACAGCACGTTCACGTTGGTCGACCCGGAGAAGCTCGCCACGGTGGCCGTGCCGATCGCCTTCTTGGCGTTGACGTCGATCAGCGTCACGGTGCCCGACACGGCGGTGCCCGACGTGAGGTTGATGGTCGCGCCCGAGCCGCTCGCGCTCTGGATGGTCACGCCCGTGCCGCCGCTGACGGTGACGGACTTCGCGCTGCTGGTCTCGGCCGGGGTCATGGTGCTGCTGCCGACGTACGCGAACTTGAGCGACGACGTGCCATCGGCGGCCGGGATCCACGGGATCGTGGCCTTGCCACCCGACAGCTGCGCGGTGGCGACCGCGGTCCCGTGATCCAGGACCGCGACGGTGCCGGTCGCCGAGCTCGGCGAGACCGTGACCGGGATGTTGGTCACGCTGCCGGCCGTGGCGGTCGTCGGGACGCTGCTGGCGGAGATGCTGGTGATCTTGAGGATCGCCGGCGGGTCGTTCCACATCGTGCTGCTCGACCAGCTGCAGCCCGTCGAGAAGCCGCTCGGCGTCGTGTTGCCGAGGGTCCACAGCATGCCGGCGCCCCAATGACGCGTGTTCGACGGGGTCAGCGTGTTGTTGGCGGTGTAGGTGGCGCTGCCGAAGGCGGACGCGTAGCCGACGTCCACCGCGGACGACGACGTGCTGTGACACGAGTACCAGGTGGCGTAGGCCGACGTGGCCGTGGACGTCACGGAGTGGGACTTGCCGGCGCCGATCGACATGTCCGGGAAGTGATCCTCCTGCGCGCAGACGTACCCGTTGACGACGGCCGAGCTGTTGCTCGTGCTGGTCATCACGCTCTGGTCGCCCGGACACCCGCCGGCTGCGGCGGTCCCGGGCATGAATCCGACCGCCGCGATCGCAGAGACGACCAGGACCAGGGGGAGCAGACGACGCATGACAACTCGCTTTCGGGGTCACGCCGCGACAATCACGCGCGACCGCCGGAGTCTGGCAGTTCCTTCACCACTTGGCAACGGCATCCGAGGTCTGCCGATACATCTGTACGGCACGCTCGTTCAGGCCACTGTGTCGCGCACGAAAGCGTCGATGCCGAGCGGCGCACCCATGGCCCGCTCGACCAGGCGATCCCACCGCAGTGAGGCACCCGGGCGCAGCAGCCGCTCGCCGATCAGCGGGCCCACGACAGACGGCTGCGCGGCCGGCGAGCCTGCTCCCGTCTCGCGCTCCGTCCACTCCTCCACCTGCGAGGCGAGGATCTCCCCGAGCAGGTAGTTGTGGTAGTAGCAGGGCGCCACGGCGAGGTGGATCTTGGAGGCCCACGCGTTCGGCACGGGTGCCAGCGGGCGCGGGATCCCCTGGTAGCGCTCGACGAGGTCCCACCAGACCATGTCCAGGTCGCCGTCGGGATCGGCGTAGAAGGCCTGCTCGAAGCGCGTCATCACCTGCACCCACGCGGCGAGGATCAGGAGACCGCGCCGCAGCGTGGCGGCGTTGATCGGATCCTGCGCGGCGGCGGCAGGTACGCCGGCATAGCGCTCGAGGAACTCGGGGTCGCGGCCGCGCCGCCCGTGCAGCATCGCCATCGCCTCGGTCGTCAGGATATGCGCCGGGTCGCGCAGGAGCCACGGCAGGTCGGCGTCGAGGGACAGCTCGTAGATCGCGTGCCCGAGCTCGTGCAGCGTGGTCTCGAGCCAGCGCACGGTCGGCACGAGGTTCATCAGCACGCGGACGTCGCCCCGGCGATCGACGTGCATCATGAAGGCGTGCTGGTCCTTGCCGGGCCGCGGCAGCACGTCGGAGCGCGCGAGCACGCCCTCGACGTCGTAGCCGAGCTCGGCGAAGTAGCGGCAGCTGGCACCGAGCGCATCGACGGCGCCGATCACGGGCTCGAGCGGATCGGGGCCGACGCTCGGTGCCTCCTGCCCGAAGACGTCGATCATGTGCCACGGCTGGAACAGCGCGTCGCAAGCGAGCCCGAGCGCCACGCGGCGCTGCGTCTCGATCGCGGCGCGCTCCGCACCCCACGCCGGCGCGAGCGCCTCATGCAGCGCGTCGAACATGCCGTACAGCCGCTGCTCGTCGAGCTCGTCGAGCGCGAGCGCCATCGCGTAATGATCGCGATACCCCGCCGCGCGAGCCGCCTCGTTGCGCAGGCGCGCGAGCTCGCGCAACCCGCCGGCGACCTCTCCGCCGACGAGGCGCGCACTGGTCCAGACGGCCTGGCGCTCGACGAGGTCGGTGCTCTCGCTCAGCACACGGTCGACCGCAGCGGCGTCGAGCTCCTGCCCGTCGACGGTGGCGCGGTAGCGGGAGTGCGCGGCCATCAGCTCGGTCTCCAGCCCCACGATGCGATCGATCAGGTCGGCCGGACGCTGTCGCCCGGCGGTCATCAGCCGCAGCACCTCGGCACGTCGTTGCTCCAGCGGAGAGTCGTCGAGCGCCACTGCGGCTGCCGCCACGGCGGGCTCGGCGAGCGCATGCTCATAGGCGGCGCTGGCGGCCTCGGCAGCGGCCGATGTCTCTTCCGACGCCTCGCACGACATGCTCCACCATGCGAGGTTCGCCGTCGTCTCGAGCTGGGCGAGGCGAGCCTCCGCCTCGGGGAGCGTGGTCACCGCGTCAGCGCGCCCGCGGCGGCTCGACGTCCTGCCACGGGTTGTGCTTCGAGCCGCGCAGGCGATAGACGCCGTAGCCGGCGGCGCCGGCCAGCGCCAGCACGCGCACGGTCTTCGAAGCGGCCAGCAGGGCGGTTGCCCCGGCGGCCACGCCGACCATGATGATGGTCTTCTGATCGAGCTCGGGCATCAGGACTGACCTCCGACGACGGGGAGCGAGAGCTTGCGACGGCCGCGCTCCGGGCGGGGCATGCCGTCACTGATCCACTGATCGACCACCGCGAACAGCTCGTCGACGAGCTGGTCCTGCGGCACACGCTTGAGCACCTCGCCGTGGGCGTAGATGTGACCGGCATCGCGGCCACCGGCGATGCCGAAGTCGGCGTCGCCCGCCTCGCCCGGACCGTTCACGGCGCAGCCCATCACGGCCACCTCGAAGTGCTCCTTGTAGCCACGCAGGCGCGTCTCGACGGTCTCGGCCAGGACGTGCACCTCGACGTTCGTGCGACCGCACGACGGGCACGAGATCATCTCCGGCCCCATGTGGCGCAGACCGAGGGCGCGCAGGATGTCGTACGCGACGCGGACCTCCTCGACCGGATCGACGGACAGCGAGACGCGGATCGTGTCGCCAATGCCCTCCTCGAGCAGCGTGCCGATGCCGATGGCGCTCTTGACGGCGCCCGTCACGAGCGTGCCGGCCTCGGTCACGCCGAGATGCAGCGGATACGGCACGAGGCCCGCCAGCATGCGGTACGCGCCGATCATCACCGGCACCGACGTCGACTTGACGGAGATCTTGAAGTCGTGGAACCCGAGCTGCTCGAGCAGCTCGACCTCTTCCATCGCGGCCTTCACGAGCGCGCCGATGGGATCGCTCGTGGCGGTCCACTTGAGGTGCTCGGGCAGCGAGCCCGAGTTGGCGCCGATGCGGAGCGGCGTGCTGGTCTCCTGCGCCTTGGCGACGACCTCGCGCACCTTGTCGTCACCACCGATATTGCCGGGGTTGATGCGCACGGCGGCGACGCCGGCATCCATGGCCCGAACGGCGAGCGAGGCGTTGAAGTGGATGTCGGCGATGATCGGCACCGGGCTCTCCGCGACGATGCGCGGCAGCACGTCGGCGTCGGGCAGGCCGGGAACCGCGACCCGGACGATGTCGACACCCGCCTCGTGCAGGCGACCGATCTGCGCGAGCGTCGCGTCGGCATCGAACGTCTTCGTGGTCGTCATCGACTGCACCGCGACGGGCGCGCCGCCGCCGATCAGGACGCCGCCGACGTTGATCTGCTTCTCGCTGGCCATTGGGCTGAATCCTATCTGCCTACGGTCCGGTGAACCGGCTGATGTCGTTGTTGAGCCCGATCACGAACAGCACCAGCACCAGCGCGATCCCGACGATGCTGATGCGCTCGATCACCACGCGTGACAGCGGGCGGCCTCGCCGCAGCTTCTCGGCGAGCGCCACCATGATGTGCCCGCCGTCGAGCGGCAGGAACGGCAGCAGGTTGAAGATCGCCAGCGCCAGCGAGATCACCCCCATCATCCAGAGGAAGCTGCCGGACTTGACACTCTCCTCTGACGTCGCGGTGATGCCCACGATGCTGGAGACCTGCTGGTGCCCATCGGACGTCGTGACGATGCGTGACAGCCCGGAGAGGGACTCCTTCGTCACGAACCAGGACCAACTGGCGGAGCTGCCGGCCGCCGCCGGCAGCGATTGACGTCGGACGCCATCGGAGACCTGCTGGAACCCGAAGCCGATCAGCCAGCGCCCATCGACGCGCTCGGGCTTGACCGGCTTCAGGGTCTGCGTCGTCCCATCGCGCGACACGGTCAACGTCACCGGCGCACCGTTCCCCGCCTGGATCTGCTCGCCCACGAGCTTCCAATCGCCGTTCACCGGCGTCCCGTTGACCGCGGTGATCGTGTCGCCCGGTTGGAGCCCCGCGGTCATCGCCGGCGTGCCGGAGACACTCGCCACGTCGGTGCTCGGCTTCTGCATGGGCACCCCGTGCCAGAAGAAGATCGTCAGGATCACGAGCGCCGCCAGCACGTTGGCACCCGGACCAGCCAGGATGATCGAGATGCGCTTCCAGACCGGGAGACGCCAGTAGGCGCGCCGGTCGAGGTCGTCGTGAAGCCGCTCGAGGTTCTTGCGGGTCTCCGCGTACGTCTTCGGGTGCAGCAGGTGCTGATCCGCATCCAGCGCAAGCACGGCACGATCGGCGGCGGTCTGGCACTCCGCCGGCGAGGCGTCGTTGGCGATCGCGCTCTTGAGGTGCGCAGTGGCCGGGCCGAGGAGATCGCGCTGCCCGTCGGGTCGTCGCAGCTCGATCTCCTCGATCGCGTCCTGACACATGACGACGTCCTCGGGCAGTGGTCGGTTCATGCCCACGATCCGCACGTAGCCGCCGAGCGGGATCAGTCCCAGTCCGTACTCGGTCTCGCCGCGGCGAAAGGACACGGCCACCGGTGGAAAGCCGATCAGAAACCGCGTGGCCTTGGCCCCGACGAGGCGCGCGACGCTGAAGTGGCCGAGCTCGTGGATCAGGATCAGCACGAGCAGCCCGAGGATCACGTAGACCCAGCTCATGCGCGACCATCCCCGATCCGCGCCGCCACGCGTTCCCGGGCCGCACGATCGGCGGCCGCGACCGTGGCCAGGCTGTCGAGCGGCCGGACGTCGACGTGGTCGAGCGCATCGCCCACGAGAGCCTCGATGTCGAGGAAGCCGATCGTGCCTGTCAGAAATGCTGCCACCGCAACTTCATTCGCGGCGTTGAGCACCGCCGGCGCAGTCCCGCCGGCCTCCCCCGCCTCGATCGCCAGCCGCAAGCAGCCGAACGTCTCGAGATCCGGCGGTTGGAAGTCGAGTGAGAAGGCCTCGGTCCACGTCAGCGGTCGCGCGTCCACCGCTGCACGCTGCGGGTACGTCAGCGCGTAGGAGATCGGCACCCGCATGTCGGGATGACCGAGATGCGCGATCAGGGCACCATCGCGCAGGCGCGCCATGCCGTGCACGATCGACTGGGGATGGACGACGACCTCGATCTCCGTATACGGCAGCCCGAAGAGCATGTGCGCCTCGATCACCTCGAGGCCCTTGTTCATCAGCGTGGCGGAGTCCACGGTGATCTTCGCCCCCATCGCCCAGGTCGGGTGGGCGAGCGCCTGCTCCACCGTGATGTCGGCGAGATCGGCGCGCGTGCGACCGCGGAAGGGACCGCCCGAGGCGGTGATCACGAGCGCCGAGAGCTGCTCGCGCGGCGTGTCGCCGAGGCATTGCTGCAGGGCCGAGTGCTCCGAATCGACCGGGAGGATGCGACCGCCACCGGTGCGCGCAGCCGTCAGCACGAGCGCGCCGCCCGCCACGAGGCTCTCCTTGTTGGCGAGTGCGAGATCGAGACCACGTTCGAGCGTGGCGAGGCTCGCCTCGAGCCCGGCGGCGCCGACCACGGCGTTGAGGACCACGTCGGGCCCGCTGGCGTCGATCAGCTCGACGAGCGCCTGCGGACCGCGCAGGACGGGACGGCCGAGCTCGGTGGCGGCGCGTTCGGCAGCAGCGGGATCGGCGAGCGCCAGCACCTCGGCACCGGTCGCACGCGCGGCCGCCACGAGTCCGTCGACGTCGGATCCTGCCGCCAGCGCCACGACCTGCAGATCATCATGCGCAGCCGCGACCTCCAGTGCCTGCGTCCCGATCGAGCCGGTAGCGCCGAGGATGGCGATGCGCTTCATTGCCTCACATGGTGCCAGTCGTTGGTGGCGAGGGTTCGCATCTCGGTGTGCCCGGCGTCACGTCGGATGGCACGGGCACCACGTACGGGACGCGACGGATGCGCCAAAGGGGTGGGACATGGCCCTACAGATACGTGATCAGCCAGAGGCCGAACAGCGCCATCGGCGCCGTCAGCAGCATCGCGTCGATGCGATCGAGGACGCCGCCATGGCCGGCCAGGAGGGTGCCCGAGTCCTTGACGCCGAGGTCGCGCTTGACGAACGACTCCAGGAGATCGCCGAACGGCCCGGTCAGTGCGACGATCAGGCCGAGCACGAGCGCGTCCACCGTGCCAATCAGCTCCTGGCCGTAGAGCACCCACCACACCACGATCGTGCCGACGATCACGCCGGCGACGAAGCCCTCGACGGACTTGCCGGGCGAGATCGCCGGCGCCAGCTTGCGCCGGCCGATCATCCGCCCGATCGCGTACGCGCCGATGTCGGAGGCCCAGGTCCCCAGCAGCACCGCCAGCACGAGGGTGAAGGAGCCATCGCGGAGAATCACGACCGCGCCGAGCCCGACCCCGATCCAGACCACGCCGAAGACCGTCACCGCCATGCTCGTCAGCGATGAGTGCCCCTCGCGGGGCGAGGCCGCCGCCAGGATGAACGTGAGCAGCATCACCGGGCCGAGCACCAGCACCATGCCCTCCACGCCGCGCAGATGGGCGGCCAGCACGACGGCGGCGACCCCCACGTAGCCGGCGAGCATGACGGGGCGATGATCGCGCGCGATCGTCCACAGCTCGTGTGCGGCGAGAACCCCCGCCACGACACCGAGTGCGACGAGCCACCACGAGCCGAACCAGAGTGCGGCGATCGCAATCGGCAGCAGGATCACGGCCACGAGCACGCGGCTGGCGAGATTCCCCACCGCTATCGCCGTCCCGTCGAGCGGCTCATCGACCGCCGAAACGTCGGCGGCGCGTCGCGAACTCGCCGACGGCCTGCTGCAGTTGCTCCGCCCCGAAATCGGGCCAGAGCACGTCGGGGAAGCTGTACTCGGCGTAGGCGGCGTGCCAGAGCAGGAAGTTCGAGATGCGCTGCTCGCCCGACGTGCGGATCACGAGGTCGGGGTCCGGCAGTTCGGAGGCGGCCAGGCGCGAGCGGATCGCGGTCTCGTCGATCTCGTCGGGGCGCAGCCCATCCTCCACGATGCGCCGACACGCGTCGACGATCTCGGCGCGCCCGCCGTAGTCGAACGCCACGAACAGGTCGAGCCGCTCGTTGTCGCGCGTCAGCTCCTCCATCTCGGTCATCAGCTGCAGCAGCCGCGCCGAGAGCCGATCACGGCGGCCGATGAAGCGAATCCGCACGCCCTGGCGATGCAGGTCGACGAACTCGCGCTGGATCGTGCGGGCGAACAGATCCATCAGCCCGCTGACCTCATCCTCGGGTCGCGTCCAGTTCTCGGTCGAGAAGGCGTAGACGGTGAGCGAGCGGATGCCCAGACCGGGCGCGGCCTCGACCGTGCGCCGGAGGGCCCGCACGCCGGCGTGATGCCCGCTCAGCGTCGGCAGGCCACGCTGCTTCGCCCACCGCGCGTTGCCGTCCATGATGATGGCGACCGCAGTCGCGGTCGCTGGCTCAGTCGCGGCCGTATCGGCGCGACGGATGCCCTTGATGCGGTCGAGGAGTGCCATAGATGCGCTGACGACAGGCGCGTGCCTGCTGTCGGCATAGCGTACCGTCTGGAACCGGCGTCTGCCGGACTCAGACCTCCATCACGTCGGCTTCGCGCTGCTTGAGTGCGGCATCGATCTGCCCGACGTGCTCGTCCGTGACCTTCTGGACCTTCTCCTCGGCGCGATGGATCTCGTCCTTGCCGACCTCGCTCTCGAGGGCGTGCAGGTCCTGAATCACGTCACGGCGCACGTTGCGGAGCGCGATGCGGCCCTCCTCGGCGAGGTTGCGGACGACCTTCACGAGCTCCTTGCGGCGCTCCTCCGTCAGCTGCGGGATCGACAGGCGGATGACCTTGCCGTCGTTCGACGGGTTGATGCCGAGGTCGCTCTCGTTGATCGCCTTCTCGATGTCGCCGAGGGCGGTGACGTCGTACGGCTGGATCAGCAGCGAACGGGGATCCGGCGCGCTGACCGTCGCCATCTGCGTGAGCGGCGTGGGCGTGCCGTAGTACTCGACGACGATGCGCTCGAGCAGCTGCGGCGTCGCGCGCCCCGTGCGCACGGTGTTGAACTCGTTGCGCGTCGCCTCGACGGACTTCGCCATCCGCTCCTTCGCCTCATTGACCAGATCGTCGACCACGTCGGACCTCCTCGTTGGGGAGAGTGTGCCACAACGGGTGGGAGCCTCTCGGGTTGTGTCCAGCCGCGGACAGCGGACGAATGGCGCGTGATACCCGGATGCGCCAGAGGGGTGGGACCCTTTCGGCACAGCTAGACGGACTGCGGATCCACGTCGACGACGACACGCGCGTCGGCGGAGCGGAGCGTGGTGTGCCGATCCGCGAGGACCGCATGGATGGCGCGCGCGGCGAGCTCGGCTCGCTGGGTGCGCACGAGCAGGTGGGCGCGGTAGCGGTCGCGGAGCCGAATCAGCTCGGCCGGGCCCAGGACGTCGTCGTCGGGGATCATCTGCTCGAGCGCCGCCGCCAGCCCGTCGAGGAAGGCCATCGGTGCGCCGGCATGCGGCGCGTCGACGAGCACGCGGATGAGTCGGCTGAACGGCGGGTAGCGCAGTGCCTCGCGGCGCGCCAGCTCGCCGTCGAGGAACTCCTCCACCGCGTGACGGGCAGCCAGGCGGACGACGCGCTGGCCCGGATCCCACGTCTGCAGCATCACCCGTCCTCCGGAGCCCTCGCGCCCCGCACGGCCGGCGAGCTGCGCGAGCAGGGCGAAGGAGCGCTCCTCGGCCCGGAAGTCGGGCATCGCGAGCCCGAGATCGGCATCGATCACGGCCGCCAGTCGGACGTCGGGGAAGTCGTGCCCCTTGGCGACGATCTGCGTACCGACCAGCACCGCGCGATCGGTCGAGCCGAACGTCGCGAGCACCTCCTCGAGGGCCCCCACCTTGGCCGCCACGTCACCGTCGAGCCGCAGGACGGTGAGCCCGGGGAAGCGGTCGGCGATCTCGGACTCGAGCCGCTCGGTGCCCGCGCCGATGCGCGTGATGTCCACGGCGCCGCAGTGCGGACATTTGGTCGGCGCCGGCTCGGTATGGCCGCAGTGGTGGCAGACGAGCCGCGGTGGTCGCTGGTGCAAGACCAGCGATACGTCGCAGGACGGACAGCCGAAGCCCTTGCCGCAGGCGCGGCAATGCAGCGCCAACGCGGCGCCGCGTCGGTTGAGCAGGATCATCGCCCGTCCGCCGTCGCGCTCGAGCTCTCCCAGGGCGGCGGCCAACGCGCGTGACAGCGGGTAGTGCCCATCCCGCGACAGGTCGATGAGCTCCACGGGCGGCAGTCGTCCTCCGACGCGCTCGGTCAGCGTGACGTGTTCGAGCGCCTTCCACGCCTCGGGGCGCGGCGTGGCAGAGGCGAAGACGACTGCGGCGTTCGCAGCGCGGCCCCGCATCAGCGCGACGGTTCGGGCGTCGTAGCGCGGATCCGACTCCTGCTTGTACGCGACCTCATGCTCCTCGTCGACGACGATCAGCCCGAGCTCGCGCATGGGTGCGAGGATCGCCGAGCGCGCTCCGATCAGCACCCGCGCCTCTCCCGCTTCGAGTCGCTGCCAGACGCGGGCGCGTTCGCCCTTGGCGAGCCCGGAGTGCAGCACCTCGACCAGACGGCCAAAGCGACGCCGCACGCGGGCGGCGGTCTGCGGTGCGAGCGAGATCTCCGGGACGAGGATGATCACGCCACGCCCCTGCTGCAGCGCGTGTGCAGCGGCCCGGAGGAACACCTCGGTCTTGCCGGACCCGGTCACGCCATGGAGCAGCAGCTCGCGGCTGCCCCCGTCGCCGTCGATCGCCTGCTCCAGGCGGCAGATCGCGGCGAGCTGCGCCTCCGTCGCGTCGAGCGCTGCTTCGAGATCCGGCGGCGGCGCATCGATCTCGACGAGCTTGCCCTCCGTCGCGAGCTTCCGCACGGCTGCGGGGGCGGCACCCGAGCGCGCGGCGATGTCGCTGAGCGGTCCCGGCGCATCCTGGGCGGCGCCGAGGATCGCCGTCTGGCGGGTACCGCGCACCGTGGCCCCGTCGACGGCTGCGAGCCACGGATCGGGCGGCGGCGCATTCCCCGACGGTGGCAGCACGAGCTTGAGCGCCCGCGCCGGCGGCGTGGCGTAGCGCTCGCTGATCTTGAGCGCCAGGTCGACGAGCTCCGGTGGGATGCGACCACCCGTGTCCGTCGCCGCCTTGAGTGCGATCCCCGCGGGGATGTCCTCGGCCGTCGCAGCACGCAGGACGACGCCCTGCTCCTGGCGCCGCCCGAGCGGAATCTCCACGACGGCGCCGGTTGGCAGCTCGCCTGCGTACGTCAGCGGCCCTTTCAGCCCGCGCGTCGTGACGAGCGGTATGACGACAACGGCGTTAGAGCGCAGCGAGGAGCTCGTCGACCTTGTCGGTGCGCTCCCAGCTGAATTGATCCCGTCCGAAGTGGCCATAGGCTGCAGTCGGACGATAGACCGGGCGGCGCAGGTCGAGCTGCTCGAGGATCGCGGCGGGACGCAGATCGAAGACGTCGCGGACTGCCTTGGCGATCGCATTCTCGTCCTTGGTGGCCGTGCCGAAGGTCTCGACCATCACGGAGACGGGGTGTGCGACGCCGATCGCGTAGGCCACCTGCACCTCGCAGCGCTCGGCAAGTCCCGCGGCGACGATGTTCTTGGCCACCCAGCGTGCGGCGTAGGCGCCGGAGCGGTCGACCTTCGAGGGGTCCTTGCCGGAGAACGCACCGCCGCCGTGGCGGCCCATGCCACCGTACGTGTCGACGATGATCTTGCGGCCCGTCAGGCCACAATCGCCCATCGGACCGCCGATCACGAAGCGGCCGGTCGGATTGACGAGCAGGAAGTCGCTGGCGAGATCGACGTCGCCGGCGAGCTCGGCGGGCAGCAGGCCCTTGACGACGTGCTCGGCGAGATCGGCTTTGATCTGGTCCTGGCTGATCTCCTCGGCGTGCTGCGTGGAGATCAGCACGCGGTCGATGCCGATCGGGCGCAGGTGTCCCCCCTCCTCGGCGTACTCGATCGTCACCTGCGTCTTGCCGTCGGGGCGCAGGTACGGCAGCGTGCCGTCCTTGCGTACCTCGGAGAGGCGATGCGAGAGGCGATGCGAGAGCTGGATCGGCAGCGGCATCAGCTCGGGGGTCTCCGTGCAGGCGTAGCCGAACATCATGCCCTGATCGCCCGCGCCGACCTCGTCGGCGTCCTGCCCATCGACACCCTGGGCGATGTCGGGGGACTGACGGTCGAGCGCGACCATCACGTTGCAGGTGTTGCAGTCGAAGCCCTTGAGCGCGTCGTCGTACCCGATGTCGCGCACGGTGCCGCGCGCCAGTTCGGGAATGTCGATGCGAGCCGACGTGGTGATCTCACCCGCGACCAGCACGAGACCGGTGGTGACGAGCGTCTCGCAGGCGACGCGGGCGGCCGGATCCTGCTCGAGCACGGCGTCGAGCACCGTGTCGGAGATCTGGTCGGCGATCTTGTCGGGATGTCCCTCGGTGACGGATTCCGAGGTGAAGAGAATCGAGTGTTCCTGCGCCACGCTGCGCTCCTATCACGGCCGCATAGTGAAGATGCAGCGGATTATCACGCGCATGGTACAGCGCGAACCCGCGGAGTGCCGCAGACGCGCTACCCGATCGAGATGAACAGCGTGGCGCCGTCCGCCGTGCCCCACGCCACCACGCCGTTGATGGCCTTGGCGCCAGCAGGGACGGTCGCACCCATCGTCACGGCCTGCGCGCGCAGCGCGGCACCGTTGAGGTACGCGAGTCCGGTCACGTCGGCCGGAACGCCCGCGCGATCGACGATGGCGCGATAGGCATCGGAATCCGCAATCGAGGCGCTCGGCGTGGCCGCCAGCCGCGCATCGGTGCCGATGGCGAGCGTCGCGCTGTCACCCTGGCGGGTCACGGCGAGCTGCGGCAGCGGCTGCTTCGCACGCTTCTCGGCCATGTCCTTGGCCGTGTCAGCCAGCGGCATGTCCTCCGCGATCGACTGTGCCGACGTGAGGGCCCGGGCGAGCGTGGCTCCGGCCGCTGCGGGATCCTGCGGCTGCGTCAGCAGCGCACCCGCCGGGGTTGTGCCGCCCACGGCGACGACGGCGTGCTCGCCGTCGAGCGCGGCGAGGAGCTCGCCGGTCTTGATGCCCGTGCTCTGCTCGAGGGACGTCAGCGCGTCCTTGACGGCAGGGCTCTGCTGCTGCGCGGACGCGATCGCCTGCTGCAGCATCGGACCGAGGTCGCGGAACGCGGCGAAGCCCAGTGCGTCGGCCGGAACCTGCGAGAGGATCGTCGGCGCGTACGCGGTCGGGAACTGCGCGCCGAGCTGCTCGAGCGCAGCCTGATCGGCGTCGCCAGCGGCGACGATGCGCAGTCCACCCTGCTCAGCGGTGATGGCGATGCCGAGACCCCGCACGTCCTCGAGCGCCGCACCGAGCTGCTGGAGCGACTGCGTCGTGTCGGGAGCACCCTGCGGCAGGGCGTCCTGCGGCAGCAGCGATCCGGCGAGCTGCACGAGGCTGGCGAGGCGAGCCGGGGCGATGTAGGCGATGGCGACGGCATCCCCCGGCAGCTTCGCGATCGTGGCCTTGAAGGCCGCGTCGTCGGCCAGCGCGGGCGCGCTGCCGGCCTGCGCGGCCAGCGCGTCGACCAGCGTGGCGCGCGACGTGGCGGCAATCGCATTCGAGCCGTCGATCGTCATCGCGAAGGCATCCTTCTCCCAGACGGGCCGACCGTCGAGCGCCGGACCCTCGCGGAAGCCCGCCGTGGCCAGCAGCGCGGGCAGCGCCGCGCCGTCGGCGGCGGTGGCCACCATGACGGCCTCGACGCTGGGCTGCAGGCCGTTGGCAAGCGAGATGCCGACCAGACCCACGCTGACGTCACCGCCGAGCGCACGCACCACCTGCGCCTGCTGATCCGTCCCGTCGAGCATGCCGTTGAGTCGGTCGATGGCAGCCTGGCCGCCCTCCACCTTGGCGGCGAGCGCCTCGAGCGCCTGGAACTGCGATCCGTCGCGGTCGAGATTGATGCTCGCGTAGGCCAGCGCGGTCGCGGGCACAGCGGCGGCGCCCTTGGCGCGCGCCTCGGCACCGGCGTTGGCATCGCCATGCCCGAAGGCGGCGATCGTCGCGATGCCGATGGCGGCAGCGAGAGCGGTGAGCAGTGCGAGCGAGCGACGAGTCGTCATGACCTGAGTATACCTCCGATTTTCCATTCGCACCGGAACGGAAATCGGCTGTTGTGCCTAACGGCCGGCGATGCGCAGCAGATTCTCGGCGTACTCGAGGTCGCGCTCGGCGCGGAAGCGGTTGATCGCCTCGTCGCCCTCCTCGGAGGCCTTGATCCGCTCGCGTGCATCGGCTGCCTTGGCCTCAGCGGCCGGAACGTCGATCGCATCGGTCGGCATCGCCCCCTCGACCAAGGCGATCGCCTTCTCGCCCTGCATCGAGAAGTAGCCGTCCGATGTCGCGAAGGACTTCCACTCCGTGGGGCTGACGCGCACGCGGATCTCCCCGACGTCGAGACGCGAGACGATCGGCTGGTGCCGCGGCAGGACGCCGAGCCCACCCTCAGATCCGGGCACGACAACCATCTCCGCCTCACCGGCGAACGCATAGCCCTCAGGCGTGATGATCTCGCAGTGCAGCGTGGCCATGGGTTATGCCGCGGCGGTCTTGAGGCGATCGGCCTCCGCGACGACGTCCTCGATGCCACCGGCCAGGAAGAAGGCCTGCTCCGGCAGATCGTCGTGCTTGCCGTCGAGGATCTCCTGGAAGCCGCGGATCGTGTCTTCGATGCGGACGTAGCGCCCCTCGCGGCCGGTGAACACGGCGGCCACGAAGAACGGCTGCGACAGGAAGCGCTGGATCTTGCGGGCGCGCTGCACGGTCAGCTTGTCCTCATCGGAGAGCTCGTCCATGCCGAGGATCGCGATGATGTCCTGCAGGTCCTTGTAGCGCTGCAGCACACGCTGGACGCTCGTCGCGACACGGTAGTGCTCCTCGCCGACGACGTCGGGCTGCAGGATGCGGCTGGTCGAGTCGAGCGGATCGACGGCCGGGTAGATGCCCTGCTCCGAGATCGCGCGCGAGAGCACGGTCGTGGCGTCGAGGTGCGAGAACGACGCGGCCGGAGCCGGGTCGGTCAGGTCGTCGGCAGGCACGTAGATGGCCTGCACCGACGTGATCGAGCCCTTCTTCGTGGAGGTGATGCGCTCCTGAAGCTCGCCCATCTCGGTGGCCAGCGTCGGCTGGTAGCCCACGGCGCTCGGCATGCGGCCGAGCAGAGCGGACACCTCGGAGCCGGCCTGCGTGAAGCGGAAGATGTTGTCGACGAAGAGGAGCACGTCCTGACCGTCGACGTCGCGGAAGTACTCCGCCATCGTCAGACCCGACAGGGCGACGCGGAGGCGGGCTCCCGGCGGCTCGTTCATCTGGCCGTAGACGAGCGCCGTCTTGGAGATGACACCGGACTCCTTCATCTCGAGCCAGAGGTCGTTGCCCTCGCGGGTGCGCTCACCGACGCCGGCGAAGACGGACAGGCCGCCGTGCTGCGTCGCGATGTTGTTGATGAGCTCCTGGATGAGCACGGTCTTGCCGACGCCGGCACCACCGAAGAGGCCGATCTTGCCGCCCTTCGTATACGGCGCGAGGAGGTCGACGACCTTGATGCCGGTCTCGAGCAGGGACGGCTTCGGGTCGAGGTCCTCGAACTTCGGCGGCTCGCGGTGGATCGCCCAGCGCTCGCCCGTCACGGGCTCGCCCTTGTCGATCGCGTCGCCGAGCACGTTGAAGATGCGGCCGAGCGTCTGCGGGCCGACGGGCACGCTAATCGAGTTGCCGGTATCGATGACCTCGGAGCCGCGGGCCAGGCCGTCGGTCGAGTCCATGGCGACCGCGCGGACGCGGTTATCACCAAGGTGCTGCTGCACCTCCGCGACCACGTAGCCGTTCTCGGTCTGGATGTGCAGTGCCGCGTAGATCGCGGGAAGCGAGTCCGGGAACACGGCGTCGATGACGACGCCCTTGATCTCCACGATCTTGCCGACGTTGCGCTCGCCCATGTGCGTCTCGTGCCCTCTCAGGTCGATTATCTCGAAGGTGGTGCAGCACGAACGCAGGAGCGCACGCGTGCATCTGGCCGCACCTTAGCGAACGTGGCAGCGGAACGGGGGCGGAACCGACGCCGGGAGGATCTGACGCCCGCCACGAGCGCCCGGACGCGCAACGGCGTGCCAGCACGAGCGGGCCGCAGCGCGGGCCCATCACCGCACGGACTACCGGCCGTCCCGGAGGAAGTAGGAGGCGAAGTAGAACTGCTTTCCCGGTCCCCACACGTAGTTGCCGAGTCGACGCGACACGAACGAGACCCGGCGACGCAGATCCAGCACCGCCCAGGGCGCCGCCGCCCGCGCGGTGTCCGTCGACAGCTGCGCGAACTGCGCGGTGCGATCATCGCCGGGGGGCAGCTGGTTGATCGCCGCGATCCTGGCGTCGACCTCGCTGTCGCAGAACTGCCCGTAGTTCGCGCCCTGACCGCACTGCACCAGCGGCCCGAAGTACGTCATCGCGTCGGCGTAGTCCTCGCTCCAGCCGGCAATCCCCACGTGGTAGTCGCTGTCGGGATCTGCCAAGTAGCCGTACAGGGACGCGGCGGACAGCAGGCGGACCGTCACCGCGAACCCCACTGCCTCGAGGGCCGTCTTGATGGCGGTCGCCTGCTGGGGCCCTGGCCACTCGGACGAGCCCACCAGCGTGATCGCGATCGGGGTCTCGGCCCCCGCTGCCGCGACCAGCCGCCTCGCCCGACTGACGTTCAACGTGTAGACGTCGGTGGGCTGATCCGCCAGGAGATTCCGCGGCAGCATCTGGCTCCACGGCGACCGGCCGAGCTTGCCGCCGAGAGTCCTGACGAGAGCCTCGCGATCGATGGCGAAGTTGACGGCTTGGCGCAGCCTGACGTCGTCGAACGGCGCTGTGTTCGCCCGGAACACGGCGTAGTCGATCGCCGCGTCCGGCGTGGAGAAGAAGCGGTCGCGGAACTGCGGGTTGCCTGCGACCGCGCGGATCTGCGACCCCCTCGGCGCTGAGCCGTCGAGCGTCAGGTCGAGTTCGTTGGCCTTGAGCTGCAGGAACTGGGTGTCGGCGGGAACGCCGATCCGCACGGCGATGCCGTCGATGTTGTTCTCGTTCGCGGCCTGGGGAACGCCGGCCGCGACGTTCTCGCGCCACCTCGGCTGGCGCTCGATCGTGAGCGAGGCGCCAGCCTGGTACTCGGAGATCATGTACGGCCCGACAAAGGGCGGCGGCGTCTTGACCTGCTCACGCGGCGTCCCGGCGGGGATGATGAAGGCCCATCCCATGGCGAGGGCACGGGGAAACGAGGCATCGGCTTCCGTCAACGTGAACGACGTCGTCACGTCGTCCACGACCTTGATGCCGCGAATGCCGATCGCGCTCGTGCCATCTGACCGCTGCAACTCATCGATGTACTCGGTCGCGCCGACGATGCCGTCGTAGTACCCCGAAGCCGGTGGCCCGCCTGTCGAACACTGGATCGTCGGGTCGAGGATGTGCTCGAACGTCGCCTTGACGTCCTTCGCGGTGACGGGAGAGCCGTCGGGGAAGACCAGCCCCTCACGCAGCGTGACCGAGTAGGACAGGCCATCCGCGGACACACGCGGCATGTCAGCGGCGAGTTCGGGCACCAGCGCATCGGTGGCGGGTGAGGTGACCGTGTTCGGATAGCCGTACAGCCCGCGAGCCATGAAGGAGAAGACGGACCACGAGAGGCCGTAGTACGAGAGCCCGCTCCAGCAATCGATGTCCTCGACCATGGCGGCCTTCAGCACACCGCCCTTGACCGGCGTCTCCGTGGGTGGGAATCCACCGTCCAGGTAGTCGCCGCCCGCGTCGATCGTCACCGCCGCGCCGCCACCGGCGGCGGCGGAGCTGGTCGAACTCGAGGGCTCGCTCGAGCCGCAGGCGGCGAGTGCCACGGCGATCGTCCCGAGTCCCGCCAGTCGCAGCAGACGCCGGAACCTGTGCATGCAGCCATCGTTCGTGTTCAAGATCATGGAGTACGCGCCTCGTCTGAACGTGCACCGGTTCGGGAGAGGTAGTACATCACGTTCAGTCCCACGCCGAGAGCGGCTGCGGCGGACCATCCGACGAGGCCGCCGGCGCAGCCGCTGCGCAGCGCCGGAGCCGTGGCGAAGACATTCCCTCACCGCTCGCCGCCGCGGGCGTCCGCCGTCCGAGCAGATCGAGTCCGACTACGAGATCGCGTCGGCGCCGGCGACGACCTCCAGCAGCTGCTGGGTGATCTCGGCCTGGCGGGCGCGGTTCATGTCGAGCGTAAGCCGGTCGATCAGGTCCTTGGCGTTGTCCGACGCGCTGCGCATGGCGGTCATGCGGGCACCGTGCTCGGAGGCCGTGGACTCGAGCAGCGCGCGGAAGATCTCCGTCTCGAGGGCGGTCGTCAGCAGGGGGCCGAGCATCGTCTCGGCCTCGGGCTCGAACAGCAGCTCGCCCGTGACCCCGGCCTTGCCCTCGCCCGCGGCGGCCACGGCCGGCAGCGGGATCGGCAGGATCTCGTCGGCGTGCACGGTCTGCACGAGCGGCGAGTCGAAGTGGTTGAAGACGATGATCAGGCGGTCGAAGACGCCTTCGCCGTACTGCTCGATCAGCGTGTTGGCGATCTGCTCGGCATCCTGGTAGATGGGGCGATCGGTGAAGCCCGTCCAGACCTCGTGCAGCTCGGCACCGCGGAATCGCAGCGATCCCGCGCCCTTGCGACCGGCGGCGTACCAGACGATCTCGCGCCCCACTGCCCGCTCCGCGTCCGCCTCATCCAGCGCCCGCCGCAGCACGCTGGCGTTGAAGGCACCGGCCAGGCCGCGGTCGCCCGACATCAGCAGGATGCCGGTCTTCGTGATCTCGCGGCGGTCGAGCAGCGGCTGGCCGCCGAGCGATCCCGTGCGGCTGGCCGTCTCGGAGATCAGCTCGTGCATGCCGTCGGCGAAGGGGCGGAGCGCCTCGATGCGAACCTGCGCGCGGCGCAGCTTCGCCCCGGCGACGAGCTCCATCGCCTTGGTGATCTTGCTGGTGTTCTTGACGGAATGGATCCGCCGACGGATGTCCTGGAGGGACGCCACGGTCTACGCGGTCGCCCCAGCGGTGGCGGCCGAGCCCTGGAAGCCGGCCGCGAACTGCTCGGCGGCGACCTTCAGCTTGGCAACCGTGTCGTCGGACAGGTCGAGCGACTCGCGAATCGCCGCGAGGATCGTCTTCTCCGCGCGCAGCGACTGGCGGAAGCCATCGTTGAAGCGCGCCACGTCGGCGACGTCTACGCCGTCGACATGGCCGTTCGTCGTCGCCCAGATGATCGCCACCTGCTCCTCGACGGGCCACGGGTCGTACTGGTTCTGGTTGAGCGTCTGCACGAGGCGCTGGCCGCGATTGATCTGGGCCAGCGTCGCGGCGTCCAGCTCGGAGGCGAACTGGGCGAAGGCCTCGAGCGCACGGAACTGCGCGAGCTCCAGCTTGAGGCGGCCGGCGACCTTCTTCATCGCCTTGGTCTGGGCGTTCGAGCCCACGCGCGACACGGACAGGCCGACGTTGATGGCCGGGCGGACGCCCTGGAAGAACAGGCTCGTCTCCAGGAAGATCTGGCCGTCGGTGATCGAGATGACGTTGGTCGGGATGTACGCCGACACGTCACCGGCCTGCGTCTCGATGACGGGCAGCGCCGTCAGCGAGCCGCCGCCGAGCTCGTCGCTCAGCTTGACCGCGCGCTCGAGCAGGCGGGAGTGCAGGTAGAAGACGTCGCCCGGGAAGGCCTCGCGGCCGGGAGGACGACGCACGAGCAGCGACATCTGGCGGTAGGCGTCGGCCTGCTTGGTCAGGTCGTCGTAGACCACGAGGGCGTGGCCGCCCTTGTAGAGGAAGTACTCGCCCATCGCGCACCCGGCGTACGGCGCGATGTACTTGATCGGCGCGGCCTCGGAGGCGTTGGCGGCGACGACGATGGTGTACTCCATCGCGCCGTGCTCGCGGAGCTTCTCCACGACCTGCGCGACCGTCGAGGCCTTCTGGCCGACGGCGACGTAGATGCAGATGACGCCGGAGTCCTTCTGGTTGATGATCGTGTCGATCGCGACGGCGGTCTTGCCCGTCTGGCGGTCGCCGATGATCAGCTCGCGCTGGCCACGGCCGATCGGCACCAGGGCGTCGAGCGCCTTCAGGCCGGTCTGGAGCGGCTGCGTCACGGGCTGACGGTCGACCACGCCCGGCGCCTTGAACTCGAGCGCACGCGACTCGCTGGTCTCGATCGCCGGACCACCGTCGATCGGCTGCCCGAGCGGGTTGACGACGCGGCCGATCAGCTGCTCGCCGACGGGCACGCTCATCACGTTGCCGGTGCGGCGGACGGTGTCGCCCTCGCGGATCTTCTGCCACTCGCCGAACAGCACGACGGCGACGTTCGACTCCTCGAGGTTGAGGGCCAGGCCTGTCACCCCGTGCGGCAGCTCGAGCATCTCGAGCGCGATGCAGCGCTCGAGGCCGTAGACGCGCGCGATGCCGTCACCGACCTGGATGACGGTGCCGATCTCCTCGACGTCGGCGGTCTCCTCGAACCCGCTGATCTGGTTCTTGAGGATGGATGCGATCTCGTCGGGATTCAGCTTCACGGTTCTCTCCGTCTATCTAGGCGGTCGGGATGCGGGCGGCACGCAGATCGCGGCCGAGCAGGTCGAGGCGACGACGCAGGGATGCGTCGACGAGGCGGTCGCGGACCCGCAGGACCACGCCGCCGAGGATGGTCGGATCGACGGTGCGATCCATGGTCACGGACAGGCCAGTCGCCGCGGCCAGCTGCTGCTGCACCTTGTCGGCGGTGGCGTCGTCGATGGCGACGGCAGTCGTCAGCTCGACGGCGAGCTCGTTGCGGTCGAGGCGCACGCGATCGGCGAACGCCTCCTGGATGTCGGTCAGCTCGCCGAGGCGACGATGATCGAGCACGACTTGGAGGAAGCGCGCCACGATCGGATCATCGCCCTTGGCGAGGGCTGCCAGCAGCTTGCTCTTGCCCTCACCCGAAACGGCCGGGTTGGTCAGAGCACGGGCCAACGCGGGGTTCTCGCGAATGGCATCCGCGATCTCCGCCAGCTCGCCGTCGACCTCGTTCAGCCGGCCGGCGTCAGCTGCGGCGCTGTAGAGCGCCGTGGCATACGGGGTGGCAGTGCTCACGCCTGCTCCGAGCCCCCGTGCAGCGCGGAGAAGTCGACGCCGGCGAGGGCCTCCTCGACGAGCCGCTTCTGCTCTGCCTCGTTGAGCGCATGCCCGAGCACCTTCTCGGTGGCGAGCAGCGTCAGGTCGGCGATCTCGGTCTTGATGCGATCCAGCGACTGCTGCGTCTCCGCGGCGATCGCCTGCTGCGCGGCGGCGATGCCGCGCTCACGCTCGATGGCGAGCTCCTCGGTCAGCTGACGCTGCTGCTCGGCGGCCGTCGTGCGGGCGCGCTCGAGGATCTCCGAGGCCTCTTGGCGGCTGGCCGCCAGCTGGGCCTTGTACTCCACGAGCAGGCGCTCGGCCTCCTCGCGGGCGTGCTCCGCCGATTCGAGGTTCTTGCGGACGGCGTCCCGCCGCTCGTCGAGCAGCGCGGCGATCTTCCCGAACGCGAACTTCTTCAGCACGAAGAGCACGATCAGGAAGGTGACGAGCGTCCAGACACTCAGCCCGAGCTCGGGCGTGATCAGACTGGCTTCGCTGGCGACTACGGCGGGCAGCATCGCTCGTTACCCGATGAAGAAGGCGACGAAGCCCATCAGGAGTGCGTAGAACGTGATCGCCTCGGTCAGCGCCAGGCCGAGGAACATCAGGCCCTGCAGGTCGGAGCGGAGCTCCGGCTGACGGGACACGCCCTCGATCGTCTTGCCGATCAGATAGCCCACGCCAATGCCCGGCCCGATTGCGCCGAAGCCAGTGCCGAGACCCAGCGCGATGACCTTCGCTGCGCTGACGATTCCTTCGTCGGTAACTGCCATTTGTCCATGTCCTCCTGTGGTGGTCCTGCGTTGGGTGTCAGTGATGGGGCTCGATGGCCGAGCCGATGTAGATGCCCGAGAGCATCGCAAAGATGTACGCCTGGAGCGACGCCACGAGGCCCCACTCGAAGATGTAGAACGCGACGGCGACGGGGATCGTGACCGGGGCGATGAACAGCTGCCCGAGCAGGATCACGAAGCCGACGCACATGATGATCAGCAGGTGACCGCCCAGCATGTTGGCGAAGAGACGGACGCTGAGCGAGATGATGCGGAGGAACTGCGAGAGCACCTCGAGGATGATCATCGCCGGCAGCAGCGCCTTCGGGCTGGGCGGGATCCAGCTCTTGAAGTACGGCACGAAGCCGTTCGCGCGGACGCCTTCGACGTGCGAGATGATCACCGTCAGCAGGGTCAGCGTGAGCGTGACCGACAGGTTGGAGGTCGCCGCATAGATCGTCAGACCCGGGATCGATCCCCACAGCGGGTTGTGCGTGTCGAGCGGGAGCGGGATGAAGCTGATCATGTTCAGCACCCAGATGAACACGAACAGCGAGGCGACGTACGGGAACCAGCGCACGTACGCGACCTTCGGCAGCGTGGCCTGGCCGATGTTCGTCTCGGAGAAGGTGTACAGCACCTCGACGACCGACTGCGTGCGCTTCGGGTCGGTGCGCAGGCCACCGCGGACGATCCACAGCGTCAGCAGGACGGCGACGAGCACGGCCAGCCAGAGGTAGATCACGGCCTTGGAGATGCCGATCTCGAGCGGCCCCACGCTGAACGACGCCCAGTAGGTGTTGATGAACTCCTCGACGGGCTTGAACTCGCCGCCCTCGGCGAACGCGGACAGCGGGAACACCAGCAGACCGGCGAGGGTCAGAAGGGTCAGGCTGAGTCGTCGGCGGATCAAGCGGTTCCTCCAGAGGCCGGCAGCGTGACCGGGTTCTCGTCGCGGGACAGGACGTGGCTGAACGAGCGTCCCGCCATATCGAAGGTAAAGTAGACCAAGAAGGCCCCGGCGGCGGCGATCGCCAGCTCGCGCTCGCCCGACCAGGCGATCACGAAGAGCGTCGCGAAGATCAGCCAGGCGCGCACGATCAGGCTGATGCCGATCATGCCGACGATCGTCACCTGCGAGCGCCCCTTGCCGATGCGCTCGAAGGCGAGGGCGATGGCGATGTTCAGCGCGAGCAGGCCGGCGCTCAGCGCCCACGCGTCGTAGCCCCAGCCGGCGATCAGGAAGATCGGCAGCGCGATCACGCACGGGATCACGGCGATGAAGCGCAGCGAGACGGCGAGCGCGTGGCGGGAGGTGGCGGTCATCAGCGTGGTTTGAAGTACTTGATGTAGAGGAGATAGAACCCGAGGACGAGTCCGATGCTCGAGCCAACCATAATGGCGGGCGCGAGACGGTCGATCAGGAGGCCGACGGCGACGCCGATCCCCGCGCCGAGCAGAATCCCGGCAATCACCACCATACCGGCTCCGAGCCCCGAGGCGTCTGCCCCTCTATTGGTTCCCGTTCCGGTGATGCTGAGCTCCGGTGTCCTGTTCGCAGCCGGTTGCCCGACCGCACGAAAACCTAGCAGCACCCCCGCGCGACAGGATTGCCGTCAGCGCGCGAAGGGGCGCGGCAACGGCGCTTCGTCGGCCGCGGCTGCCTTGCGGAGCAGCCCGAACCGACGCAGGTGGCCGTACTTGAGGAGCTCGAGCGCCACGACGACGTAGTACGTGACGGCCAGGGCGAGCAGGCCGAAGAGCGTCAGCCCGATCGTCGGCCAGAGGTTCCAGGTGCCGTCGGTGCGGTACGGGAAGAGGCGAATGGCGAGGGCGAAGGCGGCGAGCACGCCCGACCACGCGTAGAGCAGCCCCACCGCCTGCCGTTGCGTGAAGCCGACGCGCAGCAGGCGATGGTGGAAGTGGTTCCGATCGGCACTGGCGATCGATTGGCCGGACTTGAGGCGCTTGAGGATCACGAACGACGTGTCGAGGATCGGCACGAGCAGCACGACGAGCGGGAAGACGAGGGCCAGCGCGGCGGCGGTCTTCATCACCCCCTGGATCGAGACGCACGCCAGCAGGAAGCCCAGCACAAGCGCACCCGAGTCGCCCATGAAGACCTTGGCCGGGTTGAAGTTCCATGGCAGGAAGCCGAGGCAGGCGCCGGCGATCGCGGCGGCCATCACCCCGGCGGAGATGCGCCCGAGCGAGAGCGCGAGGACGGCGAAGGTGATCGCGCTGATCGCGCAGACGCCGGCGGCGAGTCCGTCCATGCCGTCGGCGAGGTTGACGACGTTGGCGACGGCGACGATGAAGATGATCGTCAGCGGGTAGGCCAGCACGCCGAAGGAGACGGTGCTCGGCTCGATGAACGGGATCGTGACCGCGTCGATCGTCATGCCGTGCGCCACCGGTATCGCGGCGCACGCGATCTGCCCGATCAGCTTGGGCAGCGGCGGGACGCCGAAGCGGTCGTCGATCACGCCGAGCAGGCAGATCAGGGCCGCGCCGAGCAGGATGAACGCGTAGCGGCGATCGACGTCGACGTTGGGCAGGACGGCCGCGAGGATGCCGAGGAAGATCGCCACGCCGCCGAGCAGCGGAATCGGTCGGTCGTGGATGCGACGCCCACCGGGCTTGTCCACCACGCCGAGGCGCCACGCCACGCGCATCATCACCGGCGTCAGCGCGAACGCGACGATGCCGGCGAGCAGCAGCGCGTAGACCGCCGACGGCGCGAGGACGAGCCGGGAGAAGGCGTCGGGCACCACGGA
>JBILWG010000089.1:0-7914 GCA_044369995.1 Gaiellales bacterium | reverse complement strand
GATCGCTCGTCGTCAACACCGCACCGAACACGGGTCGCTCGCCGAAGGACAAGTTCATCGTCGACGAGCCGGGCGCGAAGGATCGCGTCTGGTGGGGTCCGGTCAACCGCCCGATCTCGCAGGAGCGCAACGCGCTGATCCGCGCGGACCTGATCGACTATCTCAACCAGGGCGACGTCTACGTCCTCGACGCGTGGGCCGGCGCGCATCCCGAGCATCGGGCCGCCATCCGCGTCGTGAGCAACTCGCCGTGGCATCTCCTGTTCGCGCAGACGATGCTGATCCCCGCCACGGCCGAGGAGATCCCGTCGCACAACCCCGAGGTGCTAATCCTCCACGCGCCCGAGTTCAAGGCGGATCCGGAGAAGCACGGCACGCGCGTCAGCGGCTTCGTCACGATCGACTTCACCGGCGGCGAGATCCTCGTCGGCGGCACGCGGTACGCGGGCGAGATCAAGAAGTCCGTCTTCACGATCATGAACGACCGCCTGCCGCAGCGCGGCGTCCTCTCGATGCACTGCTCGGCGAACGTCGGCGACGACGGCAACGTCGCGGTCTTCTTCGGCCTGTCGGGCACCGGCAAGACGACGCTCTCGACCGATTCCGAGCGTCCGCTGATCGGCGACGACGAGCACGGCTGGGCCGATGACGGCGTCTTCAACATCGAGGGTGGCTGCTACGCCAAGGCGATCAACCTGTCGGCCGAGTCCGAGCCCGAGATCTACGCCACGACGGAGATGTTCGGCTCGATCATCGAGAACGTCGTGATGGATGCCGAGACGCGCGAGATCGACTTCGCCG
Source organism: Gaiellales bacterium (assembly GCA_044369995.1). GTDB lineage: Bacteria > Actinomycetota > Thermoleophilia > Gaiellales > F1-60-MAGs149 > F1-60-MAGs149. The sequence continues at coordinate 7,113 of JBILWG010000089.1, read as the reverse complement.
ACTCGTCGATCACGGAGAACACCCGGGTCGCCTATCCGCTGACGTCCATTCCGGGCGTCGTGGAGTCGGGTCGTGCGGGCACGCCGACCGCGGTCGTGCTGCTGACGGCCGACGCCTATGGCGTCCTGCCGCCGGTCGCGAGGCTCACGCCGGAGCAGGCGATGTACCACTTCCTGTCGGGCTATACGGCCAAGCTGGCCGGCACCGAGGTCGGTGTCACCGAGCCGCAGACGACGTTCTCGACGTGCTTCGGCGCGCCGTTCCTCGCGCAGGATCCGGGCGTCTACGCGCAGATGCTGGGCGAGCGCCTGGCGAAGACCGGTGCGTCGGCGTGGCTGGTCAACACCGGCTGGACCGGCGGCCCGTACGGCGTCGGCAAGCGCATGCCGATCGCCGCGACGCGCGCGCTCGTGCGCGCCGCCGTGTCGGGCGAGCTCGACGACGTGGAGACGCGGCAGGATCCGATCTTCGGCCTGCACATCCCGGTCGCCGTACCGGGCGTCGACTCCACGCTGCTCAACCCCGTCGAGACGTGGGACGATCCGGCCGCATTCGAGAAGAAGGCGCACCAGCTGGCCGCGCAGTTCGTCAAGAACTTCGAGCAGTACGAGGGCATGGTGCCCGCCGAGGTGCTCGCCGCCGCGCCCGATCCGGCCGGCGAGGAGGCTCCGGACTTCGGCGCTGAGGGCTAGCCCGCTCCCGCAGAGCATCGGTGCGACTGCCGGCCCGCCGGTGGTCGCACCCGTTCCGCCTCTCAGCCGATCAGCTTGAAGCCGCCCGAGGTCACCCGGTAGACGAACGTCTTCGCGCCCACGAGCTCGTGCCGCTCGTCGAAGGCGACGGGGACGCCGAGGATCGTGTCCTCGAGCTGCACCTCGGGCACCTGCTTCGTGACGGCGTACCGGGTGACGCCGCCGTCGCGCTGACAGGCCTCGTACGCCGCGGTCAGCACCACCTGCATCGCCACGTAGGCGGGACCGCCGAACGATTCGAAGTCGCCGAAGATGGACTGGTAGAGGCGGATGATGTCGCGTCCCTCCGGCAGGAGCGAGATGTCCGGCGCGTACGTGGTGACGTACGCGCCCGGCACGTAGAACGCGTTCACGAACAACGCGTCGCCGCCGACCAGCTGCGGATACTTGCCGGCGGCGTGCAGCTGCGAGGCCAGACGCGCGCCGTCATCGCCGACCAGCAGCGGCGCCACGACGACGTTCACCTGCGGCGTGACCTGCGTGACGATCTCGGAGTAGGACTCCTGCCCGACCTCGACCTCGACGCGCTTCACGCTGACGCCACTGGCCTCCAGCTGCGTGGCGACGGCGTCGGCGAGGCCCCGCGAGTAGGCCTCGTCGTCGTTCACGATGAGGACGGTCTTGGGGTCGAGCGACTCGACGACGAACTCGGCCATCCGCGGCGCCTGCAGGGCATCGCTCGCGACGACGCGGTAGAAGTTGCGGAGCGTCCCGTCGGTGAGGGCCGCATTCGTCGCCGACGGCGACACGTACGCGAGTCCGGCCAGGTCGAAGATCGGTCCTGCCGCTCGGGTCGCCGCGGAGGTCTTGGGACCGACGATGCCGATCACGTTCGGATCCGCGACGAGCCTGCGCGCCTCGCTGACCGCGGCCTCCGGATCGAAATCGACGTTGCTCGGCTCGAGCGTGAAGGCCGTGCCGTGGTCGAGGTTGAACTTGTCGAGCGCCACGCGCGCCCAGTTCATCTGGACGAGGTCCGTCGAGCCGGTGCCGGTGTACGGAAGCATCACGCCAACGGCGCCGTCGCATAGCGTGCCGTCTGCCTGCTCTGTCGCGATCCCCTCGCCGCCCGTGCCCGACGATCCGCAGGCGGCGGCGACCACGCCGAGGGCGAGCACGAGCATCAGCAGCAGGGAGCGCCTCACCAGTACACCACCGTGCCGGTCAGGCACGCGACGAGGACGACGAGGCTGACGCTGAGCAGCAGGAGCTTCGCGCGGATGGATTCGAAGACACCGGTGAGGCCGCCGGCCAGGAACGCGACGGTCAGGAGCGCCGCGAAGAACTCGAGCGTGTGCGAACGACTGAGGTACTCCTCGGCCAGATGGAGGTACTCGTTCGAGCGGTCGAGTGCCTCCTTCGCGTCGATCACATCACCGGGCGCGTCCCACGCCGGGTTGGCGGAGACGAACGGCGACAGGGGACGACTCTCCTCCGGCTGGGCATTCCACCACTCGATCGCGGTGCGGGTCGAGCCGTTCATCATCGCGAGAATGATGGTGGCGCGCTTCGTGTCATCCGCGGTCAGCGCCGCCTGGTAGTCGATGAACAGCTGCGTCTGGCCGGTCAGGCTGCGCGCAGCCTCCTGGTCGCTGGAGTTGGCGTCGTTGACGGCCTGCGTCGACAGCGTGAAGTACTCCACGGAGTGCCCGGACAGGACGTTGGCGTGCCACGCGGTGATGCCGGAGAACACCGCGGCAGTGCCGAGCGTCACGGCGATCAGCAGCGACAGCCAGAGGGGGCCATGCACTTCGGCATGCCCATGCGAGTGTCCACCGCCGTGCCCCGTCATGCCAGTTCAGCCCCGCTCACGGGGTGCAGCGTATCGCGCACCGACCAGTTCGCAGCGCGTCAGTCCCCGAGCTCGGCGCGGCGCCGCGTGACGTACTCGTCGAGCTCGGCACGGAGGCCATCGTCGAGGGCAGGCTGCTCGTAGTCGGCGAGCAGCTGCTGGTAGATCCCGGTGGCGCGCGCGGCGGCGTCGAGCGCGCCGTCCTTCGACCAGCGCTGGAAGTTGTCCGTCGTGGCGAGCAGCGGGCGATGGAAGCAGTCGCGGAAGCGCTCCATCGTGTGCGCGGCACCAAGGAAGTGCCCGCCATGACGCACTTCGTCGTGGGCGCCGAAGGCGAGCGACTCCTCGTCGATGTCGATCGGCGTGAACTCCTTGATCAGCGTCTGCAGCATGTCGAGGTCCATGATCAGCTTCTCGAACGAGGCAACAAGGCCGCCCTCGAGCCAGCCGCCGCAGTGCATGTGCAGGTTGGCGCCGGCCAGGAAGGCGGCCTGCATGGTGTTCATGCCCTCCCAAGCAGCCTGCGCATCGGGCAGCGGGCTCGTGGTGAGCGAGCCGCCACCCGCCCGCCACGGCAGGCCGTAGCGACGCGCCAGCTGGCCCGAGGCGAGCAGGCCGAAGTGCGACTCGGGACCGCCGAACGCCGGCGAGCCGTTCTTCAAGTCCGTGGTCGAGAGAAACGAGCCGAGCACCGCAGGACAGCCAGGGCGCACAACCTGCATCAGCGCGATGCCTGTCAACGCCTCGGCAAATTGCTGGGCCAGCGCCGCCGGGACGCTGGCGGGTGCCATCGCGCCCATCAGCAGGAACGGCACGACCAGCACCGGCTGCCCGGCGCGCGCGTAGATCAGCAGCGCGTCGAGCATGCGCTCGTCGTAGACCAGCGGCGAGTTGACGTTGATGTTGGTGTACGTGCACGCCTCGCGGTCGATGCGATCGCCGAACACCATGCGCGCTGCAGCAAGTGCGTCGTTGACCGCGGCCACGCTGACGGCATTGGCACCGAAGGGCTTGTCGGTCAGGGTCAAGAGCGCTCGGATCTCATCAAGATGGCGCGAGTCGAGCGGCAGATCGTTCGGTTCGACGGGCAGACTGCCGGCCGAGTCGTACTCGTCAATCGTCTGCGCCAGCCGGCAGAAGTCCTCGAAGTCGCGCAGCTCGCCATCACGCCGTTCCATCCCACGCCGCACGAACGGCGGCCCTTGCACCGGCATGAACACCATGTGATTGCCCCCGAAGCGCATGTCGTGCTCCGGATTGCGCGCGTGCAGGGTGAATTCGCTCGGCGCCTTGGCGACCATCTCGAGCACCCACGCAGGATCGAAGTACACGATGTCGCCATCGATGCGCTGTCCGGCCTCGGCCAGCAGGCGCAGTGCCTCCGGGTGGTCGAAGCGAATGCCCAGTTCGGAGACGATGCGCATCCAGCCGCGCTCGATGGTGTCGAGCCCGTCAGGCGTCACGGGTTCGAGAAGTGGGAAACGATTCACAACCATTGCGCGGCAGCATACGTGTGCCGCGCTGACCGTACGATGCCCACATGACCGAGCCGAACCTGCACGCCGACGAAGCAGCTCGCCTGCACCGCCGTGCGGCCGAGCTGCTGCCGCTCGGATCGCTGCTGCACGACGGCGGCGACATGCCCGCCACGTGGAGCGAGGCCCTCGATGCGCTGGCTGAGCGACTCGGAGGCTCGTACCCGTTTGCCGATCCGCAGTACCTCGGCCAGATGCTCAAGCCACCGCACCCCGTGGCGTGGGCGGGCTACGCGATGGCGATGCTGATCAACGCGAACAACCACGCCTTCGACGGCGGGCCGGCGACCGCGCATCTCGAGCGCGAGGCGGTCGACCAGATCGCGCGCATGCTGGGGCACGAGACGCACCTCTCGCACCTGACGGCCTCGGGCACGATCGCGAACCTCGAGGCGCTGTGGGTGGCGCGGAGCCTGCACCCCGACGGCGTGATCGTGTCGGGCACGCAGGCGCACTACACGCACGCGCGCATCTCCGAGGTGATCGGCGCGCGGCACGAGACGCTGCCGTCGACGGAGCACGGCACGCTCGACGTGGCGGCGTTGGAGGAGCGCCTGCAGCAGGGCGGCGTCGGCACCGTCGTCGCCACGCTCGGCACGACCGGGCTCGGCGTGCTCGATCCCGTGCACCGCATCGCGAACCTCTGCGAGCAGTACGACGCACGGCTGCACATCGATGCGGCGTACGGCGGCTTCTTCACGCTGCTGGCCGACGGGAATGCACCAGGCGTGGCGGTCGAGCCGTTCTCCGCTCTCCCCCGCGCCGACTCGATCGTGATCGACCCGCACAAGCACGGTCTCCAGCCGTACGGCTCGGGTTGCGTCGTCTTCGCCGACCCGGCGGTTGGGCGCTTCTATCGGCACGACTCGCCGTACACGTACTTCACCAGCGACGACCTGCATCCCGGCGAAGTGAGCCTCGAGTGCTCCCGCTCGGGCGCTGCGGCCGCGGCGCTCTGGGCCACCCTGCGCGCCCTGCCCCTGACACGCGACGGGCTCGGCGCGCATCTCGCGGGCGCCCGCTCGGCCGCGCTCGGTCTGGCGGAGCGCATCCGCGCCATGGACGGCTGGACGCTCGTCCTCGAGCCCGACCTCGACATCGTCTGCTTCTATCCGGCGCACGCGACGGCGTCCGCGGTGTCGGCGGCGACCCTCGCCGCGTTCGACGCGCTCGCCGCGGAGGGGTGGCACGCAGCCAAGCTCGCCGTTGCGGCAGGGGATCTGGGCCTCGAGGCGGATCAGCCGACCGCGACGGTGCTGCGCTCGACGCTGATGAAGCGCGAGCACGTGGACGTCGTCGACGCGTTCGCCGACGCGATCGCCGCGCTGCGCTGATCAGGCCGAGGGACGCGGCGGGTACTGCTCGAGCCACCAGCGCGCGATGTCATCGCGGCGCATGAAGGCGACGCCCGGGAGGCCGGTTGCGTGCTCGAGGAAGCTGCGCAGCGCCGCGGCACGGGCGGCCTGGCCGGTCCAGCGCGCGTGCACGACGACCGTCATCATCGCCGGCCGCCCCTCGTGGACGAGCTCGTCCACGCCCATCGTCAGCAGGTCGAGGTGGTCGCGCGGGCTGGCGAAGCCGGGGCTCGCCAGATAGCGGCTGTCGTTGTACGTCTTCGAGTACGGCACGACGAGCAGCGAGGCTCCGTCGGCCTCCACGTAGTACGGAACATCGTCGGCGCAGGGATCGGAGTCGTAGAGAAAGCCACCCTCCTCCACCAACAGGCGTCGCGTGGCATCGCTCGCCGAATACGGGCTGTTCCAGCCGAGCGGGCGGCGACCACACACGCGCACGTACGTCGCGATGGCTTGGGCGAGATGGTCGCGCTCGGTCGCCTCATCCATGCTCCACGGCGGCAGCCAGCGCCAGCCATGACCGAGCAGGTCGTGGTCGCGCGTGTTCATCCACTCGGCGACGGCGGGATTCAGTTCGAGCGCAGTGGCGGTCGCCGATACGGTCGCGGGCACACCGGCTTCGTCAATCAGGCGCGCAAGACGCCAGATGCCCGCGCGGCTGCCGTAGTCGTAGTGTCCCTCGGTGCCGTGATCGAGGTGCGGCGGCTGCGGCCCCTCGCTCGGATACTCGCCCCACCCCTCGTTGCGCGAGTCATCCCAGCGCAGCGAGGCCTCGGAGCCCTCCTCGTACACGACCACGAGGTTGACGACGACCGTGGCGTCGTCCGGCCAGGCAAACGCTGGCGGCTCGGCGCCGTAGCCGATCAGGTCGCGCGCGCGGACGTCGTCGGGAATCACCACACCATGCTATCCGCCAGCGGCGACCGGGAACAATCGGGCGCGACCGTGCGTTGACGCTCGTGGAATGGAAATCGGCCTCTACAACTTCGGCGACTCGATGCCCGATGCCGCCACCGGCGAGCGCATCGACCAGGGCACGCGCATCCGCAACCTGCTCGAGGAGATCGAGGTGGCCGACGCGGCCGGCCTTGACGTCTTCGCCGTCGGCGAGCACCATCGCCTCGATTTCTCGATCTCATCCCCTTCCACCATCCTCGCCGCCGCCGCGACGCGCACCGAGCGCATCCGCCTGTCGAGCGGCGTCACGGTGCTGGGCTCCGAAGATCCGATCCGCGTCTATCAGCAGTTCGCCACGATCGACCAGATTTCGCGTGGTCGCGCCGAGGTGATGGCCGGGCGCGGCTCGTTCATCGAGTCGTTCCCGCTGTTCGGCCAGGACCTCGCCCAGTACGACGACATCTTCGCGGAGAAGCTCGAGCTGCTGCTCAACGTCCGCGAGAACACCGTCGTCACGCACAAGGGCGTCCACCGCCCGTCGATCGACGGCCGCGAGGTCTACCCGCGCGCGTACCAGGAGCCTCTGCCCGTCTGGATCGCGATCGGCGGCACGCCGCAGTCGGCGGTGCGCGCAGCCGGCCTCAAGCTGCCGCTAGCGCTCGCCATCATCGGCGGCGAGTTCCGCCACTTCGAGCCGATGACGCGCCTCTACCGCAAGGCGTGGGAGGAGTTCGGTCACGACCCGGCAGAGCTCCAGCTCGGCATCAATGCACACGGGTTCG
>JBILWG010000252.1:0-7934 GCA_044369995.1 Gaiellales bacterium | reverse complement strand
TCGCACCAACGGCCCGGGTGTGACGCTGCAGGACGACCGCTCCCGATCGTTCAACGGCACGACGGACTACGTCGGCTTCCCCGACAACACGGCGGTCGACGATGGGAACTTCACGTACGAGGGGTGGGTCAAGCCGAGCGGAGCGACGGCCCAAGGCACGCTGTTCCGCAAGGAGAGCGCGGTCGCGATCGAGATCTGGAGCGGCGAGCTCAAGTACGCGCTCCACAACGGATCCGACTGGGGTCCGATCTGGGTGGGCACGGGCGTGACGATCCCGACCGGCGTCTGGTCGCACGTCGCACTCACGAAGAGCGGCACGACGATCAGGGTGTTCCTCAACGGCGTGCAGGCCTACACCGGGACGCATCCGACGAGCGTGATCAACAACAACGCCTTCCCGTACCTGCTCGGCATCATGGACACGAGCTGCACGACCGTCGCCACCCCCTGCACGGGCACCTTCTACGAGACCTACACCGGCCTGATGAGTGACGTCAGGCTCTGGGACTCCGTCCGGACGGCCACGCAGATCGCGACCACGTACACCACGCGTCTCGCGTCCGACTCGGTGACGCTCGGCTTCGACGAGCCGTTCGGCACCGTCGCCTACAACAGCGCGCAGTCAACCGGCAGTGCGGGCAACGCCACGATCAGGGGCACGACGGTCTCCACCGACGTTCCGCCCATCGACGAGGCCGTATCAGTCGATGGTGCGGGCTCCACCACCGCCTTCCTGCCGGGGTACACCAACAGCGGCAGCCTCACGTTCGCACGCTCGGCCCAAGCCGCCGGTGGCACGGCGACCATCACGAGCGCATCGACCGGTGCCTTCACCTACACGCCGAGCCTGACGGGCACGTACGGTGATCCATTCACGTACACCGTCTCCGATGGCACGCTGACGACCTCGGCGCAGAGCGTGATGGCCGCCGTCACCGATACCACTGCACCGCTCTCGGCCGGGACCGCCCCCGCCTCCTCGACGAGTACCTCCGTGTCGGTGGGTTACACGATCACCGCCGGCACCGCCGACGTCGCGAGCGTCGCCGCCTTCTACTCGACCGCCTCCGGGCTGACCTCGCCGACGCAGTGCGGCACCGTCACGTCCACGGCCGCGAGCGGCACGATCACCTGCACCCTGCCAAGCGCCAGCGGCACGTACTACCTCTACACGAGGGCGACGGACGGCACGGGCAACGTCGAGGGCGCGCCCGGCTCGGCCGACGCGACCACGGCGCTCGACCTGTTCGTCGGCGTACCCGCCACGGATCGCTCGCGCACGTTCGGGGGTGCCGACACCATCGGCGTCCTCGACCAAAGCGCCGTGGATCTCTCCGCGAACTTCACCTTCGAGCTGTGGCTGAAGCCGTCCGCGACGTCGGCGGGCTCGATGCTGCTCAACAAGGAAGTCACGTACGAGTTCGCGCTCTTGAACGGCGTGCTCCAGTACGCGCTGGCAACGGGCGGCTCGTGGAGCTGGGTCTCCACCGGGATCACGGTGCCGAATGGTTCGTGGACGCACCTCGCCATCGTCAAGAGCGGCACCGCGCTGCGGGTCCACGTCAACGGCGCCGCAACGGCGACGTACACGGGCTCGGCGCCGGCGACCCTCGACAACACCGCGAATCCGATGACCGTCGGCGGCCGCGGCGGCACCTGCACCACGCTCCAGGCCGTCTGCGGCACCGCTCAGTACAGGGAGTTCTTCCAGGGCCAGATGAGTGACATTCGCTTCTGGAGCACGGCGCGCACCGGCACCCAGATCGCCGCGACGTACGACAAGCGTCTCGCCTCCGACCTGATCACCTGGTTCCTCGACGAGCCGAGCGGCTCGACGGCGTACAACAGCGCGATGGTCGGCGGCTCGGCGCTCAACGGCACGTACGGCGGCACGACTACGTCGACCGATGTGCCAACGATGTCCGCGCCGACGACGTTCAACGTCAACAGCACGAGCACCTACTCCGGCTACCTGCCGGGCTATGAGCCGAGCGGCAACGTCACGTTCGCCGTCGGCACGCAGGGCACGCAGGGCACCGTCGCAATCACGTCGGCGACCGGGGCCTTTACGTACACGCCGCTGTCAAGTGCCGTAGGCCTCGACAGCTTCAGCTACACGATGAGCCGCAGTGGCGTGACCTCAGCGGCGCAGACGATCGGGGCCAGCATCGCCGACACGACGTCGCCGACCATCATCATCTCGCCGTCACCATCGACAGTGACACCCTCGTCAAGTCGCACGTCGACGGTGACGTTCACGCTCAGCGAGGCTTCGACCAACTTCACGGTCGCCGACGTGAGCGCGACGAATGGCACGCTCTCTGCGTTCTCCGGTTCGGGGACGTCGTACACGGCGACCTTCACCGCCACGGGCGTCGGCCCCAGCGCTGCACTGTCTGTGGCTGCGGGCGCGTTCACCGACGCGGCTGGTAACGGCAACACGTCTGGCTCGGGCTCGATCACGATCGCGGCTACCAATAGCCGCACGGCATTCACCGGCAACGGCACGATCGGCACGAACGGCACCGTGTATGTCGTCGAACGGTTCCAGAGCGGCACGACGAACTGGACCGTGCCGAACGGCGTGACGTCCATCGACTACCTGCTCGTTGGCGGTGGCGGTGGCGGCGGTGGCGTCGCCGGCGGTGGCTTTAGCTCGGGTGGCGGCGGCGCCGGACAGGTACGCGGTGGCACTGCCGCGGTGACCGCGGGGCAGACGCTCTCGGCCGTCGTCGGCGCGAGCGGCGTGAGCGGCGGGACAACGAGCATCGCAGCAGCCGTCGGCGGTATCGGCGGCACCTCGAGCCTGACGGGCACCGGGGTTTCGCTCACGGCGACAGGCGGTGGCGGTGGCGCGGGCGGTCAGGGTGCGAGCGGAGCCACTAACGCCACGAACGGCGCGTCGGGCGGTGGCGGAGGTGCGCAGGGGGTCGTGATCGCACAGCCGGCCAACGGCACGGCGGGGCAGGGCACCGCCGGCGGTACCGGCCTTGCTAGTGGTTCCGGCAACAACCAGTCCGGCGGCGGCGGCGGCGGGGCCGGGGTCGCCGGCGGTAACGGCACGTCGACGGCCGGCGGAGCCGGTGGCGCCGGCGTCTCGAACTCGACTACCGGTGCCGTCGTGAACTACGGCGGTGGTGGCGGTGGTGGTAAGCGCGTGACCGGAAGTGCGGGCGCCGGAGGCCAGGGTGGAGGCGGCACCGGTGGTCTCGCGGCGGCTGGATCTGCTGCGACGGCCAACACCGGCGGCGGCGGAGGTGGAGCAGGCGGTGACGGCTCGCTCGCGGGCGGTGCGGGCGGATCGGGCATCGTGGTTGTGCGGTACGCCCTGCCTGCGGTATCGGTGCCCGACTTGGATGCAGGCTCAGATACGGGAGCATCGAATAGTGACGATCGCACGACGAGCACGGCGCTCACGTTGACGGGCTCGGCGGCGCCGGGTGCATCGGTCCAGCTGAAGGACGGCGGTACGGAGACGGGTAGTTCCTGCCTCGCGAACGACACGACGGGTGCGTGGTCGTGCACGACGGATACGCTGACCGCGGGTGCGCATTCGCTGACAGCGGTGTCATCGACGGTGCTGGGGTCGGTGGTGACGTCGACGTCGAGTGCGCTGTCGGTGACCGTCGACTCGACGGCGCCGACGGTTTCATCGTTCTCGTCGTCGACAGCGGATGGGTCGTACAAGGTCGGCGACACCGTCAACGTGACGGCAACGACGAGCGAGGCGATTCAGTCGGGCAACACGCTGACGGCGACGCTCGATACGGGCGCGACAGTGCTGCTGACGGCCGCGTCGGCTGGGTCAACGCTGACGGGCACGTACACGGTGGCATCCGGCCAGTCCTCGGCCGATCTGACGGTGTCGAGCTTCACGATCGGGACGGTTGCGGACACGGCGGGCAACGCAATGACCTCGACAACGGTGCCGACGGGCGCGAACAATATCGCGGGCGCCAAAGCGATTGTGGTCGACGGCGTGGCGCCGACGGTGGCGTCGTTCACGTCGGCCGCCTCGTCGCCGACGAACGCGTCGAGCATCACGTACGCGCTGACGTTCTCCGAGGCCGTGACGGGCGTCGCGGCTGGCGATTTCTCGAATAGCGGTACCGCAACCTGCACCTTCGCGCCAGGTACCGACTCGGGCAGCTCGCGCACGGTGACTCTCACCTGCACGACGGGCGGAACTGTCATCCCAGTCTTCGCCTCTGCTGGTGCCTCCGACGTCGCGGGCAACACTGGCCCAGCTTCTGCCGCGACCGCGACGACCACTATCACCCGCGACGTCACGGCACCGACGGTGTCGAGCTTCTCCTCCTCGACCGCCGATGGGTCGTACAAGGCGGGGGCCACGATCAACGTCACAGCGACGACGAGTGAGGCGATCCAGTCGGGCAATACGCTCACGGCCACGCTGGACACGGGTGCGACGGTGCTGCTCACGGCTGCGTCGGCCGGCACGACGCTGACGGGTACCTACACCGTGACGTCGGCGCAGAACTCGGCCGACCTGACGGTCTCGAGCTTCACGATTGGCACCGTCGCCGACACGGTGGGCAATGCGATGACGTCGACGACAGTGCCGTCAGGTGCCAGCAACATCGCAGGCGCGAAGGCGATCGTCATCGACACCACTGCACCGACGGTCTCGTCGTTCTCGTCGTCCACCGCGGACGGCACATACAAGCAGGGCGCGACGATCGACATCACGGCGACGACGAGCGAGGCGATCCAGTCGGGTAACACGCTGACGGTTACGCTGGACACGGGTGCGACGGTGCTGTTGACGGCGGCGTCCGCGGGGACGTCGCTGACGGGTACCTACACGGTTGGCGCGTCGCAGACGTCGTCGGATCTGACGGTGTCGAGCTTCACGATCGGGACGGTCGCGGATTCGGCGGGCAATGCGATGACGTCGACGACGGTGCCGTCGGGGACCAACAACATCGCGGGGTCGAAGGCGATCGTCATCGACACGTCGGCACCGACCGTGACCCTTGCAGCGTCGTCAGCAACGGCTACGACTTCTTCGCTGACGTTCACGCTGACGGGCAACGAGGCGATCGACTGCACGACGTTGTCCACCACAGCCGGTACCGACTTCACGCTCACCAATATCTCGTCGATTACGTCAATCACGCAGACGTCGTCAGCCGTCTGCACGATCGCCGTGACATCGAGCGCGACGGTTGGCGAGCGGCTCACGAGCACGCTCACGCGTGCGGGTACCTTCTCGGTAGCCGACGTTGCGGGTAACGCCCAGACTGCGGTAGTGGGATCTCCGGCCAGCGTCGACGTGACGCGTTCGACCGCCGCCACACCGAGGTATCCTGACGTTTCCGGCGGAGCCGCGGTGAGCGCCAGTGCCGGCACGGCCACGGCGATTGGTAGCGCCTTCGACGTGACGGACGCGTCAAGCGTTGGCTGGGCGAGCGTCACGGCGACCGTCACGACAACCGCCGGCACGCTCACTGTCGCGGTCGGCGACTCGGGTGCAACGTCCGCGAGCGTGACGGCGAACACCGTCACGATCAAAGGCTCACTCGCTGCCGTCAAGAACGTGCTCAACAGCCAGGGCACCGCGTTCACGCGCATTTCGAGCGCCGCGGTCGGGTCGGCGACGGTCACGGTTGCGGTTGAGCCGACGGCTTCGCAGGGGACACTTTCGGGTTCGAAGACGTACTTCAATGCGAGCAACGGCCACTACTACCGTCTCAACGCGTCGCTCCAGACGTACTCCGCGGCCGGCGCGGCGGCGCGCGCCGACACCTTTGCTGGCGCCGGCGGCTATCTCGCCGTCGTGCGCGACCAGACAGAAGACGATTTCGTCCGCACCACAATTCTCGCGCCCGAGGACGGGACGCAGCAGGTTCGCCTGGCCGGTGTTCGCTGCACCGCGGTGCCGACGGCCGGAACACTCTGCTCGGATGGCACGAATACGAACGCGCTCGTCTGGTCGCCGGGCGCCAACGCACCGGCGGCTGATACGACCGACGTGTCCCCGACGGGGTCGGGCACGCAGTCGGGCTGGACGCCCTGGTACGCCGGCCAGCCGACCAATTTCGCCAACGAGAACTACCTGTCGTACTTCTACATCGGCGGCGTGTGGCGCTGGCATGACGCCAACGAATCGACGGCCTACACGCTGCGCGAATATGGCTCGAGTACGAGCTTCACGGCGTCCACGACGACTGCGGCCGTCACGTTCAACGATACGACGGCGCCGACGGTGTCGAGTTTTTCGTCGACGGCGGCGGATGGGTCGTACAAGGCGGGCGACTCGATCAATGTGACGGCGACGACGAGCGAGGCGATCCAGTCGGGTAACACGCTGACGGTTACGCTCGACACGGGTGCGACGGTGCTGTTGACGGCGGCGTCGGCGGGGACGTCGCTGACGGGTACATACACGGTTGGCGCGTCGCAGACGTCGTCGGATCTGACGGTGTCGAGCTTCACGATCGGCACGGTTGCCGATACGGCGGGCAACGCGATGTCGTCGACGACGGTGCCGTCGGGAGTGAACAACATCGCGGGTGCGAAGGCGATCGTGATCGATACGACGCCGCCAACGGTGTCGAGTTTCACTGCCGTGACGGCGACGCCGACGGCCGCGCTGACGTTGACGTACACGCTGACGTTCTCCGAATCCGTGACGGGGGTCACCGCAGACGATTTCTCGACGACCGGCACGGCGACGGACTGTACCTTTGACCCGGGGGCCGATTCCGGCACGACGCGCGCGGTCACGATCTCGGGGTGCTCTGACGGCACCGTGATTCCGCGCTTTGCCAGCGGCGGCGCCACCGATGCCGCGGGTAACACCGGGCCGGCCACGGCGGCGACGGGCTCCACCGTGACGATCTCCCGCAACGCTGCCCCGACGCTTGCCACGCCGAGCACGGCGGCCTTCGTCGATTCGAGCGGTGTCGACACGTTCTCCGCCGCCACGGGCACGCTCAACGGTGCCGACGCCGACGCGGGCGACACGCTCACCTACTCCATCGCCAGTGGCACCGATGGGGGCGCGACAGTCACGAAGACGGGGTCGTACGGCACGCTGACCGTCACCGAGCAGACGGGCGCATACTCCTTCGCACCGAACGCAACGGCGATCAACGCACTGGCCGCCAACGCCAGCGAAACCTTCACCGTGACGGTGACCGATGGGACCGCGACGACCAACGCGACGTTCACCGTGTCGATCACGGCCGTCAATGACGTGCCTGTCGTCACGACGACGACGGTGTCCTTGACCGACACCGCCTCGGCTGACACGTTCTCCGCGCAGACCGGCACCCTCGCGGCGACGGATGCCGAGTCGAACGCCATCTCGTCGTGGACCATTGCCGGTGGCACGACCGGGACCTGGACGCTGACGTGGACCTCTGGTTCCGTCACCTTCAACCGCCGCATCGTCGGCACGTACGGCACGCTCTACGTGGAGTCCTCGACGGGCAAGTACCGCTTCGAGCCCAACGCGACGGCCGTCGATGGTCTGTCCGGCGCGGGGTCGGAGACGATCACCGTCACCGCGACCGACTCGGCTGCCGGCACGGGTACTGGCTCCGTGGCCGTTGCCGTGACGGGCGCGAATGACACGCCGACGCTCGCGACGCCGGCGACGGCCAGCTACACGGATACGTCGGCGAATGACTCGTTCTCGAATGTGACGGGGACGCTTGGCGGTGCGGATCGCGACACCGGGGCTTCCCTGACGTACGGCATTACGGCTGGGACGGATGACGGTACGACGGTGACGAAGGCTGGGACGTACGGCACGCTGGTGGTGACGAAGGCGTCGGGGGCTTACACGTTTACGCCGAGCGCGTCGGCGATCAATGCGCGGACGGCGGACGTGTCGGAGACGTTCACGGTGAGTGTGTCGGATGGTGCGTTGTCGACGACGGCGACGTACACGGTGTCGATCACGG
>JBILWG010000088.1:0-8006 GCA_044369995.1 Gaiellales bacterium | reverse complement strand
AGGTTCGTAATGCGCATGTCGGCGGCATCGTAGCCGCCGCGCTAGGGTGATTCCATGCGCAGCATCCCGGCACAGTTCCCCCGCGAGACCGACACGATCGGCAGGTTCGTGCGCCAGGAGAGCCGCTTCCTCGACCACGTCTGCCCCAACGGCACGACGAACTACCCGGCCGAGGCGGGGCGTTACGTGCTCTACGTCTCGTACGCATGCCCGTGGGCGCACCGGGCGATCATCCTGCGCCGCCTCAAGCGCCTCGAGGACGCGGTGCCGATGGTCGTCGTCAATCCCTACCGCGACGAGCGCGGCTGGGGCTTCGGCGATCCGGTCGGGTCCGAGACCGAGCCCTTCGAGGGTTTCCGGTTCCTGTCAGAGGCCTACGCGATCGCGGACCCCGCGTTCGAGGGGCGCGTGACGGTACCGACGCTGTGGGACCGCGAGACGCGCACCATCGTCTGCAACGAGTCCGCGCTCGTCATGCGCATGCTCGACAGGGCGTTCGACGCCTTCACCGACGTGCGTCTCGACCTGCGGCCCGAGGCGCTGGTCCCGGACATCGACGCGCTCGAGGAGCGCATCTACGACGCGGTCAACAACGGCGTCTACAAAACGGGCTTCGCGGCGACGCAGGAGGCCTACGACGAGGCCGTCACCGAGCTCTTCGCGATGCTCGACGAGCTCGACGCGCGCCTCGCCTCACGGCGCTACCTGATGGGGTCGGCGATCACCGAGGTCGACTGGCGTCTCTTCACGACCCTCGCGCGCTTCGACCCGGTCTACGTGGGCCACTTCAAGACGAATATCCGCCGCATCAGCGACTACGCGAACCTGGGACCGTACTTCCGCGACCTCTACCAGCACCCGGACATCGCGGAGACCGTGCGCCTCGACCACATCAAGATCCACTACTACACGACCCACTTGCAGCTGAATCCCACCGGCATCATCCCGGCAGGGCCGGCCCTCGACTGGGATGTGCCGCACGGGCGCGAGGCGCTGAGCGCGTAGCGCGCCCCGTCGCAGCGCTCGACAACGAGAAAAGCCCCGCCGGAGCGGGGCCTTCGCGAGAGCGGATGATGGGGCTCGAACCCACGACCTTCGCCATGGCAAGGCGACGCTCTAGCCAACTGAGCTACATCCGCGTGGAACGGGAGTATAGCCAGAGCCCGTGGGACGACGCGACGATCTGCCGCGCGTTCGGATGCGCACGGTAGGCTGGTGGCATACGGGCAGAGGACTGTCCCGTCTACCGCCTGAAGGAGTCGGCATGTCGGAAGCACCGCCAGTCGTACGCGCACCGCGCGGCACGGAACTCACCTGCAAGGGGTGGCTGCAGGAGGCCGCCCTCCGCATGCTGATGAACAACCTCGATCCCGACGTCGCCGAGGCGCCGGAGAAGCTGGTCGTCTACGGCGGCACCGGCAAGGCCGCACGCTCCTGGGAGGACTTCCACCAGATCGTCGCGACGCTCAAGCGGCTCGAAAACGACGAGACGATGCTCGTCCAGTCGGGTCGCGCCGTCGGCGTTTTCCGCACGCACGAGCTCGCGCCACGCGTCCTCATCGCCAACTCGCTGCTCGTGCCCGAGTGGGGCACGTGGGAGGAGTTTCGGCGGCTCGAGGCGATGGGGCTGACGATGTACGGCCAGATGACGGCCGGCTCGTGGATCTACATCGGCTCGCAGGGCATCGTCCAAGGCACGTATGAGACCTTCGCGGCGATCGCAGAGCAGCGCTTCGGTGGCTCGCTCAAGGGGCGCGTCGTGCTGACCGCCGGGCTCGGCGGCATGGGCGGTGCCCAGCCGCTGGCCGTCACCCTCAACGGCGGCGTGGCGCTCTGCGTCGAGATCGACGCCGACCACATCGACCGCCGTATCCGCGAGCGCTACTGCGATGAGCGCTACGACGACATCGACGAGGCGATCGCCCGCGTCGAGGAGGCGCGCACGAACGGCGAGGCCGTCTCGGTCGGTCTGCTCGGCAACGCTGCCGAGGTGCTGCCGGCCCTGCTCGAGCGCAACTTCCTACCCGACATCGTCACCGACCAGACGTCCGCACACGATCCGCTCGTCGGCTACGTCCCGGTTGGCTTCAGCGTCGAAGGGGCCGAGGACCTGCGCGAGGTGCACCCCGACAAGTACATCGACCTGGCCCGGCAGTCGATCGTCCGCCACGTGCAGGCGATGATCGAGTTCAAGCACCGTGGTGCCGAGGTCTTCGACTACGGCAACGCGCTGCGCACCGAGGCCCGGACGGGTGGTCTGCAGAACGCGTTCGACTATCCCGGCTTCGTCGAGGCGTACGTGCGCCCGTTGTTCTGCCGGGGCATCGGCCCGTTCCGCTGGGCGGCGCTGTCCGGTGATCCGAACGACATCGCAGTCACGGACAACGCGATGCGCGAGCTGTTCCCCGACAACGAGCGTCTGCAGCGCTGGCTCGACGGCGCGCAGGAGCGCATCGCCTTCCAGGGTCTGCCGGCGCGCATCTGCTGGATCGGTCACGGCGATCGCCATCGTGCCGGCCTGCGCTTCAACGAGCTGGTCGCCTCCGGCGAGGTCTCGGCACCGCTCGTGATCGGTCGCGACCACCTCGACTCGGGCTCTGTCGCCTCGCCGTACCGCGAGACCGAGGGGATGCTGGATGGCTCCGACGCAATCGCGGACTGGCCGGTCCTCAACGCCATGCTCAACGTCGCGTCGGGCGCCGCCTGGGTGGCGCTGCACCACGGTGGTGGCGTCGGCATCGGCCGCTCGATCCACTCGGGTGCGCAGGTGGTCGCCGACGGCACGGAGGAGGGGGCGTTCCGCGTGGAGCGTGTGCTCTGGAACGATCCCGGCACCGGCGTCATGCGCCATGCCCATGCCGGCTACGACATCGCCAAGCAGGCCGCCAAGAGCGGTGGTCTCGACCTGCCGGGGATCACGTCATGACCTGGCTTCTGCCCGATCTCGTCCTCGACGCCGCTGGCGTCCGCCGCGACGTCGCGGTCCAGGTGCAGGACGGCGTGATCAGCGCCGTCGTGCCCGCCGCGAAGGCACCTGCCGACGCGCTGCGGCTGACCCGTTCTGCGCTGCTGCCGGGCTTCGTCAACGCGCACTCGCACGCCTTCCAGCGCGACCTGCGCGGTGCGGTGGAGCGGATCGACCCGGCCAACCCGGACGACGACTTCTGGACGTGGCGCGAGGAGATGTACGCGCAGGCCGGCGACATGGATCCCGACAGGATCCACGACGTCGCACGCCGCTGCTACCGGCAGATGCGCGCCAGCGGCGCCACCAGCGTGGGCGAGTTCCATTACGTCCATCATCAGCCCGACGGCACGTACTACGACAATCCGAACGCGCTGTCGGAAGCCGTCTGCATGGCGGCTGAGGCCGAGGGGCTCCGCATCGTGATGCTGCTCGTGGCGTACGAGCGCGGCGGCAAGGGCATTCCGCCGACGCCGGGACAGCGTCGCTTCTGCGACCCGAGCGTGGAGGCCTACCTCGAGCGCCTCGAGGCGATGCGCGTCTGGGCGGAGGATCGTCCGCTCGTGACGGTCGGCGCGGCGCCGCACTCGATGCGTGCCGTGTCGCCCGAGTGGCTCACCGCCATCAGCGCGTACACCCGCACGCACGAGATGCCGCTGCATATCCACGCCGACGAGCAGCCGCGCGAGATCCGCGAGTCGCTCGAGTGGTACGACCTTCGGCCCGTGCAGGTGATCGACAAGGCGGGTGCGCTCGATCACCGCACCGTGATCGTGCACGGCACGCACTGTGATGATGCCGAACTCGACCTGCTGGCCGAGCGAAAGGCGGGCGTCTGCGTGTGCCCGACGACCGAGGCCAACCTCGGCGATGGCTACGCGCCGGTCAGGCGGATGTTCGAGCGCGGCATCTCGGTGTCGCTCGGCTCCGACTCCAACACGATTCTCGATCCGATCGTCGAGGCGCGCGAGCTCGAGGCGATGGCGCGCCGCACGGCGGGCCAGCGCAACGTCCTCGTGCGTCCGGGCGATCCCGGCCCGGCCGGCTACCTGCTCGAGGCATCGTGGGACGCGGGTGCGCGGGCGCTCGGTCTGCCGCTGCCGCGTGTCGCCGTCGGTGCTCCCGCGGATCTGATCGCCCTTGATCTCGACAACGACGAGATCCTCGGCGTGGCCGATGAGCACCTGGCCGCCGCGATCATGCTGGCGGGCTCCTCCCAGTTGGTCACGCGCACGTGGGTCGCCGGCAGCTGATCTTGCGGCGCGGAATGGGGTCTGATCCCATTCCGCGCCGGAACGTCAGTGTCCGGTGAGCCAGTCGACGAACGTGCCGGCGCGAGAGGTCTTCGTGCCTGTTTCCTCCCGCGCCTCGGCGATGCGGAGGAGCTTGAGTGAGCCGTTGGCGGCGAGCCAGCGCGCGGGCTCGGGCTCCCACTTGCGCGAGTGGTGGTTGACCCACGGCAACGTGGTGATCTCCGTCTCGCGCTGGAGGATCAGGTCGGCGAGCGTGCGGCCGGCGAGGTTCGTGACGGCCACGCCGTCGCCGACGTAGCCGCCGGCCCAGCCGATCCCCGTGCGGCGGTCGAGGCCGACCGACGACTGGAAGTCGCGCGGGATGCCGAGCACGCCGCCCCAGGTATGGGTGATCTTCGCGTCGGCGGCAGCGGGAAACAGCTTCGCGATCACGCCCTGCAGACGGTCATGCACGGGCAGATCGTGGAACTTCGTCTCCAGGCGGCTGCCGAAGATGTACGGATGGCCCCGGCCGCCAAGGGCGATGCGGTCGTCGGCGGTGCGCTGGGAGTAGATGAACAGCCGGCGACCGTCGGAGAGGACCTCGCGGCCATTCCAACCGATCTCGTCCCAGACGGACTGCGGCAGCGGCTCGGTCGCCACCATGCAGGAGGCGAACGGCATCAGCTGGCGCTTGTGCCCCTTCAATTCGGGGGTGAAGCCCTCGGTGGCCCGGATCACAATCTCGGCATGGACGGTTCCGCGATCCGTCAGCACGCGGCCCTGTTCGATCGCGGTGACGTTCGTGCCCTCGTAGATGCCGACGCCACGGCGCTCAACGACGTCCGCGAGTCCCCGCGCGAGACGCGCGGGGTGGATGCGCGCGGCGTGGGGACAGAAGACGGTGCCGAGCGCTCCCGGGACGGCGGTGCGCTCGCGCGTCTCCTCCGCGGTGAGCAGCCGGTAGTCATCGTCGGTGTGGCCGAAGGCGTGGTGCGCCTCGACAGCGTGCTGTGCGTGCTGCAGTCCAACGGGCGTCATCGCCAGCGTCGACCAGCCACCCTTGTGGAAGTGCGCATCGATGCCCTCCTGCTCGAGGGCGGCGCCGATCACGTCGACCGTCTCGAAGCAGGTGCGCTCGTAGCGCATCACCGCATCGTGGCCGTGGTCCTTGACGAAGCGGGCGCGGCTGCCGGGCAGGCCGCCGTAGCACCAGCCGCCATTGCGTCCCGAGGCGCCGAAGCCGGCGATATCGCGCTCGATCATCACGATCCGCAGGGTGGGATCGAGCTCGGTCAGGTAGTAGGCCGTCCACAACCCGGTGAAGCCCGCGCCGACGATCGCGACGTCGGCCTGCGTGTCGCCCGGGAGGGGCGCCCGACGCGTGAGCGCGCCCGGAGCGGAGTCGTGCCAGAAGCTCGTCGTGCGGTAGCGCGCATCTTCCGCGCTGGCATCCGCGGTGCTGGAAGAGGAGGTCTCGGTGGTCGCCATGCGGCGAGTGTACCGCTGCTCAGGCCGACTGGTCGACCGCGTCGAGCACGACGGGATCGACAAGGCCGAGCCGGAAGGCGCGACTGACGGCCTCGGCTCGCGTGGAGCAGTCGAGGCGACGATAGATGCCGCGGAGATGGTTCTCGACGGTCGTCTCGGCGATCCACAGTCGCCGACCGATCTCCCGCGACGGCAGGCCGAGGCACAGCAGCGTGAGGATCTCGTGCTGGCGCGCAGTCAGTTCCACGGCATCCGCGCGAGAGCCATCGAGCGCCAGCAGCACCACGAGGGCGCCGCCCTCGCAGGGACGGGCATCGAGCAGCAGCGGCAACCGATCGATGACGATGCGGCGCCGTACCGCCTGCCCGGCGATGGCGGCGCGCAGGAGGGGCTCGAGTGCTGCGTGCTCGGCGGCGGCCCTGCTGCCGACAGCGAGGTGGAGCGTCTCCGCCAGCATCGTCCCGCCGGTGATCTCCGCGACTACGCCGTCGCGATCGATCGCGATGGCGATGGCCGGAAGCGCGGTGAAGGTTTGCGAGAGAAGCGTCTGCACGGGAGTCCGGCCGGGGACTGCGGCCGTATCCCGTCTATCGCGCGGGTTCGGCCGCCGGCCGAGCGGGCGGCCGGATGTCGAGGGCGATCGAGCCGTCCTCCAGCGTGCGCGCATTCCACTCGCGCCAGCGTGGCGCAAGCTCGGCCAGCGAGTCACCACGCTCGTCGAGGCGCACGGTCGGCGTGCCACCGGGCTCGACGAGATAGCGGTACCAGGAGAGGTCCCACGCAATCGTGACGGCAGCCCCGGGGCGCCGGCCACCGAAGACGACGACGCTGACGCGAGGCTGGCCAAGGCTCTTGGAGATACCCGACACCGTGCCGCGGTACGGGCTGGCGTTGAAGGTCTCGACGCTGATCAGCTTGGTCGTGGCACGCGCGAGTTCGTCGCCGGTGCCCAGACCGTGTGGGGCTCGGATCGGATCATGGGGATCCAGTTCCGGCTCCGCTCGCCGTCGGCGCAGGCGCGCGAGCACGCTCGGCGAGCGATCCTCGCTGATCGGCGGCGGCGCGGGGCGTCCATCCTCGACCCAGCCGTCGCGGCGCGCCTCTGCGGCGCAGAGCCGGCAGACCGTGCGCGAGCGACCGTGGTGGGAGAACCGCAGCGACTCCTCGCCCAGCAGGATGGTGCGCTCGCAGATCGCGCAGGCCAGCAGGCGTTCCGTGCTCGTCAATCGCTCGTGGGTCGCAGCCATGGGGAGTGCATGATACGGCCGCTCGGGGAATCAGCGGTCGGGATGCGACTCGCCGCGCGGATGCGCCAGCGCGTGCGCCTGACGGAGGTGGGGTAGCCCGAGGTGCGTGTACACCTCGGTCGTGGCGAGCGAGGCGTGGCCAAGCAGTTCCTGGATCGCGCGGAGGTCGCCGCCGCCCTCCAGCATGTGCGTGGCGTAGGCGTGGCGGAGCGCATGGGGTCCGTGCGGCTCGAGGCCGACGGCCTTGAGCCGACGTGCCAGCGCACGCCGCACGCCCGAGGCGTCGAGGCGATTGCCGCGAGCGGAGAGGAGCAGAGCGTCGATCGATGCGTCGGTGGCCAGCGCTGGACGGCCTCTGGCGAGCCACGCGGCGACGGCATCCGCTGCCGGTTCCCCGATCGGGATCAGGCGCGTCTTGCTGCCCTTGCCGAGCACGCGGAGCGTGCGCCCCTCGAGGCTGCTGCGGTCGAGCGCGCAGGCCTCGGCCGCGCGTAGCCCGGCACCGTAGAGGAGCTCGAGCAGCGCACGGTCGCGGAGGCCCAGAGGTGTGTCGGGCCACGCGACGTCGAGGAGTCGGGCGGTGTCCCGCGTGGGTGGCACGACAGGCAGACGCCGCTGGCGCTTCGGACCCGGGAGCTCTGCCGCCGGGTCATGCCCGCCGCCAGCCGCAAGGCGGCGGTGCAGGCCGCGCACGGATGAGAGCCGGCGGGCGCGGGTGGTGGGAGCCAGCTCGCGGGCGGCCAGGTCGGCCGCGTAGGCGCGTAGCTCGGCGCGTGTCGCACGCGCCGGTTCGCTGCCGTGCTGCGCGAGCCAACCGACGTAGTCCGTCAGGTCTGAGCGGTACGCGCGGAGGGTCTGCGCGCTCGCGCCGCGGGCGGCGAGGGCGGCGAGATGCTGTTCGATCGGATCGGTGGAGATCACGGGCCACACCTTCGCCGTGTGCGGGGGGATTCTTGCCTCAGCGCCGGCGACGGAGCCCGCCGGCGGCCAGCGATGCCATCCAGATCGCGATCACCGCTGCGCCCAGCGCCGGGATGGGCTGGCCGCCGCGCCACGCGGCCCAGGCCACGA